>JAUIML010000067.1 GCA_030432715.1 Acidimicrobiia bacterium | reverse complement strand
GCCACCGAGAGCACGAGAGCGGGAAGGATGAACCGACGCATGTGGGTCGCAGGTTACGCGTCGGAACGGCCGCGGTCGCGCCGCGCGCCCCGGGTCACGTCTTCGTGGGTTCGAGCGCGGCCCGGAACAGCTCGCGGACGTGGGTCAGGCGCGCGTCGAGCGAGGCCTGATCGAGGGGGTCTCGCAGGAGCAGGTCACCGATGAACGTGACGTCGGAGAAGTACGACAGCAGGGCGCCGTAGCCGGTGAGGAGCAGCTGTTCGGCGTCGTGGCGCCGGAAGCGCCCGGCGTCCATCTCCCGCTCGAAGTACTCGACGGCACGGGCGAAGAGGGGTTGCAGCGCGACTCCGAGCTCGATGTGGCCGGCGCCCTCTTCGGCCAACGCCTCGCGACGGACGATGCGCACGAAGTCGGGGTTGGCCTGGAAGAACTCGAACCCGGCGGTGAGGACGAACTCCACCTGCGCCCACCCGCGCGGTGCCGATTGGGAAACGGCGGACTCGACGCGCTCGTACCACTCGGCGAGTGCTCGCTCGAACACCTCCCGGTACATCGCCTCCTTCGACGGGAAATGGTGCAGGAGGCTCTGACGGCGGATGCCGACCACGGCGGCGATGTCGTTGAGTGACGTGCGGTCGAACCCGCGTTCGGCAAAGAGACGCCGCGCCGCGACGACGATCGCTTCGCGCGTCGGAACGTCGGGGTCGGCGGTGTTGGTGACCGTCACGGCGCTCAAGCGTAGTGGGACGCGCACCGAGGCCGCCGATAGCGTGCGCGCATGGTCAACGACGCCAACACCGAGATGCAGATCGTCTCTGCGCTGTTCATCGACGAGATCGACCTCCGACCCGTCCCCGGTCCTTCGACCCGCATCGACCTGAAGGGCATTCAGTTCAGCGCCGCGGCTCCCTCACCCGTTCCGCTCACCTGGGCCCCGCACCTGTGCGTGATCGTGCGCTGCCCGGAAGCCGCCGCCGGCCAAGGCGTGCTCGAAGTGACGTTCCACCGGGGAGAGGAACAGATCGCCCGCAATGTCCAGCCCTTCGACGTCGAACCCGGCAAGTTCACCTATCGCCTGGTGAGGGCCGAGCTGGAGTTCGAGGACTACGGCACGATCGAGGCACGCTGCCGGATCGGTCACGGTCCTTACACCGCCGTTCCCTACACGCTGCTCCCGCCGGTCGAGGACTGACGTGACCGCGACGGGAGCGGCGACCTTCGGGGCCGCCGTGAGCGAGCATCCCGACGCCGCGCAGGCGGTGGCCGAGGTGGCCGGCGCCGCGCTCGACCGGGTCGGGCCCGGGGCCGATCTCGTGGTGCTGTTCGTCACCCGTCCCCACGTCGCCGAACTCGACGACATCGTCGAGGCCGTGCGGGCGATCCTCGAACCGGCGACCCTGGTCGGGTCCACCACGGTCGGAGTCATCGGCGGCCCGACCGAGGTCGAGGACGTTCCGGCGATCTCCCTGTGGGCCGGGCGCGTCGGACCGGTCGAGGCCGTGCGGCTGGAGGTCGTCCGCAGTCCCGAGGGAACCGCTGTGGTGGGCATGCCCGACGCAGCCGCGGTGGGTCGCCGCACCCTGCTCCTGCTGACCGAACCGCACTCGTTTCCGACCGAGGCCTTCGTGCGGGCGACCAACGACCAGTATCCCGAGCTCTCCGTGGTCGGCGGAATGGCGTCGGCGGGCGGTCCCGGTGTGGACCGGCTCGTCGTCCAGGCCGAGGTCCTCGCCGAAGGGGCCGTGGGTGTCCTCCTGCCCGAGGGGATGGACGACACCACCGTGGTCTCACAGGGATGTCGCCCGGTGGGTGAACCGCTGATCGTCACGGCCTCGGATTCCAACCTCGTGCGCGAACTCGCCTCCCGGCCCGCCCTCGAACGGCTCCGATCGCTGATCGACGACGCCGACGACGAGGAGCGGGCTCTGTTGTCGCGTGGACTCCACGTGGGTCTGGTGATCGACGAACGCCCGGCCGAGTTCGACCGAGGGGATTTCCTGATTCGTGGGGTTCTCGGCGCGGATCACGGTCAGGGGGCGATCCGCATCGGCGACGTCGCGCCGGTCGGGACCACCCTCCAGTTCCACGTGCGCGATGCCGCGAGTGCGTCGACCGACCTCCAGGAGAAGTTGGCACCCGTGGATGCCGACGCCGCACTGGTCTTCACCTGCAACGGCCGGGGCACGGCACTGTTCGGGTCGCCCGACCACGACGCCGAGATGGTGCACGCCGCAGTGCGCGGCGGTGCGGTCGCCGGCATGTTCTGTGCCGGCGAGGTCGGGCCGGTGCAGGGCCGGAATCACGTACACGGGTTCACCGCGTCGGTGCTGCTCTTCTACGGCTGAGCGTTGGGCCGCCCGACATCCGAACCGACCCACGATCGCGCGGATAGGGTCCGACGAGTTCCGTGACCTGGGAGTACGAATGACCGATTTCGACGCGCGCGCCATCAGCACGATCCGTGGTCTCGCCATGGACGCGCCGCATGCCGCGCGCTCGGGCCACCAGGGGACTGCGATGTCGCTCGCACCGCTGGCTCACGTGCTCTTCTCGCGCGTCATGAACTACGACTCGAGTCGCCCCGATTGGATGGATCGGGACCGCTTCGTGCTGTCGGCCGGCCACGCGTCGATCCTCCAGTACGCCCTGCTGCACCTCGCGGGCTTCGGCCTCACACTCGACGATCTCAAGTCCTTCCGACAGTGGGGCTCGGCCACTCCCGGCCATCCCGAGGTGGGCCACACCGCGGGCGTCGAGGTCACCACCGGCCCGCTCGGACAGGGCGTGGCCAACATGGTCGGCATGGCGATCACCGAGGCGCAGTTGCGCTCGCGCTACGGCGCCGAGTTGTTCGACCACCACGTGTTCGGCATCTGTGGCGACGGCGACCTCTCCGAGGGGATCAGTCACGAGGCGGCGTCGCTCGCCGGCCATCTCGGCCTGGGCAAGATCGTCCTCTGCTACGACGACAACCACATCACCATCGATGGTGAGACCGAGCTCGCCCTCACCGACGACGCTGCCGCCCGGTTCCGGGCCTACGGCTGGGACGTGCACGAACTCGGCGCGGTCGGCGAAGACGTCGACGCGCTCGAGGCCGGCATCCGGTCGGCGATGGCGGTCACCGACAAGCCGTCGCTCGTGATCGTCCGTACGATCATCGGCACGCCGGCCACGGCATCGGCGAACACCCCCGACGCACATGGCTACGCGATCCTCGACGACGAGATCGCCGCCACCAAGGCCGTCATGGGCATGCCCGTCGACGAGACGTTCCACGTGCCGGCCGACGTGCTCGAGGAGTACCGCGCCCGGGGCGGGCGCGGCGCCGCGGCTCGCGAGGACTGGGAGGCCCGAGTCGCAGCCTTCGACGGCGATCGCGCCACGCTCGAGGCGCAGCTGGGGGGCAACGGGTTGCCGGGATGGGAGGATGCCCTCCCGTCGTTCGAGCCCGGTGAGTCCATTGCCACCCGCAAGGCCTCGAACGCCGCGCTCCAGGCGCTGGTTCCCCTCGTGCCGGGCCTCACCGGCGGTGGCGCGGATCTCACCGGCAACACGGGTACGGTCATCAAGGACGAGGGTGTGTTCTCCGCTGCGAACCCGGGCGGCCGACAGATCTACTTCGGCGTACGCGAACACGCGATGGGGGCGATCGCCAACGGTATGGCGCTGCACGGCGGCGCGATCCCCGTCGTCGGGACCTTCCTGGTCTTCGCCGACTACATGCGCCCCGCAGTGCGACTCGCGGCCCTGTCGCAAGCCCGCTCGATCTTCGTCTGGAGCCACGACTCCGTCGGTGTCGGCGAGGACGGGCCGACCCATCAGCCCGTGGAGCAGATCGCCTCGCTGCGGGCCATTCCGGGCCTCCGGGTGATGCGTCCGGCGGATGCGAACGAGACCGCCGCCGCGTGGCGGGTCGCCGTGGCCTCGGGCGGCCCGACGGCGATGATCACGAGCCGACAGAACCTGCCGGTGCTCGAGGGCACCTCGGCCGACGGTGTGGCCCAGGGGGCCTACGTGCTGCGGGAGGCCGCCGATGCGGCCATCACGCTGGTCGGTACGGGATCCGAGGTGGCCGTCTGTGTCGAGGCCGCCGACCGGCTGGCCGAGCTCGGCGTCGTCGCCCGCGTGGTCTCCATGCCCTGCTGGGAGCTGTTCGAAGCGGCCGACCCGGCCGTTCGGGCGTCGGTGATCCCCCGCGCCATCCCGTCGCTGGCCATCGAGGCCGGTGTCACGCAGGGCTGGCTCCGGTGGGTCGACGACGTGGTCGGCATCGACCGGTTCGGTGCGTCCGCCCCGGGCGGTACGGTGCTGAAGGAACTGGGCATCGACGCCGACGATCTCGTGGCGCGGGCCCAGGCCCTACTCGACGACTGACCCCCTCTCGGAGGACCCATGACCCGCTTGCACGATCTCTTCGCCGAGCAGGGCCAGAGTCCGTGGCTCGACAACATCCGCCGCGGGTGGATCACGAGCGGCGAACTCGAGCGCTGGGTGGCCCGAGGGGTCCGCGGTCTCACGTCGAACCCCTCGATCTTCCAGAAGGCGATCCAGGGTTCCGGGGAGTACGACGACGAGTTCGCCGACGCGATCGGCGGCGGTCTCGACGTCGAGGCGTCCTACTGGCGACTCGTCACCAGCGACATCCGGGCGGCGCTCGAGATCCTGCGCCCGGTCCACGACGAGTCCGACGGGCTCGACGGCTACGTGTCGGTCGAGGTCGATCCCGGACTGGCGCGTGACAGCGCCGGCACCGAAGTGGCGGCGCGGGCTCTCGACGAGCAGCTCGACGCGCCCAACCTCTACGTGAAGATCCCCGCCACCGCCGAGGGGCTCGCCCCGATCCAGCAGATGATCGCCGAGAAGCGATCCATCAACGTCACGCTGATCTTCTCGCTCGAGCGGTACGCAGAGGTGATGGAGGCCTACATCGCAGGACTCGAGCGGGCCGACGGTGACCTGTCCGACATCTCGAGCGTGGCGTCGTTCTTCATCAGCCGCCTCGACGTCGAGGTCGACCGCCGACTCGAGGCGATCGGCACCGACGAGGCGCTGGCCCTGCGGGGCAAGGCGGCGGTCGCCAACGGCAAGCTGGCCTACGCCCTCTTCCTCGGGACGTTCGCCGGTCCGCGCTGGGACGCGCTCGTCGCCCGGGGGGCCCGGGTCCAGCGACCGCTGTGGGCGTCGACGTCCACCAAGAACCCCGACTACCCCGACACGCTCTACGTCGACCAGTTGATCGGTCCCGACACCGTCAACACTCTTCCCGACAACACGCTCGACGCGTTCGAGGACCACGGCACCGTCGCCCGCACGATCGATGCCGATGTCGACGACGCTCGCGCGGTGATGGCCGGCCTCGCGGCCGTCGGTGTGGATCTCGACGACGTGACCCGTCTCCTCGAGGACGAGGGCGTCGCGGCGTTCGAGAAGAGCTTCGACGAGTTGCTGACGGCGCTGGCGACCAAGGCGGAGCGGCTCGGCTGATGGATCCCTCCTACAGCGCGGAGGCCGATGCGTTCCGCGGGAAGATCAAGGCGTTCCTCGCCGAGAACCTCCCGAGCGACTGGAAGGGCATCGGCGCCCTCGACCGGGACGAGGCCGACGCGTTCACCGCTGAGTGGCGCCGCACGTTGGCCGACAACCGCTACCTGGCCCCGGCCTGGCCGACCGAGTACGGCGGCGGCGGACTCAGTGAACTCGAGCAGGTCGTGCTGGCCGAGGAGTTCCAACGGGCGGGTGTGCCCACCGGTGGACTCAACGACTCCTTCAGCATCCAGATGGTCGGCAACACGATTCTGCAATGGGGGACGCCCGAGCAGAAGGCCCACTTCCTGCCCCGGGTGATCAGTGGCGACGACGTCTGGTGTCAGGGCTACTCCGAGCCCGACGCCGGTTCGGACCTGGGAGGGCTGGGCTGTCGCGCCCGGCTCGATGGCGACGAGTGGGTGATCGACGGCCAGAAGATCTGGACCTCGGCCGGCATGACCGCCAACTGGATCTTCGTGCTCTGTCGCACCGACCCCGACGCCCCCAAGCATCGAGGCATCAGCTTCATCCTCTGCCCGATGGACCAGGACGGCGTCGAGGTGCGACCCATCGAGATGTTGTCGGGCGATTCCGACTTCAACGAGACCTTCTTCACCGACGCGCGGACCCACAGGGACAACGTCGTGGGCGAAGTCAACGGCGGGTGGGCCGTGGCGATGACGCTCCTCGGCTACGAGCGGGGCGAGGCCGCCGCGACCATGCCCATCATGTTCAAGGCCGAAGCCGAGAAGCTCCTGGCCTTCGCCAAGCAGACCGGGGCGTCCGACGACCCGGTTCTGCGCGATCGACTCGCCCGGATCCACACCGAGGTGGAGATCATGGGCTACCTCGGCAAGCGCTCACTGACGAACTTCCTCGCCGGCGGTGTGCCGGGTCCGACCGAGTCGATGTTCAAGATCTACTGGAGTGAATACCACCAGCGGGTCACGGAACTGGCGATCGACGTGCTCGGGGCCGGAGCCATGGTCGCGGAAGGCAAGCCCGCGGGGAGTTCGTTCTGGGGAGATCTGCCCGGTTCGGGAAACCATTCCGCATCCTGGCTCGGGGCCTTCTACAACGCCCGCGCCGGGACGATCTACGCCGGGACCTCCCAGATCCAGCGCAACATCCTGGGTGAGATGGTGCTCGGTCTGCCGAAGGAGCCCCGCCCCGGCTAGGTGTGGGGTTCGCTCCCTTCCTCGTACACTCATCACGAGGCCGCTGGCGCCGAAGGGCACTCCAGCGCAAGTCCAGTGCGGTCACGGAGCCGTCACCGGGTGGCCGTGTCAGGCGCCGTCCCCGCGGGCGACGAAGGCACGGTTCCGACCCGAAACGCTCCCCCACGCACCGCAGCCTCGCCTGCCGTAGGAGAACACCGTTACCACCACCGACGGGGCCGTCCTGACGTCGAGTCAGCTCGACCGACTGGTCCAAGCCCACCTCGACGGACGTGCGACCGCCGAGGAATCCGACTATCTGCATCAGCGCCGGCCGGCATGGATCGCCAGCCTCTGGCGCCTGCTCGACGAGACCGAGGCCATGCTCACCTCCGCGCGGCGCGACCTCCGTGGGGCCGAGCGGGCGGCCGTCGTGGCCGACCTCGATCGCGAGTGTTGGCGCATCGACGAGGTGCTCACCGAACTGGTGGGCGAACCCGACGAAGCCGATCTCCAGCCCAGGAACGACGAACACGAACCCGCCGCGGCCGCTCCGGCGGTGGTCGGCGAGGTCCAGCTCCACCTGTCCCGTTCCGAAGGGCGCATCGTCGCCTGGGCATCGGGCCCCGGACAGCGCCCGGAGACCGACGAGCAGGTCCTCCAGCGAATCCGCGACCTCGGTGGTGTCGTCGACGACTGGGACCAACGGGCGACCGTGAAGATCCCGGGCAACGGACGGGCCGCCACGGTGTCGGCCCCGATCGAGAAGGTGCTGGGGTGGCTCGCACCGCTCGGTGCGACGGGCGACGACGATCGTGTCGGCACGAGCGTCACCTGGATGGGCATCGCGACCGCGGCGGCCATCGAGATGGTGATGCAGGGTCGCTACGTCCCCCAGCTCATCCAACAGAAGCGACGGCGCAAGGACCCCTCGACTCCCGACCAGGGCACCTTCCGCATGCGGTGGAGCCCCGCGCTGATCGACGACGACGTCCTCGCCGGGCTGACCGCGTCGGTCCCCGGCGCGGCAATGCTCGGGAGCCGCGAGCAGGAGAAGGACAAGTTCGCGCTGGCCGCGCTCACCGACCTCGTCGACGCCATCGTGTCGTTCGCGGCCGGTCAGCTCGAGACGCCGGCCATGCCGCCCGACATCAAGACGAAGCAGGACGTTGCCGAGGCGACTCTCTGCCGCCTCGACGGCGAAGCATTCGTCGCTCCCACCAAGGCCGGGGGTGAGCTCGTGCGACGGATGACCCAATGGGGTCAGCCGGTGCTGGGTGCGGTCGGCAAGCGCCTCGTGGTGCAGCTCGATCCCCCCGACGAGTTGGGCGCGTGGCACGTCGCCGTGCTCGCACCCTCCGAGGACGGCACGCTCGAACCCGTCGAGGTCGCGGTGACCACCGGGTCGAAGACACGGGCCAAGCAGACGGCCGCCCAGCTCGCCCGCCTCGAACGGCTGTTCCCCGAGCTCCTGCGCCTCGGAGGACGCCGGCGGGGTGAGGTGATCCTCTCGCAGGACGAGGCGTGGAATCTGATGACCACGTCGGGCGACGTGTTGCGTTCCGCCGGTTTCGACGTGCGGGTGCCCGATCTCCGCCGCCGCAAGGCGGTGGCGTCGCTGCGCCTCACTTCGGAGGCCGACGAGAGCGTGGTCGGCGCCCAGCAACTGGCCGACGTGCGCTGGTCGGCCGTGTTCGACGAAGTCGAACTGTCGGCTGCGGAGATCGCCAAGCTCGCCGCCGAGGCCCGTCCCCTCGTGAAGTCCCGCGGCCAATGGGTCGAGCTCGACAAGGCCGACCTGGTCGAGGCCGCGGCGGCGCTGGCCGAGCGCGCCGACACCACCCGCCTGACCGGGGCCGACATGCTGCGTCATGCGCTCGGTCTCGAGGGGTCGCCTCTCGCCGGCGGTGTCAACATCGTCGGCGACGGCTGGGCCGCCGAGCTCCTGCGCAGCGTCGAGTCGTTGCCCGAGACACCCGACCCGACGCCCGAGGGCTTCCACGGCGAGCTGCGCAGCTATCAGGCCGACGCGCTGGCCTGGCTCAACTTCCTCGGCGATGCGGGGCTCGGGGGGTGTCTCGCGCTCGACATGGGCCTGGGCAAGACCCCGACCACCCTCGCCAACCTCTACGCGAGCCGCCACCTCGGCACCGGGCTCGTCATCGCCCCGCCGGCCGTGGTCGGCAACTGGGCGGTCGAGGCCCGCACCTTCGTGCCCGACCTGAAGATCCTCGTGCACCACGGTGGATCCCGCGCCAAGGGGCCCGCGCTCTCGGCGGCGATTCGCAAGGCCGATGTCGTCATCACCACCTACGGCACCGCGGTCCGCGACATGGATCAGCTGAGCGAGATCTCGTGGGGCAAGGTCGTGATCGACGAGGCCCAGGCGATCAAGAATCCCGCCGCCGAGACGAGCAAGGAGCTTCGTCGACTCGACGCCCACACCAGGATCGCGCTCACCGGCACACCGATCGAGAACGGACTCGGCGATCTCTGGGCGATCATGGACTGGGCCAATCCCGGACTGCTCGGGCCGCGAGCGGCCTTCGTGAGCCAGCTCACTCCCGAGAAGCAGAACGGGCACGCCGCCAACGACGGTGAGCAGGCGCTTCGCGCCCTCAACGGCATCCTCGTCTATCGCCGAACCAAGGCCGAACCGGCCATCGCCGCCGAACTGCCGGACCGTATCGACGAGCTCGAACACTGTGCCATGACGGCCGAGCAGATCGGGCTCTACCAGGCGGTCATCGACACGCTGATCACCGACAGCGAGCAGAAGGAGCCGGGCACGCCGGAGCGCAAGGGCGCGGTGCTGGCCGCGATCACCGCGCTGAAGCAGATCTGCAACCATCCGGTGAACTATCAGGCCGACGACAAGGGCATCGAGGGGCGTTCCGGCAAGCTGGCCCGGCTCAACGAGATCATCGAGAACGTGTTTGCGGCCGACGAGAAGGTCCTCGTGTTCACCCACTTCGCGACCTGGGGCGAGACCCTGGCCGGCTATCTCAGCGAGCGGACCGGCAAGAAGATCCACTGCTATCACGGTGGGCTCGGCCGGGCCGCCCGCGATCGGCTGGTCGACGACTTCCAGCAGACCCCTGGCGCCGGGGCGATGGTCCTGTCGCTCAAGGCCGGCGGTACGGGGCTCAACCTCACGGCGGCGAACCATGTCGTGCTCTACGACCGCTGGTGGAACCCGGCCGTCGAGGACCAGGCCCGCGACCGCGTGTGGCGGATCGGTCAGGAGAACACCGTCATCTGTCACCGGCTCGTCTGCCCGGGCACGATCGACGAGCGGGTGGAGGAGGTCGTGGCGGGCAAGCGCCAGATCGCCAACCTGACGCTCCCCAAGTCGAGCTCGATCGGCGATCTCGATGCCGACCAGCTGCAGATGGCGCTGGGCATCGACAGTTCGTTGCTGCTCGACGTCGAGGGCGAGATCACCGAGTCCGGGCTCAACGAGTCCGGGCTCAACGAGGAGGTCGTGGCGTGAGCGATCGAAACGAAGGCCGCTCGAAGCGAAGCCGCTCACGCAACCGCAGTGGCGGCAAGGGGTCGCGCAATCAGGGCGGCGCCCGCCAGAACACCCCCAAGGTCGATCCGGAGGAGTTCTGGGGCGACCGCAACCTTCTGCCCGAGCGCATCGACGGCATCCAGCACTCGCCCGATGTCCGGGCGGTTCTCAGCTCGCTCGGGCGGCCTCCGCTGACCGGCAACGAGACGCCCGCGGAGCACTGGTTCTCGATGGTCTACGAGCGTGCGGCCTTCCTGGCCGGCGCTCTCGCAGCCGCCGGCGATCTCGACGCACCCGCGTCGGACGACGGCGTCGAATAGGCCACTCGCACCGAATACCTGGGTCTCACGGACCGTATTCGGGGCCCGTCACCGACAGTGGCGGGCATTCTGGTAAAGCTGGAGAACCCACGGGCCGATATTTCGGCAACGACTCGCGCCACAGGGGGTGACCATGCCGCGACGCAGGCGAACGACGACGATGCTCGTGATCGCGCTCGCGTGCTCGATGCTCACCATGACGCCCGCCGGCGCCGTGGCCGGGTTCGGGGATGTCGCCGGCGACGAGTTCTACACCGACGCCGTCCAGTGGATGGTCGACAACGACATCACTTCGGGCACATCGCCCGGCTGCTTCTCGCCCGGGAACGCGACGTCGCGCGGGCAGGTCGCCACGTTCATCCATCGGACCCATGGCGAACCGCCGGCGGGCCAGTCCGGGTTCGCCGATGTGGCTGCTGGATCCTTCTACGCCGAAGCGGTCGGCTGGATGGTCGAGGCCGGCATCACGACCGGGACCTCGCCGTCGACCTTCGAGCCGGATCGCCTCGTGACTCGCGGCGAACTCGCCACCTTCCTCCATCGTGCCGAGGGTTCGCCGGCCAGCGGCGCCGAGTCCTTCGTCGACGTCGATGAGGGCGACTTCTTCGCCGACGCCGTCGGATGGATGGTCGCGGAGGGGATCACCACCGGCACGTCACCGACCACCTTCTCCCCCGATCGGTACGTCACCCGGGGCGAAGTGGCGACGTTTCTCTACCGGGTGGCCGGGAGTCCCGGCGTCACGCTGGCGTCGGGCGGCGACTGTGCAACGGCCGCTGAGTCCGTCGAGCTCGCGGTCGCCGAGGCCCACTCGTTCAACCTGCTGAACGATCTGCGAGTCGGACTCGGTCTTCCTCCCTTGGTCCGTTTGTCACCGATGGACGCCGATGCCCGGGCCTGGTCCCAGACGATGGACGCGACCGGAGACTTCGAGCACAGCGACCTGCCGTATGGCGAGAACATCGCATGGTGGAGTGCCGGCTACGCCTCGCCGGAGGAGGCGGCCCAGAAGATGCACGACCTCTGGGTGAACAGCCCGGGTCACTATGCGAACATGACGCGGCAGAACTACACCGCGATGGGCGTGGGATTCTGGCGCAGCGACTCCGGCGGCTGGCACGCGACCCACGTGTTCTCCTCCTGACGCGTCCATCCGGGGGTTGGTTGCGAATCGCAACCGACTCGACCTAGAGTCGGCGGGCCATGCCCCACCGCACCCCCCACCCCCCGTCCACCGAGGACTGCTCGATCCAGCGCACCCTCGACGTGATCGGCGACCGTTGGACGCTGCTGATCCTGCGTGACGTCTTCCGGGGCGTCCGGCGGTTCTCGCAGATCCAGCACGATCTCGGGATCGCCAAGAACCTGTTGACCGACCGCCTGGGCAGCCTCGTCGAGGCCGGAGTGGTCGAGCGGGTGCCCTATCAGGAACGTCCCGTCCGCCACGAGTATCGGCTGACGGAGAAGGGGCGAGCCCTCTCCCCCGCCCTGCTGGCTCTCATGCGCTGGGGTGATGCCTGGTGCAGCGACGACGGCGCCCCGACCGAGCTGGTCCACGACGAGTGCGGGACCCGTCTCGAGCTCCAACCGTGGTGCACCAGCTGCAATCACGCCGTCGCCCCCACCCAGATCTCCTCGCGGCCCGGTCCGGGCCGCCATCACCCAGAGGTGTCGGCCGATGCCGCGTCCTGATCTCCTGGCCCTGCCGCTCGACGAGCTGACGGCCCGGGCCCGGGCCCGGCGCGACGCCGCCCACGGCACCGTCGTCACCTTCTCGCCCAAGGTCTTCGTTCCCCTGACGATGTTGTGTCAGGACAAGTGCGGCTACTGCACGTTCGCCCAGCCGCCGGCCCGGCTCGATTCGCCCTACCTCGAGCCCGAGCAGGTGCTCGAGATCGCCCGGCGCGGTGCACAGATGGGCTGTCACGAGGCGCTGTTCACGCTGGGCGAGCGGCCCGAGAAGCGCTATCCGGTGGCCAAGGACTGGCTGCAACGGAACGGCTACGAGACGACCGTCGACTACGTGATCGCCATGGCCCAGCTCGTGCTCGACGAGACCGGACTGCTCCCCCACGCCAACACCGGCGCGATGTACGCCGACGAGCTCGCCCGGCTCCGGGCGGTCACGCCCAGCCAGGGGATGATGATCGAGTCGCTGCGCGACGATCTCGACTGTCACCGCGGGGCCCCCGACAAGGTGCCGCAACGGCGTCTCGACACCCTCGAGTGGGCGGGCGAGCAGCGGATTCCCTACACGACCGGGATCCTCATCGGCATCGGGGAGGACCGCGAGGACCGGGTCGAGGCGCTCGAAGCGATCGCCGCCTCCCATGCACGTCACGGTCACGTGCAGGAAGTGATCGTCCAGAACTTCCTCCCCAAGCCCGGCACCGCGATGCATTCGGCCCCGGCGTGCCCCCGTCCCGACCATCTCGAAGCGATCGCGCTGGCCCGCCTGATCCTTCCGCCCGAGGTGCACGTGCAGGCGCCGCCGAACCTGTCGGACGACTTCGGCGACCTGCTCGATGCCGGGGTGAGCGACTGGGGTGGTGTCTCCCCCGTCACCGCGGACCATGTGAACCCCGAGCGCCCCTGGCCCGATCTCGACCGGCTCCGCGAGGTCACCGAGTCACGCGGCCACACCCTCGCTCCGCGGCTCACCGTGCATGCCCGCTACGCCCGCGAGCCCGAGACCTGGCTCGACGACGCGCTGCACTTCCCGGTCATGGATCGCTCCGACAGCGACGGATTCGCCCGTGACGATCCCGGATCGGTGTGGCCGGAGCGGACCATGGAGAAGGCCAAGGTCGACGACGGTGCCGAGTTCGACCTCGTCGGCGACCTGTCGACGCAGTGGTACGTCGGTGCGGGTGGCGATCCGCAGGTGCTCGTGCCCGGCCGGGCCGCCGCCGGTGGGCCCGTGGGCGAAGTACTCCAGGGCGTTCTCGACGGGCAGGACGTGGGATTCGACGAGATCCTCACGCTGTTCCGGGCCCGAGGCCCCGAAGTGCCGGCGGTTGCCGAAGTGGCCGACGGGTTGCGAGCGGAGATCGTCGGCGACGACGTCACCTGGGTCGCCAATCGCAACATCAACTACACCAACGTCTGTACCTTCAAGTGCCGCTTCTGCGGTTTCTCGAAGGGCCCGATGTCGCTCAATCTGCGGGGCACGCCCTACCTGTTGACCCTCGACGACATCGCCGACCGGGTGATCGAGGCGGCCGAGTTGGGCGCCACCGAGGTGTGCCTCCAGGGTGGGATTCATCCCGACTTCGACGGCGACTACTACATCGATGTCGCCCGCGCCGTCCACGAGGCCGTGCCGGGTATGCACATCCACGGGTTCACCGCGCTGGAGGTGACCGAGGGGGCCAAGCGCAACGGGGAGCCGCTGGTCGACTATCTCACCCGGCTCCGCGACGCCGGTCAACGTTCATTGCCTGGGACCGCAGCCGAGATCCTCCACGACGAGGTCCGCGAGACGCTGTGCCCCGACAAGATCAACACCGAGGAATGGCTCGAAGCCCACCGGGTGGCCCACTCGGTCGGTCTCGGGTCGAACGTCACGATCATGTTCGGATCGATGGAACGCCCCGAACACTGGGTGCACCACATCCTCCGGACGCGTGCACTCCAGGAGGAGACCGGCGGCTTCACCGAGTTCGTCGGCCTGCCCTTCGTCCACATGGCCTCCCCGATCTATCTGCGCAAGATGGCGCGCCGGGGTCCCACCTGGCGTGAGGTGCTCCTGATGCACGCGGTCGCCCGCATCGCGTACCGCGGTCGGATCGACAACATCCAGGGATCGTGGGTCAAGCTCGGTTTCGGGTCGATCACCCAGCTCCTGCAGGCGGGGGCCAACGATCTCGGCGGCACGCTCATCGACGAGAACATCTCCCGGGCGGCCGGCGCCGATCACGGGACCGGTGTCACGCCCGACGACTTCCGCCGGGTGGTCGAGCCGCTCGGTCGCACGCTGGTGCAGCGCACGACACTCTACGGCCGCCCCGACCTCGATGCCCTCCCGCTCGAGACCTCCCGCCGGAAGCGGGTGGCCATCCCGGTGGCCGGCGCCTAGAAGCCGTTCCAGTACCTGGACTGGGCCTCGAACTCGCCGCGGGCGGCGTTCTCCGTACGGGGCCGTCGGCCACCGAAGAAGTGATCGTTCGACTTGCCGACTCGCAGGAGCCTCTTGACGAGCTGACCGAAGCGCGTGCGAAGGGGCATGGGCCGATACTACGCGGGATCCGGCGCCCGGTTTCGGGCGGACCGCTCGCAGCGGGCATGCTCGGGCAGGAGGTTCGCCCATGTACGCAACCATCCAGATCGCATCGACCCCGGTTCGCCGGGCGCTCGCGCTGCGGCGGGAGGCCCCTCGGGCCGGGAAGACGCCGGGCCTCGGCTACTCGACCGTCGCGGTCGCGGCGCCGCTGGGCACGGGGATTCCCCGCCCCCAGTTGGGCCGGTCGACGCTCCTCGCGTTCTGGGAGTCACCCGACCACGCAGCCGAGGGTCTACAGGGGCCGTGGGCGGACGCCGCGTTCGAGGGCTTGCGCATCGATGCCGCCCCGGAGCGCGGTGTCGGGTCCTGGCCCGGCGTTCCCCCCGATCTCCCCACCGCTGCCGAGCCGCTACACGAGGGTCCGGCGGTCGTCATCACGCTCGGGCGGCTGCGGCTGCTCCAGGCCCGCCGGTTCTTCGCCGCGAGTGCGAGGGCCGAGCAACAGATCCTGGCGTCGCCCGGGCTGACATGGGCGACCGGGCTCGCCACGCCGGAGCGCCGCAGCGTCTTCACCCTCTCGTGGTGGCACGACCAAGCCGCCATGGACGCCACCGTCCGCGGGGCCGGCGACCATCGGGCCGCCATGGCCCAGCAGGCCGAGAAGGACTTCCACCACGAGTCGGCCTTCGTGCGTTTCCGTCCGGTTGCGGTCGAGGGCGGGTTGGTCGGGCGCAACGGCGTGGCGGGACTGGTGCCGTGAGTCCGGTCGGCTACAGCGGCACCCCGCTGCCGAAGAAGTTGGGGATCAAAGGCGGCCATGTCGTCGCAGCGCTCGATGCGCCGTCGCACCTCCCTGGCCTGCTCGCTCCCCTGCCCGACGGTGTGGTGTTGCGCGATTCGGCCCGCGGGAAGCCCGATGTGAGCCTCGTCTTCTGCGCCGACCGCCGGTCCCTGGATCGTCGCCGTCGGCAGTTGTGGACGCTGGCCTTCCCCGACCGTTCGGTCTGGGTGTGTTGGCCGAAGAAGTCGAGCCCGCTCTTCGTCGACCTGACCGAGGATCAGGTGCGTGAGGTGGTGTTGCCCGACGG
>JAUIML010000066.1 GCA_030432715.1 Acidimicrobiia bacterium | reverse complement strand
ATCTGCACCCAGTGCATGCATCAGGCTTCCGTCGGCTTCCACTGTCCCGAGTGTGTGAAGGGCAGCACCCAGAAGGTCTTCCGAGGCGCACCGACGTTCGATCCGATCGTCACGAAGGTCCTCATCGGTGTCAACGTCCTGGTGTTCCTCCTCGGCAACTGGGCGACGAGTACCGACTTCGGCCTCATCGCGCTCGGATTCGTCCGGGGCGAAGGGCTCGTCGGCGTGGCCGAGGGCGAGTACTACCGGCTCGTCACTTCCGGGTTCCTCCATGCGAGCCTGTTCCATCTGGGATTCAACATGTACGCGCTGTGGATTCTCGGTCCGCA
Source organism: Acidimicrobiia bacterium (assembly GCA_030432715.1). GTDB lineage: Bacteria > Actinomycetota > Acidimicrobiia > Acidimicrobiales > Aldehydirespiratoraceae > JAJRXC01. The sequence continues at coordinate 15,644 of JAUIML010000066.1, read as the reverse complement.
GCTGGAGCGGGCCTTCGAGCGGCCGCGGTTCGTCATGCTCTACGCCGTCTCCCTGCTCGGTGGCAGCACGGGCGTGATGATCCTCGACCCCGACGCCCTGACCGTCGGTGCCTCCGGCGCGATCTTCGGCCTGTTCGGCGCCATCGCGGTGACCCAGAGATCCATGGGGATCAGCATCTGGTCGAGCGGTCTCGGCCCCATCCTCGGCCTCAACCTCCTGATCACGTTCGCGGTTCCGCAGATCTCCGTGGGTGGACACGTGGGTGGGCTCGTGGCGGGTGCCGCCGTGGGTGGCCTCTACATCGCCATGGTCCGGGCTCGCCAGAGCGAGTGGGTCGCACTCGGGGTGGCGGGAGCGTTCGGGGTCGCCCTCACGTTCGCCGCGATTCAGTTCGCGCTGAATCCGTTGTGAGCGTCAGTCGAACCTCGACGCGAGCAGTTTCAGGTTGCGGCGCCAGATCAGCTTGAGGACCTGACCGCCGACGAGCCCGCCGATCGGGCCCCCCATCCACCACGGGAAGCGCAGCTCCTCCTCCCAGGCGAAGTGGGTTCCGCCCGAGACGGTCGGGGTGAGGGTGAAGCGGCCGACGCCCTCGACGAGGCCCACATGGCGCACGCCCATCACCGACTCTTCCTCCCACTCGGTGATCTCCATCTTGTCGGTGAGCCGGAACGGCCCGACCTTGGTCGCGCAGTCGAACGTCGTGCCCACGCCCGAGCGTTCCGGCGAGGTGAACGTGATCGCCTCAGCGTCGTGCATCCACTCGACGTGTCGGTCGATGTGCTCGACATCGGCCCAGACCTCGGCCGGGGACGCGTCGATGTCGGTGGCCACGAGGATCTTTCCCATTGCCCGACCCTACGGGCCGTAGCGGGCCGGTGGATGCGGCGGGGGTCCGTGGCTAGGTTCGACGCGATGACCGACCACGCCGACCCGGCCGCCCCGTACGACCTGGAGTTCTACTGGGATCCCGTGTGCCCCTTTGCCTGGGTCACGAGCCGGTGGGTCGCGATGGTGGCCGAGCAGCGGGACCTTCGCGTCGACTGGCGCTTCATCGGCCTGCGGATCCTCAACGAGGGCCGTGACTACGAAACGGAGTTCCCGCCCGGATACCCGGAGTTCCACTCGTTGGGGCTGCGGGGTCTGCGGGTCGCGGCCGCAGTGCGCACGGCCGAGGGGCGGGAGCCGATGGGCCCGCTCTACACGCATCTCGGTGAGGGCATCTGGAACCGGCTCCCCGACGGATCGGGCGACATCCTCGCGGGCTACGCGGAGGAGGAGGCGACCCGCCGGGCGCTCGCCGCCTGCGGGCTGGCCGAGTCCTATGCCGATCATCTCCACGACGAATCGCAGGATCAGATCATCAGGGCGGACACCGAGGCTGCGCTGTCGCGCACCGGGAGCGACGTCGGTACCCCGATCATCGCCATGACCGGCGACGGTCCGGCCTTCTTCGGCCCCGTCATCTCCCGAGTGCCCGCTCCGGATGAGGCCGGGCCGCTCTGGGACGCCGTGATGACACTCGCGAACTGGCCGGGATTCAGCGAGATGAAGCGCAGCGCCCGGGAGTGGCCCCGGATTCCGCTGCTGACCGGCGAACCGAGCTGAAGGCGCTCAGCCGAGTCGATAGACGCTGACGTGGGTGTCGGCTGAGGCATGGAGCGGCGTGCCCGCCCAGTCGGCGGTGCGTCGCTCGAGGCGGAAGCCGTGCTCGGCGAACAACGCGTCGAGCTGGGCCGGCGTGCGGTAGTGCAGTAGCCATGGCCGCTGCACGACACCGTCAGACGCGATGTCGATGTGGACTCCACGGATCTGCTGGGCCGCGCCGTCGTGCTGCGAGACCGACAGGACGGCCCGGCCGGCTCCCAGCCTGCGGACGGAGACTCCGCCATCGGTCAGGCCGTTTTCGGGCGGTACGAACCCTTCGATCGCCAGGCAGCCACCGGGACGCAGCGCGGTCGCCATCGCCGCGGCTCCTCGATGCTGGGCATCGCCGTCGGTGAGGTTGAACCAGGTGTTGAACGCGGCGAACGCGACGGCGAAGTGAGCCGCGTCGACAGGCGGGTCGGCCATGTCGGCCTCGATGACCCGGACCGCGGCCCCGCCGGGCTTCTGGGCGAGCCGGCGCAACATCGCCGGGCTCGCGTCGATTCCGACGACGTCGACGCCGGCCTCGGCGATCGGGATGGCGAGTCGGCCGGTGCCCACGCCGAGCTCGAGGACCGGTCCGCCGTCGGCCAGTGCCAGCACGCCGGCGACCGTGGCGCCAACATCGCTGACGGCTCCGTACCACTCGTCGTAGACGTCGGCGAAGCTCTCGCCGTAGGTGTCGGGCCCGTATCCGTCCATCGGGCCAGTCTGCCGGGCCGCCCGGCCGTCGTGGCTCGCCCGACGTCCACATCCGTAGGCTGACGGGATGGAGCGCGAGATCTATCTCGACCATGCGGCCAGCACGCCGATGCGATCCGAGTCCCGCGCGGTCTGGCTCGCGACGGCCGACACCCACCACGCCAACCCGACCGGGTCGCACAAGGCGGCGCGTCATGCGAGGCGGGTGCTCGACGATGCCCGCGACGTGGTGGCGACCGCCCTCGGGCGACCACCCGCCGAGGTGGTGTTCACCAGTGGGGGATCCGAGGCCGACAATCTGGCCATCCGCGGCGTGCTCGGTGCCCGAGGTGGGACCGCCGTGTGCTCGGCCGGTGAGCATCACGCCGTGCTGGAGCCGGTCGAGCACAGCGGTGGAGTGACCGTCCCGCTCGACCGCTCGGGTCGGGTGACGGTCGATGCCCTGCGCACCACGCTGGACTCGCTCGACGACGTGTCGATCGTGTCGCTGATCGCGGTCAACAACGAGACGGGTGCGGTCAACGATCTTCCCGCGCTGGTCTCGGTCGTTCGCGAGCACGCGCCAGGAGCAGTCGTCCACACCGATGCGGTGCAGGCGGCGAGCTGGATCGACCTCGTCGACGCTGCCGCGGAGGTCGACCTCGTGTCGATCACGGGCCACAAGCTCGGCGGCCCGACCGGCACCGGCGCGCTGTTCGTCCGTCAGGGCATCACCCTCGAGCCGCAGATCCTCGGCGGCGGGCAGGAGCGGGGGCGCCGGGCCGGCACGCCCGACGTGGCCGGGGCGGCGGCCTTCGCCGCGGCGATCGAGATCGCGGTGGGCGAACGCGAGGCCGAAGTGGCCCGCCTGGGGGCGCTGCGGGATCGCCTCGTCGACGGGCTCGTCGACCGGGTGGGATCCGGGGTGATCGCCACCGTCGCCACGCCCGGCGACTACACCCGGGTGGCCGCCGGCATCGCCCACGTGATGTTCGACGGCATCGAGGCCGAGGCGCTGCTGTTCCTGCTCGACACCGAGGGGATCCGAGCGTCGGCGGCGTCGTCGTGCTCCAGCGGCGCCCAGGACCCCTCACACGTGCTCGCGGCGATGGGGATCGACCGTCGCGTCGCCGAGGGCTCGTTGCGGCTGTCGCTCGGCCACACGACGACCGAGGCCGACATCGAGGCCGCCCTCGATGTCATCCCGCCGATCGTGGAGCGGCTCCGCAGCCACTCCTGAGGCGGCGCGCTACCAACGGACGAGCGAACTCGCCCAGGTGAAGCCGGCCCCGAACGCGGCGATGCACACGAGCATGCCCGGCTCGAGTTTTCCGGCCTTGAGCGCTTCGTCGAGGCCGATCGGGATCGTCGCTGCGGTCGTGTTGCCGAACCGCTGGATCGTGTTGAAGACCTTGTCGTCGTCCTCGATGCCCAACTGTTTGGCCGCGAAGTAGTTGATGCGCATGTTGGCCTGGTGGAAGATCCAGAGGTCGACGTCGTCGACGGTGAATCCATTGGCATCGAGCGCCTCCATCGCGACCTCGGGCATGCGGGTCACGGCGTGCTTGAACACGGTCTTGCCGTTCATCTTCGGCCAGTGGGCCCCCCGCTCCAGCCAGTCGCCGCTGTAGCGGTTGGGGGCGTAGGTCATCGAGGGACCCTCGATCCACAGCTCCTTGGCGTAGGTGCCGTCGGCGTGGAGGTGCGACGAGTAGATGTGGGGCTGGGAGTCGGGGTCGTCGACCTCGGTCGACTGCAGCACCGCCGCACCCGCCCCGTCGCCGAACAGCACCGACACGTCGCGGCCCGCATCGGAGATGTCCATGCCTTTCGAGTGGATCTCCGCACCGACGAGCAACACGGTGTCGGCCATGCCGCCCCGGATGAACATGTCGGCCTGCGCCATCCCGTAGACGAAGCCGCTGCACTGCTGGCGCACCTCGATCGCGGGGATCTCGGGGCAACCGAGCTTGGCCTGCAAGAAGCACGCCGTCCCCGGGAACTCGTGGTCGGGGCTGAGCGTCGCGAACACGATCATGTCGAGGTCGGCCGGGGTGACCCCTGCCGCCGCCATGGCCTTGTTGGCCGCTTCGAGTCCGAGGTCGCTCGTGGTCGTGTTGTCGGGCTCCACCCAGTGGCGTTCCTCGATCCCCGAGCGCGACCGGATCCATTCGTCGGAGGTGTCCATCCACTGGGCGAGATCGTCGTTCGTGACCACTCGTTCGGGCACGAACGAGCCAACTCCGAGAATGCGGGTGCGTCGAGTCATGTTCGAGAACTTACGCTGCTCATGTGAGTTCCGACCGCATTGTCGATTCCGGGGTTACGCCGGCCGGTCCGGTGATGGTGATGATGTCCGGCGGGGTCGACTCGTCGGTCGCCGCCGCCCTTCTCCAGCAGGCCGGTCACGAGGTCGTCGGAGTCACCATGAAGCTGTGGGGTGGCCCGAGCGACACCGGATGCTGTGCGGTCAGCGACGTCGACGACGCGCGGCGTGTCGCGGACCGGCTGGGCATCGAACACCACGTCTTCAACTTCGGCGACGACTTCGAACGCGACGTCGTCCAGCCGTACGTGGCCGACCATGCCGCGGGTCGCACGCCCAATCCGTGCATCGAGTGCAACCGGCACCTCAAGTTCGACCGCCTGTTCCGCCGGGCCGATGCCCTCGGGTTCTCCACACCGGCCACCACGCCCGTGTGGTGGCCACACCCGATGGTCCCCGCCTCGGCCGGGGTGCCGATGCGGCCAAGGATCAATCCTACGTGTTGCACGTGCTCGACCAGCCGGTGCTCTCGCGGCTGCTGCTGCCGCTGGGGGACATGACCAAGACCGACGTGCGCCGTATCGCCGCCGAGCTGGATCTCCGCACCGCGCACAAGCCCGAGAGTCAGGACGTCTGTTTCATCACCAACGAGCACGGGCGCAGGGCGTTCCTCGGTGATCGGATCCCACTGAAGCGGGCCGTGGTCGTCGACCGGTCCGGGGCCGAAGTCGGGTCGGTCGAGTCGGTCGAACTGGTCACGATCGGCCAGCGCAAGGGCCTCGGCCTCGCGGGCGGCACCGACCCGCGGTACGTGGTCGATGTCGATGCGGCCGCCGGGCGTGTCACCGTCGGCGGCAAGGCCGACCTCCAGGTCACCAACACCCCGCTCGAGTCGTGGCGATGGACCGGCGCCGCGCACGACAGCGACCTCGATCTTCAGTGCAGCGCCCACGGTGCCACCGCTCGTGGCCGGGTGGTCGACGGCGGCATCGAATGGGCTGCTCCCCACCGTCGGGTCGCCCCCGGTCAGAGCGTCGTCGCGTACTCCGGTGACCTCGTCGTCGGCGGCGGCACCGCCGCCCGTGGCGGGTCAGGTGATGCGGAAGCCGCGGGACTGGGCCAGCGCCATCACCGCGGCGGGGCGGCTGGGGGCGATCAGTAGGGCAGAGACGGCGCGTTCCTCGGTTTCGCTGCGGCCGGTCACGATCGGCAACGTGGCCGGGGAGCCGAGCCGGAGCTCCAACGCGAGCCCGAGCGCGGCACTCGTGAGGTCGTCGGCGGTCGTCTCGGCGAGGGCTGGGGCGAGCCCGGCGATCTCGCGCTTCTGGAACAGCACCGGCTCGCGCATCACGGTCAGGTCGTGGACCACGAACCCGTTGGGGACGAAGACGACGAATCGATTCGTCAACTGGTGCAGGGCCCTGGCCGCGAGGAAGGCCAACGGCCAGCCGGCCACGACCACCACGATGCCGACGACCCACTGTTCGTCGAAGAGGAAGAGGGGTCCCGCTGCCAACCCGGCGACGACCACAGCCCAACTGGGCACGACCAGCCCGACGAGGACGGGGCCCGGCGGGCGCAGGGCGAACCGGCGCTCGTCGCCATAGCTGGCGCCGTCGATCGACCGGTCGGCGAAGGTCGGGGCGAGCACCAGTCCCGCGGCGACGACCGCGCTGAGCAGGCCCATGATGATCAGGGGCGTGTCGTCGGAGACGACTCCGGCCCACGCGGCAGCGGGGACGGCGGCCGTGGCACCGATCCGGGCGACCGACAAGGTGACCGGGCGGGGAAGCGCGAGCGCCACGAGCACGGCCAGCCACGCAACCCACAGGGTCGAGGAGCAGGCGGTCCGGAACGCCTCCCGGGTCGGGTCGAGCGCGTCGCCGAGGAGCGGACCGAGGGTGAACGGCTGCACGACCCACGCCGCGAGCGCCAGCCAACCCGTGAGCTTCTCGGGCGCGTCTCGGAGTCCTTCGATCATCGGCGCAACGCTCTCACACGGCCCCTCCACCTGACCACCCGCGTTGTAGGGTCGCGGCCGATGGCTGCCGAGACCCCCGCCGAGAGGATTGCCGCCCTGCGGGCGGTGATCGACCGCCACGCCGAGGCGTACTACGAGAAGGACGCGCCGGAGATTCCCGACGCCGAGTACGACCGTCTCCTGCGCGAGCTCCTCGACCTCGAGAGCGAGCACCCCGAGCTCGCCACCCCCGACTCGCCGACGGTGCGCATCGGCGGCGACATCAACACGGCCTTCTCGCCGGTCGTCCATCGCGTACGGATGATGTCGCTGCACAACGCGTTCGACATCGGCGAACTCGAGAGCTGGAGCGAACGGGTCGAGCGCCGGCTCGAGGGGAACGCGGTGCCCGAGTACTCCGTCGAGCTCAAGTTCGACGGCCTCGCCATCTCGCTGCGCTACGAAAACGGCGTACTCGTGCAGGGCGCCACCCGTGGCGACGGCGCAGTGGGGGAGGACGTGACCCACAACGTCCGCACGATCGCCGACATCCCCCAGCGCCTGCCCGCGGGCGCCCCCGCGATCCTCGAGGTGCGGGGCGAGGTCTTCATGCGCCTGTCGAGCTTCGCCGCGCTCAATGCCCGTCAGAAGGCCGAAGCCGAAGCAACCGGCAAGGAACCGAAGCTCTACGTCAATCCCCGCAACACGGCTGCCGGCTCGCTTCGCCAGATCGACGCCGCCATCACCGCCGACCGCGACCTCTCGTTCTTCTGCTATCAGCTCGGCTCGGTCGAGGGGGGACCGGCGCTCGCCACCCACACGGAGACGCTCGAATGGCTCGGCTCGCTCGGCTTCCCGATCAACGAGCACACCGTGACCTGTTCGACGATCGGCGAGGTGGCCGAGCGGGTGGAGGAACTCAATGCCGCCCGCCACGACCTCGACTACGAGTTCGACGGCGTCGTGGTCAAGGTCAACGACCTCCGCCTCCAGAACGAGCTGGGGGCCGACGCGAAAGCGCCGCGGTGGGCGATCGCCTACAAGCTGCCGCCGGAGGAACGCACCACCACCCTGCTCGACATCGAGGTCTCGATCGGGCCGAGCGGGCAGGCCACACCGTTCGCCGTGCTCGACCCGGTGTTCGTCGGCGGCGTCACGGTCGCGACCGCGACCCTCCACAACCAGGATCAGGTCGCCGCGAAGGACGTTCGGCCCGGCGACGTCGTGATCGTGCGCCGCGCCGGCGACGTCATCCCCGAGGTCGTCGGACCCGTGTTGAGCGAGCGCGACCCGGCGTCGAAACCGTGGACGTTCCCGACCGACTGCCCCGTCTGCGGCGAGCCACTCGTGCGTCCGGAGGGGGTGGCGGCAACCCACTGCGTCAACTTCCACTGCCCCCGGCAGATCCGTGGCCGTATCGAACACTGGGCGAGTCGCAACGCGATGGACATCGAGTACCTGGGGGAGAAGAACGTCGACCGTTTCGTCGACGCCGGTCTCCTGCACGACGTCGCCGACCTGTACTCGATCGACTTCGACGTCATCCTCGGGATGGACGGTTTCAAGGAGAAGTCCGTCGCCAATCTGCGTCACGCGATCGAAGCGTCGAAACAGAAGCCGCTCGGCAACCTCCTCTTCGGGCTGCGGATCCCGGAGATCGGGCAGGTCAACGCCCAGACCCTGGCGGCGGCCTTCGGCACCATGGATCGCATCGTCGAGGCGAGCGTGGAGGAGATCGCCGCCGTCGACGGCTTCGGGACGGTGATCGCCGAGTCCGTCCACGCGTGGTTCTCGCAGGACGGCGCGCGCGACCTCGTCGATCGTCTGGCCCGGGCCGGGCTGACCATGGAGGCGGCGCAGGTCGACGAGTCCGTCGAGAAGACGCTCGACGGACAGGCGGTCGTGGTGAGTGGCACACTCGAGGGATTCACCCGCGACGGGGCCAAGGACGCGATCATCGCCCGGGGCGGAAAATCGCCGGGAAGCGTGAGCAAGAAGACGCTGGCCCTCGTGGTCGGTGGCGACCCGGGTGCGTCCAAGGTCACCAAGGCGGAAGAGGCGGGGGTGCCCGTCATCGACGAGGCGGCATTCGTGCGACTCCTCGAAACCGGACAGCTGCCGGAAGGGCTCGATTCATGACCTACACGACCTCGGTGAAGGAGTTCAGCGACGCGTGCAACGACGGCGCCAACCCCGCCACGCCGCAGCTGATGGACGGGGCGGCGGTGGAGTTCATCGCAGAGATGGTCAACGACGAGCTCGACGAGTTGCGGGAGGCCACCGACGTCGCCGAACAGGCCGACGCCTTGGTCGACGCGATCTACTACATCTGCGACACCGCCGTTCGGCACGGCATGAACCTCGATCGGGTCTTCGCCATCGTCCATGGGGCGAACATGCAGAAGGTCGTGGATGGTCGGGTGATCCGTCGAGACGACGGCAAGATCCTCAAGCCCGACGGATGGCAGGACCCTGGTCCGCTGCTGGTCGAGGAGATCACCCGCCAGACTCGCGAGGGAAGCTGGGAGCGGGAGACGCCATGACCCTCACCCTCGACCTGACCGGTCTCCGGGACCGATCGACAGCCGAACTGCTCGCCTCGGGTGGCGATTCGCGACACATCCCGGTGGCGGCCGGCCGAAATCGTTATCTCAACTCCTACGTTCCCGAGAGTGGGCTGCTGACGTTCGGATCCTGCACGTCGTCGACCCTCTCCGAGGAGGCCTACGCCGCGGCGGAGCGCCTTCACGGCTGGCTCGGGGCGCTCGAGCCCGATCTCCTCGAGCAGGCGATCGACGACCTCTACGAACGGGTTCGCACCGAGATCATCGCCAACGTCTCGATGCCCAACGCCGAGACGCTCGACGTGGTGATCACCCCGTCGGGCACCGACGCGGAGTTCGTCGCCCTCCTCGCCTGCCTTCGTGAGCGGCCGCTGGTGAACATCCTGGTCGGCGCGGCCGAGGCCGGATCGGGCACGGCGTTGGCGGCCGGCGGTCGACACTTCGACACCCGCGCGCCGTCGGGCCGCGAAGTCGTCCCGGGCGAGCCGGTCGACGCGGCGATCGCAGATCGAGTGGAGACGGTGCGGATCGGGGTTCGCGACGGTGATGGGCAGCCGAGAGAGGAGCACGACATCGACGCGGAGGTCGAGCAGCGCGCCGAGCAAGCGGTCGCCGACGGCAACGACGTCCTGGTCCATGTCATCGCCCACAGCAAGACCGGGGTCCACGCGCCGTCCCTGTCGACCGTCCATCGACTGGTCGCGGCTCACCCCGACCGGGTCAACGTCGTGATCGACGCGGCCCAGGGGCGCTTCTCGCGCCGGGGTCTGCGTGAGTCGCTCGACCGCGGCTACATGACGATGACCACCGGGTCGAAGTTCTTCGGAGGCCCGCCGTTCGCAGGTGCCGTCTTGATCCCGCATCACCCCTGGAGGGTTGCGCTCGGAATCGAGGAGTTCCCCGGCGGGTTCGACGACTACTTCACACCGGCGATGCTGCCGCAGAGCAACAGCCGCGCGCGGGCGTCGCTGGGTGGCACCGCCAACGTCGGACTCCTGCTCCGCTGGTGGGCTGCCCTGGCCGAGATCCGCGACTATTACTCGGTGCCGGCCCGGCTCCGGCTGGAGGTGCTCCGCCACGCCCAGACCGCCTTCCCCGAGGAGATCGCGAGGTCGGCCCACCTCCACCTCGAGATGGTCCCACCGCCGCTGGTCGAGAAGGAGGCAATGCGTTTGCTCGAGTCGAAGACGACCGTGTTCCCGTTCCTCTGCAGCGACGCCGATGGTCGACCGATGTCGGCGGAACGGTTGCGCGAAGTGCGCGCGGCCATGCGGGACCCGTTGAGCGCGCGACACGAGCTTCCGGCCGATGCCGCCGACCTACGCGTCGAGCTCGGTCAACCGGTGACGTTGGGTGGACCGGAATCCCCCTGTGTGCTCCGCCTTGCGCTCGGCGCCCGGGAGATCATCCGCACCTGCGTGACCACGGCACCGGGAGCCACCTTCGGCGAACGGATCGATTCGCTCGACCGCGACATCACCCTCGCGGTCCGCAAGCTCGACCACCTCGTCGGTGAGTTCGGGAGTCGTCCCGTCGACGAGGCACCGCGATGAACGACTCGGCGTGGGCCCGACGTCCGACCGACCACGAGATCCGCGAGGTGCTCGTGGCCGGCCGCACCCAGGGTCTGCTCGGGGAGGCCGACACGGCCGTCGTGTTCCATGACCTCGATCTGCTCGACGATCGCCTCGACGAACTCGTCGCCGCCTTTCCGCCCAATGCCCTCCATGCGATCGCCATCAAGGCCAACCCCTTGATCGAGGTGCTTCGCGCCGTGGTCGCGCGTGGGTGCGGCCTCGAAGCGGCGTCGTTCGAAGAGGTGATGCTGGCGCGCGCCGCCGGATGCCCGCCCGATCGCATCGTCTTCGACTCGCCGGCCAAGTCGGTGGCCGAGCTGCGGGCGTCACTCGAGCTGGGTATCCGCCTGAACGCCGACAACTTCGACGAGCTCGATCGGATCATCGAGCTGCGTCCGCCCGACTCGACCTCGATCGTGGGGCTGCGGGTGAATCCGCTGGTGGGCGACGGGTCGATCCCGACCACGAGCGTCGCTGGTGCCGCCTCCCGGTTCGGTGTGCGGATCGATCGCGTGGTCGACGGCCTCGTGCCGCGGGCCGAGGCCCACCCGTGGATCCGCGGGTTGCACCACCACGTGGGCTCGCAGGGAATCGCCATCGATGCCCACGCGGCAGCGGCTGCGGCGACGGCCGCGCTGCGCGACCGCCTGCACGACGCGCTGGGTCGTCCTCAGTTCGACACCGTCGACATCGGTGGTGGCGCCACGACCGACTATGTCGGCGAGGGCCCGACCGAACCGGCCGAGTTCGTGGCCGCCGTCTCCGCGGCGGCGCCGTCGCTCTTCGCCGCCGACACCGTGCTGATGACGGAGTTCGGGCGGGCCGTCCAGGCGAACTGTGGCTGGGCCGCGTCGACCGTCGAGTACGTGAAGCAGTCGAGCGAGGGCGACATCGCGGTGCTGCACCTCGGCGCCGACTTCCTGATGCGTCCCGCGTACCAGCCCGAGCACTGGCAGCATCGTTTCAGCGTCGTCGACGGGACGCCGGGGGCGGGACCTCCGGCCCCCTGGATCGTGAGTGGCCCGCTGTGTTTCGCCGGCGACATCGTGGGCCGGTCGGTGCCGCTGGGTGCGGTGTCGGCCGGCGACACCGTGGTCGTCCACGACGTCGGGGCCTACACGGTCGGTATGTGGTCGAGGCACTGCAGTCGGGGGATCCCGCTGGTGCTCGGCCATCGACGTGCGCCGACCGGAGAGATCCGGTTCGACGTGCTGCGGGCCCGCGAGTCGCCCGAGGACGTCGTGCGGTTCTGGTCGGCCGACCCCTTCGGGCACCAGGTCGGCTCGGCCCCGCGGTAGCGCTCGGGTCGGTTGGTCTGTGGCGATTTGCCGGACCCCTCGGCTGCGGGCAACCTGGGCGGCGATGGGGAGCGGCAGCGGATGATCGAGGCGATCTGTTGGGATGTCGGCGGCGTCTTCTCCGGTCGGCCCGTCGATGCCATCGCCGACGTGGCCGACGAACACGGGCTCGACGCCGACGAGGTGTTCGCGGCGATCTTCGGGCCCTACCATCTCGATGGTGACCACGCCTGGCACCGGGTGGAGCGCGGCGAGATCGCGCTCCAAGACGCCTGGGCCGACGTGGAGGCCGCGATCGCAGCGTTCGGCATCGAGCTCAGCCTCGCCGACTTCTTCCGTCGTTTCGGCAACGACCCGCACGACCGCACCGTCGTCACCGCGACCCTGCGCGACCTCCACGCCGAGGGCATCGCCATGGGCATCATCACCAACAACGTCAAGGAGTTCTCGGGGTCGGAGAACGGCGGTTGGAGGAGCCTCGTCCCGATCGACGTGATCTCGGTCGTCGTCGATTCATCGGCGGTCGGGATGCGCAAGCCCGACCCGGCGATCTACCACCACACGCTCGAGCGCCTCGGCGTGGCGGCGGCCAACACGGCGTTCCTCGACGACATGCCGGCCAACGTCGAGGCCGCACGCGCCGTCGGCATGCACGGCATCGTGGTGGAGCGGGACCCTGCGCCGGCCATGGCCGAGCTGCGGGAGCTGGTCGCCCGACTCAGTTGACGGTGAAGCTCCACTCCACCTCGTGGAGTTCTCCCGGCCGCCGGATGTCCTCGATCACCACTCGCACACAGTTGTTGTCGGGTGAGAGCGCGTCGACGGGCTTGCCTTCGTCGGGTTGGTACACGTAGAGGTTGATGCCGTCGGTCGGGCGCACGAAGTCGACCAGTTCGACCGGCTCGAGGCACCGCGCGTCGGGCGAGACGGTGAACGACCGCACGACGAAGCTCGGCTCGAGATCGATCCCGATCCGCTGTTGTTGGAGGACTTCGTCGCCCCGTTCGGGAATCAACGCCTCGACGCCGGGGATACGCAGTGCCGCGTCGGGCGGATCGGACCGACCGATCAGCCCCGCGCCGACGAACATGCCGATGCCGGCGAGGACCAGAACGGCGAAGACGAGGTACTGCTTTCGACCCATGGAATGATCCTGCCAGAGAACCGGCGCGTATCGTGGGCCGGGGGAGCCACCGTCGGTGGTCGGGGTGCTTGTACGTTGTGGGCGATGGCCATCCACGACTCCGATGCAGAGATCGGGCGCGTCCTCGGCGGGCGCTACCGGATCATCGCCCCCATCGGGGTCGGTGCGTCGGCCCGCGTCTATCTGGCCGACGACATCACGCTGCGTCGGCGGGTGGCGGTCAAGGTCCTCCACGAGGCGTTGGCTGCCGACGACAGCTTCCTGCGCCGGTTCCGGGCCGAGGCGCAGGCTGCCGCGTCGCTCAATCATCCCCACGTGCTCGGGGTCTACGACTGGGGCAACGACGACGTCCCCTACCTGGTCAGCGAGTTCCTCGGGGGCGGCAGCCTCCAGTCGATGCTCGACGCCGGGCATCGGCTCTCGGTCTCCCAGGGTCTGCTGGTCGGCATGGAAGCCGCCCGCGGCCTCGAATACGCCCATGCCGAGGGGCTCGTCCATCGAGACATCAAGCCCGCGAACCTGCTCTTCGGCGAGGGGGGCCGGTTGCGTATCGCCGATTTCGGCCTGGCCCGGGCCCTCGCCGAGGCGGGATGGACCGAACCCGACGGTTCGATGGTCGGAACCGCCCGGTATGCCGCCCCGGAGCAGGCTCGGGGAGAGCGGGTCGGGCCCGCGGCCGACGTCTACGCCCTGGCCCTGCTGGTCAACGAGGCGGTTTGCGGTGAGCTCCCGTTCACCGCGGACACGACCATCGCCACGCTCATGGCTCGGGCCGAGACCCCCTTCGAGCCTCATCCCGACCTCGGCCCGTTGGGGGCCACGCTGCGCAAGGCCGGCGCCCTCGACCCGGCCGAGCGTCTGTCCGCAGGCGAGTTCGTGCGCGGCTTCATGGAGGCGGCCGAGGATCTGCCCCGACCGGCGATGCTGCCGCTGGTCGGACCGGTGGTCGACACCGAAGGCGGCGATCGCACCCAGCTCGTTCCGGACGCCGCCGGCGCGGCGCCGCTCCGTCCGGTGCCGACCGGCCCGGCCGAGGACGACCACGAGGTCGGCCGCCGCTGGCCCTGGCTGGCGCTCGCCGTCGTGGCATTGTTCGCCGCCGTGGTCGGTGGGGTCGCAGCGTTCCAGAACAGCCGGCCCGTCACCCACCCGGTTCCCGATCTCGTGGGCGCGACCGCCGAAGATGCGGTTGCGGCCGCCCGTGACAACGGCTGGGTCCTGAGCCTCGACGAGATCCGACGCAACGGCACCACCGAAGGCGAAATCCTCGAAGTCGATCCCGAAGCCGGCGTCGACCTCGAGGAAGGCGAGATCCTCGCGGTGCTCGTGTCCAAGGGCGAGGAACTGATCACCGTTCCCGACCTCGTCGGTCAGAGCCGCGACGATGCCGAGGCCCGCCTCGACGCGGTCGGGCTCACCGTCGGCGACATCTCCCGGCGGGAGAGCGAGACCATTCCGGCGGGAAGCGTGATCGAGGTCCTGCTCGAGCCGGGCCAGATCGAGGTCGAGCCCGGCGCCGCGATCGATCTGTTGATCTCCGAGGGCCCGGCGTCTCGCGCCGTACCGGAGGTCCCGGAGTCGCGCGACGTCGAAGAGGCCCGGGAACGCCTGCTCAACCTCCGCCTCGTGCCGGCCGAGCAGACCGAGTATTCCCCCGACGTGCCGGAGGGATCGGTCATCCGCTTCGAGCCGAGCACGGGTGCCGTGGTCGAGGTCGACGACCCCGTGACGATCGTGATCTCGCTCGGACCCGAGCCCATCGAGGTGCCACAGCTCGTCGGCAGCGATGTCGCGGAGGCCGACCGGATCCTCCAGGATCTCGGCTTCGTCGTGGTCGGCATCGAGGGCAACACGGCCCTTCCGGTGCTCTACACGACGCCGAGGGCCGGGGAGATGCACCTGCCGGGCACCGAAATCGTCATCACCACCGAACCGCCCAACGGCTGATCGGGTCAGTCCTTCGCGGTCACTTCGTCGATGCGGCGGATGATCTCACGGGCCAACGACGCCTCGTCGGAGCCTTCGGCCGGTGGAGATGCCATGCCCGCGATGCCCAGGACCTTGGCCGAGTCGCCGGTGAGCTTCACCTGGCCGCCGACGAGAGCGGTGATGATGGTCTGCGGATCGCGCTCGACGAAGAGTTGACGGGCCAGCTCGTAGCGGACCTCGATCTGGAAGTCGGCTCCGTCGAGATGTCCTTCGTCGATCGACAGCGCACCACCGGTCGTGTCGACGTGGCCCTGCACCGTCGGGTCGGCGAACGGTGCGTCGGTGACGGTCACGTTGGCTCGGATGTCGATCTCGGGGGAGTCGACCCGATCGCGGTACTGGTCGCGGATCGCCGCAACGGCGGTGATCCACTCCGGGCTGAGAAAGGGATACGCGGTCACGATCGGGAAAGGGCTGGCAGTGGACGCGGCCGCCGGAGCGTCGCAGGCCAAACTGGACGCGGTCGTCGACGTCGCGTTGGCCGGCCTCGCGACCTTACTCGCGCGTGAATCGGGAT
>JAUIML010000065.1 GCA_030432715.1 Acidimicrobiia bacterium | reverse complement strand
GGTCGTGGCCGACCAGCTGCGCGACTCGGTGCGCGAAGCGCTCGTCGCGGATGTGCCGGTGGGCGCCTATCTGAGCGGTGGAGTCGACTCGAGCCTGATCTCGGCCCTCGCGGCCCAGGAGGCGGGCTCGACCCTGCAGACGTTCTCGGCCGGGTTCGACGACCCCCGCGTCGACGAACTGCCCTTCGCCGCCCGCGTCAGCGAGCTGCTCGGCACCGACCACCACCCGATCGTGTTGCGGTCCGACGACTTCCAGGGGCTGTGGCACCGACTCACCTGGCACCGAGACGCCCCGATCTCCGAGCCGGCCGATCTCGCCGTGTTCCGGCTGGCCGAGATGGCCCGCCGGCACGTCAAGGTCGTGCTCTCCGGCGAAGGCAGCGACGAGTTGTTCGGCGGCTACCCCAAGTATCGCCACGCCGTCCTCGCCGAGCGCCTCGGCGTGATTCCCCATCCGCTGCGAAGCCGCGCCTTCGGCGCGATCGAGCGGATGCTCCCCCAGCGGTTCGGCAAGGCCCGGATCGCCATCCGGGCCGCGGCAGCCAGCGACGACGAGCGGGCCCGCGCCTGGTTCTCCCCCTTCACCGAACCCGAGCGGCGGGCGCTGCTCGGGGCGGCCCACACACCGAGCGCGCCGCCGGCAGCCGACGGGCGCGACGCGCTCGAGACGCTGATGCTCACCGACTGCGGCCCCTGGTTGTCCGATAATCTGCTCGAACGCGGCGACCGGATGTCGATGGCTGCGTCGCTCGAGCTCCGTCCCCCGTTCCTCGACGAGCGGGTCGTCGACACCGCACTCACGATGCCGTCGGCACTTCGGGTCCACGACGGTCAGACCAAGTGGGTCGTCAAGGAGATCGCCCGCCGCCACCTGCCGGCCGACATCGTCGACCGCCGCAAGGTGGGCTTCCGCGTGCCCCTCGACGACTGGTTCCGCACCGGACTGCGAGACATGTCCAACGACCTGCTCCTGGGGCCGAACTCGTTCGTGGGCGAACTCATGGATCGAGCATCGATCGTCGAACTGCTCGACTCCCACGACAAGGCCCGCCGCGACGAGGAGATCCGCATCTGGACGCTGCTCTCACTCGAGGTGTGGCATCAGCGGTTCTTCAAGGACGTCACCGGCTGAGGCCGGGCAACGACCGGGACGAGCGCGCTAGAGCTCGACGGTCGACTTGTCGGCGAAGAACGCCTCCGCGAAGCGGGTCGGCGAGGCGCACTCGACGCCGCGCAGCCGGGCGAGACCGACGAACGTGTCGCGGTCGAACCAGCCCTTGTCGCGTTGGCTCCCGAAGTGCTCCTCGAGCAGCGCGGCCTTGCGTTCGATCGTCGCCTCGGAGAGCGGCACGAACACGTTGGGCTGGCCGGGGCTGCCCTCCCACTTGGGGATCTCGTACTGCCAGATCAGATGGTCGCGGAAGTGGTTCCAGGTCAGCTCGCCGATGAGGTCGTGGTCCTGATGGCGATCGCCTCGCCGGTGGGTGAGGACGAGGTCGGGGGTGACCCGGCCGGCGAGCTCGTGCATCGTCGACTTGATCTCCAGCCACTGCGACGGAAACCGGCCGTCGGGGAACTCGTGGCACTCGACCTCGTGCTCGACGCCGGCGAGATAGGACGATGCCGACGCCACCGCCTCGCCGCGGCGTTCACCGGCGGCCGAGAACACGACCCAGTGGACCCGGGTGTCGGGCCGACGGGCGCAGAGATCGAGCAGGGTGCCGCCGGCCCCGATCTCGACGTCGTCACTGTGGGCGCCGAGGGCCAGCACGGTCAACGGCCGCGGGGCGGCCGTGAGCCTGATCACCGGCAGCTACCGGTGCGCCACAGCTCCCACGGGGCCTGGTTGCCGGCGTGCAGCTTGTCGAGTTCTTCGCGGTCCTTGAACGTGTCCATGCCCACCCAGAATCCTTCGTAGGGGTAGGCCAGGAGTTCACCTGCCTCGATGAGCCGCTGGAACGGCTCCTCGACGAGCTCCTCGCCCTCGTTCATGAAGTCGAACACACGCGGGGTCAAGACGAAGAATCCGCCGTTCACCCACACGCCGGCCTGGGTCGCGGCGCCGATCGACACCACGGTTCCGTCGTCTTCGAGGTCGACCACGTGGAACGACTGCGAGGGACGGACCGTGACGAAGGCCGCCGCCTTGCCGGAGGCCTTGAGCTTGTCGATCACGGCGTTGACGGGCACGTCGGACAGGCCGTCGGCGTAGTTGGCCAGGAAGTACTCCTCGTCCTGGACGTGCTCGCGCACCTTGAAGAGGCGGGTGCCCACGTTGGACGACAGGCCGGTGTCGACGAACGTGATGTTCCAGTCGTCGATGTCGCTGGACAGCAACTCGACGTCGCCACCGTTCGACAGCACGAAGTCGTTGCTGAGCTCCTCCCGGTACGAGAGGAAGTACTCCTTGATCTTGTCCGCCTGGTAGCCGAGGCACAGCACGAAGTCCTTGTGACCGTGGTGCGAGTACAGGCGCATGAGATGCCAGAGGATGGGCCGGATGCCGATCGGCACCATGGGCTTGGGGATGCGGTCGGAGTATTCGCGCATGCGCATGCCCTGACCGCCACACCACAGAACGACCTTCATGGTCAGAAGACCTCGAGTTCGGGGATCGGGACGACGAACTGGGCGCCCCACTCCCGGGCGTACTCGAGCTGGCTCGAGATCTCGTCGCGGAGGTTCCAGGGAAGGATGAAGATGTAGTCGGGCTTCGCCTCGTCGAGCGCCTCGGGGGCGAGGACGGGGATGTGTGTCCCCGGCAGGAACCGACCGTGCTTGTAGGGGTTGCGGTCGACCGTGAACTCGATGAGGTCGGACCGGATGCCGCAATAGTTCAGCAGCGTGTTGCCCTTGCCGGGGGCGCCGTAGCCGACCACCCGCTTGCCCTCGTCGTTGGCCTTCACCAGAAACTCGAGGATGCGCCGCTTCGTGGCCTCCACCTGCTCCGTGAAGTGGGTGTAGGTCGCGAGGTCGGTGTAGCCGAGGTCGATCTCGCGCTGGCGCAGCTCGAGGAGTCGATCGGTCACCGGGCGGCTCTCGTCGGCTGCCGGGCGGGCGATGATCCGGATGGAGCCGCCGTGGGTCCACAACTCCTCGACGTCGTAGATCGTCATGTCGTGGGCGGCGAAGATCTTCTCCGCGGTGATGAGCGAGAAGTACGAGAAGTGCTCGTGGTAGATCGTGTCGAACTGGTTGCCCTCGTAGAGCCGCTGCAGATGCGGGAACTCGATCGTCACCGTGCCCGTGGGCTTCAGCAGGTGCGGCATGCCTCCGACGAAGTCGTTGAGGTCGGGGACCTGGGCCAGGACGTTGTTGCCGAGGACGAGGTCGGCGGCGACCCCCTCGGCGGCGAGCTGCTTGGCGTACTCCGTGCCGAAGAACTCGGCGTTGGTCGGAATGCCCTTGTCGATCGCGACCTGGGCGACGTTGCGAGCCGGCTCGATCCCGAGCACCGGCACACCCTTCTCCTTGAACCACTGGAGCAGGTAGCCGTCGTTCGACGCGAGCTCGACCACGAGGCTGTCGGCCCCGAGTCCGAGCCGGCTGATCATCGACTCGGTGTAGTCACGCGCGTGTTGGAGCCAGGCGTCGCTGTACGACGAGAAGTAGGCGTACTCGCGGAAGATCTCCTCCACGTCGACGTACTCCTGCAACTGCACGAGGTAGCACTCGCCGCACACGAACGTGTGCAGCGGGAAGAACGGCTCCATGGCGTTGAGTTCCTCGGGCAGGAGGAACGTCTCGCACAACGGCGACATGCCGAGATCCACGAAGGTCGTGGTGAGTTGCGCGCCACAGAATCGGCAGGGTCCGCCGTCAACCAAACCGGTCATTTCATCTCCAAGCTTCGGTTAGGGATTCATCGGCCCGCCGACCGCAGAGTTGAGCCGATGAGGCCATGCTAGGACGACTCAACGAGCGACGGATACGGTCGATGGAGAGGCGGGGTCCACGCACCGGCGGCACCCCGACACGAACTGAACCCCAGGAGAACCCGCGTGCGCGTGCTCGTTACCGGCCATGACGGCTACATCGGACCGATCATGGTCCCCAAGCTCCAGGAACGGGGCCACGACGTCGTCGGCGTCGACTCCTTCCTCTTCGACGGATGCCACGTCGAAGGCTGGAAGCCCACCATCGAGTCGTTCGCACGAGACACGCGGGATCTGACCGTCGCCGATTTCGAGGGCTTCGACGCGGTCGTGCATCTCGCAGCGTTGAGCAACGACCCGCTCGGCAACCTCGACCCCGCGCTCACCTACGACATCAACCACCATGCCTCGGTCCGCATCGCCGAGATGGCCAAGCAGGCGGGTGTCTCCCGCTACGTCTTCGCCTCGTCGTGCAGCCTCTACGGCGCCGGTGGCGCGGAGTACCTCGACGAAACGGCCGAGTTCAACCCGGTCACCGCCTATGGCGAGAGCAAGGTGAAGACCGAGCTCGACGTCATGCCGCTGGCCGACGAGACGTTCTGCCCGACCTACATGCGCAACGCAACCGCCTACGGATGGTCACCGAAGCTCCGCGCCGACCTGATGGTCAACAATCTGGTCGGCCATGCGCTCATGACCAACAAGGTGCTGATCAAGAGCGACGGCACGCCCTGGCGCCCGCTCGTCCACATCGACGACATCAGCCTGGCCGTGTGCGAAGTGCTCGCGAGCGATCCCGACATGGTGCGCAATCAGGCGTTCAACGTCGGGCGCAACGGCGAGAACTACCAGGTCCGCGACGTCGCCGAGATGGTGGCCGCCGCCGTCCCCGGCAGCGTCGTCACCTACGCCCCCGGCGGCGAGGCCGACACCCGGGACTACAAGGTCGACTTCTCCAAGATCGCCTCGACCCTCCCCGGCTTCGTGCCCCAATGGACCGTCGAGAAGGGCATCGCCGAACTGGTCGAGCAGTACCAGGCCCACGGCCTCGTGATGGACGACTTCGAGGGCAGCCGGTTCATGCGCATCAAGACCCTGTCCGGGCGCATGGAACGTGGCGAGGTCGGCGACGACCTGCGTCCCGTGTCGCTCAAGGCCTGAGGGCCGAATGACCACCTCCGAGTGCCTCGCGTGTGGCGGGGCGCTCGCTGCGCCCTTCCACGTGATCGACGCGGTGCCCGTCGCGAACTCGATGATGTTCGCGTCGGCCACCGCGGCGACCGAGGCCGGCCAGGGTCGCCTCGAGCTGCGCCAGTGCACCCGTTGCGGGTTCGCCCAGAACGCATCGTTCGATCTGTCGCTCGTCGACTACTCCGCCGGCTACGAGGACACGCAGGCCCACTCGGCCCGCTACCTCGACTACGCCAACTCGCTCATCGCCGACCTCGTCGCGCGCCACGGCCTGGAGGGGGCGTCGACGCTCGAGATCGGATGCGGCAAGGCCGACTTCCTGCGCCTCGTGTGTGCCGCCACCGGCGGTCCCGGCGTCGGCATCGACCCGGCGCTGGCCCCGGGAGCCATCGACGACGACGGGCTCGACCTCACCCTCCTCGATCGGGCCTACGGGCCCGACGACGCGGCGCTCACCGCCGACCTGATCGTCTGTCGCCACACCCTCGAGCACATCCCCGACGTCGCCCGGTTCCTCACCATGACCCGACGCAACCTCGCGTCGCGGCCCGACGCCGTCCTCCTGCTCGAGGTCCCCGACACCGAACGTATTCTCCGGGAAGGGGCCTTCTGGGACCTCTACTACGAGCACTGCTCGTACTTCGACGCCGCGAGCCTGACCGACCTGGTCGCGAGGGTGGGCTTCGATGTGATCGACACCCGTCTCGTCTACGACGGCCAGTACCTCGTGCTCGAAGCGCGCGTCGGCACGGGCCCGGCCCGGCCCGACGTCGCGACCGCGCCCGACCCGTCGGCCACCGATGCGTTCGTCGATGCCGTCGAACGCTGGACGACCGAACTCGGTGGTCGATTCGACCGGGCCGCGGCCACCGGTCGGCGTATCGCCCTCTGGGGCGCCGGGTCGAAGGCGGTCGGCCTGCTCACCATGCTGCAACCCGGCGCCGTCGTGCCGTATGTCGTCGACATCAACCCTCGGAAGACCGGGGGGCACCTGGCCGGAACGGGTCACCGGGTGGCCGCTCCCGAGGAGCTCGCGACCGACCCGGTCGACGAGGTGATCGTGCTCAACCCGATCTATCTCGAGGAGATCCGGGCCCAGATCGCGGGCCTCGGCGTGGCTCCGAGCGTCGACGCGATCTCCTGACGAGCGGTCACCTGACCTGCAAGAGGGTCGCCGCCCGGTCGGCGATCTGGTCCCAGCCGCTCGTGCGCACCTGGTCGCGTCGAGCGTCGACGAGATCCGCCGGCTCCTCGAGTGCGGCTCGCACCGCGGCGACGAACCCCTCCGGGCCCGCGCCGATGTGGACGGTGTCGCGATAGGGGGCGAGCTCCGGGAAGTCGGTGGTGACCACGGGGAATCCGGCCGCCAGGTACTCCTTGAGCTTGATCGGGTTGCAGCGCCGGATCCAGTCGTTGTCGTGCCACGGCATCAGACCGACGTCGAAGCGAGCGGCGTAGGCCGGCAGGTCCTCGTAGGGAATGGGCCCGAGGTACACCACGTTGGGCTCGGCGGTCAGCCGGTCGATCTCCATCGCCTGGGGACCGATGACGAGCACCGTGGCCGACGGATTGTCGCGCGCGGTGGCGATCATCAGATCGAGGTCGACGGTGTAGTCGTCGAGGGCCCCGTAGAAGCCGATGATCGGACGGGGCAGGTCGCGCAACTCCTCGGGCTCGGGTCGTTCGCCGCCCTGGGCGAAGTGGTCGAAGTCGACTCCGTGCCCCAGGTACTCCGGCTCGGAGGCCACTTCGGCCTCTCGCTGCATGAGCTCGTGGTTCACGTAGAGCACATGGTCGGCCCGGTCGAGCAGCCGCAGCTCGAGGCCCGAGATGAGGTCGAAGTCGACCTCGGGGAAGGCGGAGAACTCGTCGGATCGGTTGAACACCACCGGCGACCAGTCCGGATCGATGGCGTGGGCCGCGGTCGGCACCGTGATCCACACGGCGGGGTTCTCGATGCCGATCCGCTTGCACGCCAGGCGCACCTGCGCGAGCAGCATCCGACCGTTCCGCTCGATCATGGCCTCGGTGAAGCGCGGAACGAACAGCGGCGAGAGGACCCACATGCCCGACTCGTCCCGCTTGAGGCCGTTGAGCGTGCTGCGGAGCTTGCGGGCATAGCGACGGAAGGGCAGCTCCGTCTTGCCGGGCGCCGGGGTGCGCATGCCGATGCTGTTGACCCAGAGGACCGGCATCTCGGCTCCGAGGCGACGCATGATCTGACATTCGCTGTGGCCGCGGTTGTGATACCACCAGTCGACCCCTGCGAAGGCGATGATCCCATCGGGCGTGTCAGTCACGTTCGGCTCCTTCGATGAACGACCGCAACCGCTCGATGAGTTGCGGCGAGGCCGTCGGCGAGATGGTGTCGGGCCGCGACCAGTCGCCGCGCTCGAGGACGGCGACCAGGTCGTGCTCGTCGGCCACCGCGGTGATACCGGCCTTCTCGCCGAAGCGATCGACGGTGCCGACCTGATGGTCGTTGCGGGTCTCCATCAGCGCGCCGCGGCGGGGCAGCAGGACGAGCGGCACACCGTCGACCAGGGCGCTGAGGATCGTGCCCATGCCGGCATGGCTCACGACCACGTCGGCCCACTCCATGCGGGCCGCGAAGCCGGCCGGGTCGAGCGATACGACATGAGGCGAGCGCGGCGGACGGTCGGTCGGGCCGGCCTGGATGAAGACCTCGACGTCTCGGTCGGTCTGCTGGGCCCACTTGTCGACGGCGTGGACAAGCCGATCGAACGCCATCTGGGCGCCGACCGTGACGAAGACGTGTTCGGTCACAGGACGGCTCCGGCGTACTCGGGACCGCCGGGGGCGGCCAGCTCGGGCCACTGGGTCAGCCACAGGTCGGCGGCCCCCTTGACGCGGCGACCCGACATCGAAAGCTCCTCGCAGTTGGCGATGCTGTCGATCCACACGGTGCGGCGTCGCAGGATCGAGCCGATGCGGACGGCGAAGAAGCCGGGCAACGCACCGGTGGAGACGATGACGTCGGGGCGCACCCTGATCAGCAACACCAGGACCTGGAGGGCCAGCCGGACCATGCCCACCTTGTCCCATCGGGTCGCGTCGGCGACCACGTGGTAGCGGGCCGGCGCGACATCGGCCCCGTCCTCCGGTCGGACGGACGCGTAGACGACGTCGTGGCCGGCAAAGGCCGGTGCGAGCCGACGCAACTGCACCCAGTGCCCCCCGCTCGACGCGATGGCGAGCACCCGGGTCGGTCGTGTCGTCATCTCACCCTCCTCCGCCGGGGATCAGTGCGGGCCCCTCACACGCTATCGGCACGACCGCGAGGCGGATAAGTGTCCGGGTGCCCCCGTTTGTGGGGTCGGACCGGGTTAACTGACAGGGTGGAGCTCACCCGGATCGGCGGACTCGTCGCAGCCCTTCTCGCGGTCCTGTTCCTCATCTCCCAGGTGGGCGTGCCCTTCGTCGATCTCGACGACATGGGGGTGAAGTGGCACCCGCGGGGCGGCGGCGACCCCACCCGCGAGGTGACGGTCTCGACCGAGCCCCAGTCGCCGAAGCCCGCCCTGGCCGATACGTACGTCACGCCCGAGGACCTGGGTTCGACCGTCGGAGCGGTCGATCCCGACGGCGTGATCGAGGGCGACATCGACATCGTCACCGACCGCGAACTCGTCGAGAACGTCACCATCAACGGCTGCGTGGTCATCGACGCCGACGACGTCACCCTCCGCAATGTCGCCGTGAACTGTGGCGAGACGTACCCGATCAAGGTCAACGAGGTGTCGGGAACCCGGATCGAGAACGTGACCGTCGACTGTCTGGCCGACTCCCGAGCGCGCAAGGGCATCTTCTTCGAGTTCTCGGAGAACTTCGGCGTCGACCGGATCGAGGTCCGCCAGTGCGACGACCAGTTCTTCGTCGACGGCGGCGTGGGTGAGTCCTGGATCACGAACTCGGTGTTCCACCACCAGATCGCCGGCGAGACGGCCCACACCGATGGTGTCCAGATCGGTGAGTTCGAGACCACGACCGGCCGACTGCACATCGAGGGGAACTGGTGGCAGTACGACCGCGAGGGTTGCTGCGACAACGCCATCGTCTTCGCGTCGAGTCATGCGGAGCTCGACATCGAGGTGCGCGGGAACTATCTCGACGGCGACTTCGGCACCCACCTCCTGCGCTGCCACGGGACCTCCCGGTGCCTCGTGTTCGGCAACGAGATCGACGGAACCCCGGAAGGTCTGCTCATCGAGGCCGACGGCGACACCATCCACGAGGCCGGCTGCAACACGTATGTGGGCGGCGGCGAGATCGAGCCGGCGTTCTACACGCGCACCATGTTGACCGACGACTGCTGAGCAGGCGGGTCAGCGGCCGAGCCGGGAGCGGATCTCGGAGACCAACCGCTTGTCGAACACCAGCTCCGCGAGCAGGGCGGTCGTGGTGCCGATCCCGCCGGCCACGCCGAGGGCGATGATGCCGGGCAACGGGTCGAACATGTCGAGGGATCGCATCCAGGAGACGAGGCCGACCCCGACAGACCCACCCACGGCGGGCGCCAGGAGGTTCTTCACGACCGCGCCGGGCCGGACCCCGGCCGTGCTCCGCAGCATCGGGACGGCGATCCCGAACAGGAAGACCGCCTCGACCGCCGCCATCGCCACCGTGATGCCGACGACCTGGTCGGCGATGTCGTCATTGCGCAGCGAGTAGGCGACGGCGACCACTGCGGCCGTCTTGAAGACCGCTTGTCCCCACTCGGTCATGGCGAGCAGGCGGGTGCGCCCGAGCGCCTGCAGCACCGGCGCGTTGTAGAACGACAGCGACTTGAGCGCCCCGGTGACACAAAGCAGCTGGAGGGGCCGGGCGGCCGCCGACCACTCGTCGCCGGCGAGACCCACGAACTCCTCCGCCGCCGCGGCGAGGCCGGCGAAGACGGGGAAGGCGAGCAGCGCACTCACGTGCATGAGGTCGACGATCCGGGCCGACAACGCCGATCGGTCGTGCTGTTGGCGGGCGAGTTCGGGCAGCGACACCTGGAGGAAGGGGCCGGAAAACATCCCCACCAGCACATCGGTGAAGCGCACGCTGAACCGGTGGAGACCGACGGCGACCGGGCCGAAGTAGAGCGAGGTCACGACGGTGTCGGACCGCTCCGAGACGAAGAGACCCATGGTCGCGGCCGAGCTCGGGAGGGCATAGGCGAGCAGTTCCCGCGCGGCCGAGCGGGAGAAGACCATCCGCGGCCGCCACGAACTGGCGGCCCACACCAGCACCAACTCCGTGGTGACCATGGCGATCTGCTGCCAGATGAGGGCCCAGACCCCGGCGCCGGTCGCAGCGAGGACCAATGCCACTGCGGCACCGACGACCGAGGCGGCCATCGCTCGCAGCGCGAGCGTCTTGAACTCGAGGCCGCGGCGCAGCAGCGAGTCGGGCACGACCGACATCGCCCGCAGCGGCACGATGACCGACAGCACGATGGTGAGCTTGCGCAGGTCGGGCTCGTTGTTGATCGACGCCCACACCCCGGCCAGCCCGATGGTCGCCAGCACGATGACCAGGCTGGCGCCGAGAAGCAGCCAGAATCCGGTACTGAGCTCGCGCAGGGTGATGTTGGGCCGTTGGATCAGGGCCGCACTCAGGCCCTGGCGCATCAGCATGTCGACGAAGAGCACGTAGACGATGGCGAGCGCGGCGAGGCCGAAGAGGCCGGGGCCGAGCTGGCGAGCCAGCAGGAAGGTGACGACGACGGTGACGACCTGGCCGCCGATCCCCTGCACGAGCGACCAGACGAGGGCGAACGACAACTGTCGACCCTCACCCCCGTCGTAGCCTGCGTCCAGGTCGCCGGCGGGCTCCGCGGTCGACTCGGGCACGGTCACTCGCTCATGCGATCGATGACGGTCGGCCGGTCGACCTTGCCGTTGGCGGTCAGGGGCATCGTCGCGCCTTCCCAGTGATGGATGACGCGGGGGACGGCGTAGGGCGGCAGGGTCGTCCTGCAGTGGGCCAGGATCCCCTCGCGGTCGGGCTCGCCCCCACCGGCTGCGGTCACCGCCACGTGGACGACCTGACCGAGGAGTTCGTCGGGACGACCGAACGCCACGACGTCGGTGACGAGCCCGCTGGAGAAGACGACGTCCTCGACCTCGGTCGGGCTGACCCGGAAGTCGCTGCACTTGATGAAGGTCGAGGTGCGGGCCTCGAAGTAGAGATAACCGTCGTCGTCGAGACGGCCGGTGTCGCCTGAATACAGGACCGGCTCGTCGCCGATCAGGTGCGCGAGATGAGGGCAGGGCGCGATCTTCTCGGCGGTCGCCGCCGGATTCCGGTAGTAGCCCGACGAGATCAGGCTCGCGGACCGGTGGATGATCTGACCGGGCTCGCCCGGGGCGCACAAGCCGGTCTCGTCGTCGACGATGTAGATCTCGACATCGGGCAGTGGCACGCCGACCGACCCGGACTTCCTCGCGAAGTCCTCGGGCGGGAGGTAGGTGCTGCGGAACCCCTCGGTCATCCCGTACATGAGGTAGTGCCGGGCCGCGGGGAAGACCGTGGGCCACGCCGTCTGGACATCGGTGGGGAGCGGTCCGCCGCTGTTCGCGACATAGCGCACGCCGTCGAGGACGCGCCCCTCCTCGGCGAGCAGGCGCACCAACGGAATCCACATGGTCGGGACCATCGCCAGGGCGTTCACCCCGTGCTGGTCGATGGTCTTGAGGACCTCGGCCGGGATCGTCGCCTTCGGGAGGACGAGCGTGCCGCCGCTGAGGGCCATGGTCGTCAGCTGACTGAGCCCGTAGTCGAAGCTCAACGGGAGCACGCCGATCGCCCGGTCGTCGTCGCGATTGTGCAGGTGCGACGCGGCTGCACGGGCGCTCTGCACGACGGTCTGGTGGGACAGGAGCACACCCTTGGGCTGCCCGGTCGATCCCGAGGTGTACATGATGAAGGCCGGGTCGGCGCCGATCAGTCTCGCGTCCGGCCCGTCGACGGGCTCCACCTCGTCGAAGGCGACGGCACGGTCGTCGTCGAGCCTTCCGCCCACGGTCACCACCCGCTCGAGGTCGTCGGGCCACGGCCCGTCGACCTCCGCGTCGCCGTCGAGGACGGCCTTGGCCTTGCGCGGGGT
The DNA here is from genome assembly GCA_030432715.1 of Acidimicrobiia bacterium. Lineage (GTDB taxonomy): Bacteria > Actinomycetota > Acidimicrobiia > Acidimicrobiales > Aldehydirespiratoraceae > JAJRXC01. Next base: position 4,066 of record JAUIML010000065.1, on the reverse strand, counting down.
GCACAGCAGCACACGCGCCCCGGAGTTGCGCAGCGCGTGACGGAGTTGGCGCGTCGTCACGATCACGTTGATGTTGACGACGACCGCACCGAGGCGGCTGATCGCGTAGGTCAACACGACCTCGTCGATCGACTTGGGCACGTGAAGACAGACGAGATCACCCCGGGTGACGCCGAGGGCCCGCAGCCGGGCGGCGGCGGCGCGGGACCGTTCGTCGAGCTCGTGGTAGGTGACCGTCTCGTCGGCTCTGACGAGGGCGGGGGCCGCACCGCGACCGAGGTTCGACGCGAGCAGTTCGGGAACGGTGAAGGGTTGCATGTCAGTCGGCGAATCGGGCCCAGTCGGGCGGGTCGCTGATCGGGCTCTGGTCGGTGATGTCGATCGCGGCGTCGATGCCACCCTCGGCCGGAATCAGCACCTCGCGCGGCGGCGCATGGGAGATGAAGTGCAGCGGCGACGACGTGATGCCGTAGGCGCCGGCACAGCCGATGGCCACGAGGTCACCGGGGCCGACATGGCCCATCTCGATTCCCTTGCCGAGCGCGTCGATGTTGGTGCACAGCGGACCCGAAAGGTCATAAGGGGTCGCCTCGCCCTCACTGTTCGTGACGGCCGTGACCGGATAGTTGCGCTTGAGCACACCACCCAGGTTTCCCGACGCCCCGAGATAGTGGTTCATGCCCCCGTCGAGGGCCAGCAGGGCGGTGCCGCGCGTGTGCTTCGTGCCGAGCACGCGGGTGACGAACCAACCCGACTCGCCGACCAGGAAGCGTCCCATCTCGAGTGCCATCGTCGCGTCGGCGGCACCGGGATGCGCCCGCAATGCGTCGATCGCATCGACGCAGCCGGAGGCGATCTGCCGGGGTTCGAGACCCTCGGCGCCGTCGTGGTAGCGGATGCCGAACCCGCTGCCGAAGACGAGGTGCTCGACCGACAACGAGTGGCGGTCGAGCAGCGAGGTGTAGAGCCGCGCGATGTTGCGGATGTTCTCGGCCAGGGCATCGGCGTCGAGGCACTGGGTTCCGGCGTAGACGTGGAATCCCGCCAGTTCGATGTGGGGAAGCGACTGGGCCAGCTCGACGGCCGAGTCGATCTCCTCTTCGTCGATCCCGAAGATCGTCGGGCGGCGAGCCATCGACACACCGAATCCCTTGGGGAGTTCGGACGGGTTGATGCGCAGTAGCACGGAACCCCGGGTGCCGGCCGCGGCCAGGGTCTCGTCGAGCTCCCGGAGCTCGCGTTCGCTCTCGACCACGATGTGCCCGCAGCCCAGTTCGACGGCGAGACGAAGCTCCCCGGGACGTTTGACGGGCCCGACGAACGACCAGAGGCCCGGATCCCAGCCGGTCTCCTCGGCCAACAGCAACTCGCCGCCGCTCGAGAGATCGAGGCGGTCGACCACGCCGACGAGGGCCCGGATCACGGCTCGGTTCGGGTTGGACTTGACCGCGTAGCTGATCTCGAAGCGCCCTTCGAACGCCTCACGGACCGAAGCCACCCGTTCCCGCACGACCGCCTCGTCGTAGACGAAGCACGGGGTGCCGAAGCGTTCTGCAGCAGTGGCGAGCGCCGCCTTGGGTGCCGAGTCGACCAACGAAGGGTGGTCGGACATCGTCAGTCCGCCGACAGCAGGGTTTCGATGTAGTCGGCCATGAGGTTGACCGACCCGAACGCATCGAGGGTGACGTCGGCGTCGTCGACGGTGACGTCGAAGTCGGTCTCGATGAACGTCACGATCTCGAGCAGACCCAACGAGTCGATGATCCCTTCCTCGAGCAGCTGGTCGTCGGGGCCGAAATCGGCGTCCTGGCCCAGGAGCAGGGTCTCGACGATGAACTCGTGGACGCGTTCGGCCACGGACCGGGTGGTGGGCGTGTCAGTCATGGGGTCTCCTGTCGGTCGAGTCCGCCGTCAACGGAGGAAATCGCCTTCGAGCGGTTGCTGGAATTTCTCGAGTCCGTCGGCCTTCAGCTCCTCGAAGCTGCGCTCCCACCACTGTTCGGCGAGCAGTTCCTCGATGAGCTCGTCCGAGAAGCGGTAGCGGACGACGCGGGCCGGATGACCGACCACCACCGCGTACGGCGGCACGTCCTTGTGCACCACGGATCCCGCGCCGATCACCGCGCCGTGACCGATCGACTCGACCCCGTTGAGGACGATCGAGTTGTGGCCCATCCAGACGTCGCTGCCGATCGTCAGCTTGGTGCGCTCGACCAGGTCGACGTCGGTCTCGCCGAGCGCCGGGTTGTAGAAGATCGCGTGAGTGGACTTCGCGTTCATCGGGTGGTTCGCCCCGAACGCGGCCGCGGTGTAGGCGATCGACGAGTAGCGCCCGATCGTGGTGTCGGGATCCATCGCGTTGGGCGTGAAGCAACCGCCATCGGAGTAGAGGCCGACCGTCACACCGTGGTAGTCCCGCATGATCCGACGAAGGGTGATCGAGCGGACCTCCCCACCCTCCTCGGCGATGCAGCGGCTTCGGATCTGGTTGCGAACGACTCGCCGGGTCGACCGGCCGTAGAGCTTGTACAGACGATCGCCTCGAGGGCTCTCGATACCGCCGTCCCAGTCCGTGTCGCTCACCGATGCCTCCGTGTGGTCCGCGCCGCTCTCCCTCGACCATGCGGGGGTTGTGTCCCCAGCATAGGTGGTCGGCCAACGGGGCTGGTTGAGCCGTTCGGCTCACCGCTCGGCACCGGTTCTGGTCCGTACGACTCCCGGCCGACCGCCACCCCGCGGTCGAAAGACCTTGGCCCGTAGGTCTCAAGTCCTACGGGCACCGTGCCGTAGGAGTTCAGGCGCAGGCACCCCCGTCGCATCGGTTCTTCCGTTCGGCGCCGCTCCCGGACCTCCGGGAATGACCCACGAGGTATCACCCCATGTCACGTTCCCGCATCACCGGCATCCTCTTCCTGGTGCTCGCCCTCCTGGCCACGGCCTGCGAGGCCGCGTTCGAGGAGGCGAGCAACGGCATCGACGGCACGGCCGATGGCCGCTCCGCCCCGGCCGACGAGTCGACGGCGTCATCGGCCGATCAGGAGACCGCAGCCGGCGGCGACGGCACCGCGACGGCGCTGCCGGCACCGGTCCGGATCGTGCCGGTCAGCCCGGCTTCGTTGGGCATCGACGTGGGCCCCGGCGTCATCGGGGCCACGCCGACCCGCGTCGTCGGTGACCAGGTCCTGGCCCGGAAGGGCGCACGACTCGAGAACGTGGTCGTCGATGGGTGTGTCACCGTCACCGGCAACGGCGTGGTGATCCGCAACGTCATCATCGAGTGCGACGACTTCTACCCGGTGAAGGCCGAGGGAGTCGACGGGCTGCAGATCCTCCACTCGCGGATCGACTGCGGCGACAACCCCTGGAAGGCCGTCTACCTCGACGGCTCCGGCGACTTCCTCGCCGACAGCATCGAGATCACCGGCTGCGAGGACTCCTTCTTCATCGACGGCGGCAACGGTCGGCGCATCATCCGGGCGTCGGTGCTCCACGACCAGACCAATGGGTCCGGACTCGACGCCGTCCAGCTCGGCACGTTCGACCGCACTCGCGGCACGCTCGAGCTCAGCCGCAACTGGCTCGCCGGCGACGGCGGCAACAGCGTCATCGCCCTCGGGTCGAACGCCCGGGTCGAGGTGACGCTCTCGCACAACTACATCGACAGCGACAGTGGCCCGTGGCTGGTCCGCTGCAACACGCGATCGACCTGCGATCTCTCCCACAACGTGTTCGACGGCACGCCGTCCTCCGGAGTGGTCCTGACCGACGGCGACGCCACCGCCAGCTGCAATGTCCTCTCCAACGGCGACCTCGTCGACGCGAAGGCCATGGGCGACGCGACCATCGACAACACCCGCTGCCACACCGGGTTCGAACGACGGGTGTCCGACGCGCCGACCACCACGAGCACGACGGCGGCCCCCACGACGACGGCACCGACCACCACCACGGCCGCGCCGACCACCACGACGGCACCGCCGACCACCGCGCCCGCGCCGACCACCACGACGGCACCGCCGACCACGACGGCACCGCCGACCACGACGGCACCGCCGACCACGACGGC
>JAUIML010000064.1 GCA_030432715.1 Acidimicrobiia bacterium | reverse complement strand
CCGCACCCTGGTCGCTGCCTCGGCGGCCGTGTTGCTTCTCGTGCTCGTCGCCGCGGGCTCCGTGCTGAACCCCTCGGTGGACGGTCTCGTGGACTCCGCCACCGTCGCGGGAGTGGCCGGGCCCCGTCGGAGCAGGTCGATCAACCGGCCCCGGAGCTGACGGTCGGAACCCTCGAAGCGCGCCTGCGGACGACCCACTGCGGCCGAACCCTCGGCCGGGTCGGGCCCCTGTCCCCGCCAACGACACGCATCGACGACCGGGCACTCGCCGCAGAGGGGTTTGCGCTTCGTGCAGACGGTCGCGCCAAGCTCCATGATCCCCTGGTTCCAGCGCCACACCGCGCCAGGAGGGACCAGTGAGTCAGCCAGCTGCTGCGCCTCCCTCGCGGTGAGGGATGACCCACGGAGGCGGGCCAGCACCCGCCCGATGTTGGTGTCGACCGGCGCGGCTCGGGCCTCGAACGCGAAGGCCAGCACCGCCCGGGCCGTGTAGGCACCAACGCCGGGAAGCGCCATCAGCGCAGCGAGATCCGACGGCACGCGACCGTCGTGATCGTCGCGGATCGCCGTCGCGGCCCGGTGCAGCATGAGGGCTCTCCGGTTGTAACCCAGGCCGGCCCATTCCCTGACCAGCTCGGCCGGCGGTACCGCCGCGCACGACGCCGGATCGGGGTATCGCTCGAGGAACCGGACCCACCGGTCCTCGACCCGCGACACCTGCGTCTGCTGCAGCATCGTCTCCGCGACGAGCACCGCCCAGGGGTCTCGTGTCCGCCGCCAGGGAAGGTCGCGGAGCCCCCGGTCGACCCACGCGAGGAGCAGCGCCGGAAGCGTGGTCGCCGGTTCGGACATCATCGGCACTCTACGCGTCGAGAATCCGTCGAGGCGACGCTCAGGTCGGATGCGGTGCCCGCCGATGGGACCGGAGGGAGCCCTGGTGGAAAGGCACGCGTGAGTCTCGGTATCCGGCGGCGAGAACTGTCCGACTTCGATCGCCGTCTCTGGCGACTCTTCTTCGAGATCCGCATCGTCGGACTCGGGATGCTGGGCCTGATCGCGCTCCTCCCCGCCGCCGGGGTGGAACCGGTCATCGCCCTGCTCGTCCTCGGCTGCGTGGTTCCCGCCAACATCGCCATGCGGGCACTCATGGCCCGAATCCGCCACACCCCGTGGTGGATCCCGATCCTCGACGCATCGCTGTGCGCGGTCGCCGTCTCCATCCAGCCGAGCCTCGGCCCGATCACGCTCCTGGTGATGTTCGGCTCGACCAGTCAGGCGGCCACGACCGGCTGGCGCCTCACCGCGCTCGCGACGGCGGCCGGCTCGCCCTTCCTGCTGGGTGCCTTCCTCCGCTACGACGTCACCGACGGCCCCACCCAACTCGCCGCCTACCTGAGCGTGTCGATCGGGGTCACCGTGTTCATCGCGGTCATCGCCAACGCGGAACGCCAGGGACGAGAGAGCAACGAAGACCTCCTGGCCGGTATCGACGCCGTCGTGTGGGAAGCACACCCGTACCCATTCGTCGACGCGGAGGTGCGCGGCGACACCATGGGGGTGCTCGGCATCGACCCGGCGAAGCTCGTGGGGCCCGGGGCGTGGCTCGCCCACGTGCCCGCCTTCGACCGGGCCGGCGTGGTCCGCCAGTCGCAGACGGCGATCGACGCCGGCCGCGACCACGAGCTCACCTACCGCATCACCGACGCGGACGGCAACCTGCGTCACGTGCGCGACCGGGTCCGGGTCGAGACCGATGTGCAGGGCCGGGTCACCGCCCGCGGCGTGGTGGTCGACATCACCGACGAGGTCCGCGTCCGCGAGTCCAACCGCAACCTGGCCGAACTGGTGGAACGGGTACCGGTCGGTCTGGTCGTCGTCCGGGCGGAGGCCAACGGCCAGTTCACCACCCTCTCGGTCAACCCGGCCTTCGAGGCGCTGACCGGTCGCTCCGCGACGGCGCTCGTCAACACGTCGTTGAGCGGCGCCATCGAGGGGCCGGGCTCGGCCGACGTGTTGCAGATTCTCCGCGACACACGCCGTACGGGAAGATCCCAGCGCCGGGCCGAAGCCGGTGATCTGGGAACCGGGGGCGAGCAGATCATCAGCCTCGAGGCGTTCCCCATCTCCGACGATCTCCTCGGCCTCAACGTCGTCGATGTGACGGACCGGGTGATCACGGCCCGCACCCTGCGGCATCAGGCGCTCCACGACGAACTGACCGGCCTCCCCAATCGGGCGCTGCTGGAGGATCGCCTCCGCCACGGAATCGACGCGGCGCGGCGCGACCATCGCTCCGTCGCTCTCCTCCTGCTCGATCTCAACCAGTTCAAGGAGGTGAACGACACCCTCGGGCACGACCAGGGCGATCGCCTGCTGGTGATGGTCGCCGCACGGCTGCGCACCGCCCTGCGCGCCGTCGACACCGTCGCCCGTCTCGGCGGCGACGAGTTCGCGGTCCTCCTGTCCGACGACGTGTCGCCCCGGCGGACGCTGCGGGCGGCCGAACGAGTGCTCGCCTGCTTCGACGAACCCCACGAGATCAACGGGATGTCGCTCCAGTGCGGGGTGAGCCTCGGCGTCGCCCTCTACCCGGACCACGGCGAGGACGCCGAGTCGCTGCGCAAGCACGCCGACATCGCCATGTACGCCGCGAAGCGCCGCGGAGGCGGAGTCGCCGTCTACGACCCCGCACGGGATCAACCCAACCTCGACCGACTCACGCTGGTCGGCCAGCTCCGCCACGGCGTCGACAACGAGCAACTCGTCGTGCACTACCAGCCGGTCGTGGAGCTCTCGTCGGCCCGCGTGGTCAGGGTGGAGGCCCTGGTGCGCTGGCAACATCCCGAGCGCGGCCTCATCGGGCCCGCCGAGTTCATCGACGTCGCCGAGGTCTCCGGCGTGATCAAACCGTTGACCAGGTGGGTGTTCGACTCCGCCGCCCACGACGTCCGCGGCCTGGACGCGAGCGGTCACCGCCTCGACCTCGCCGTCAACGTGTCGGTGAGAAACCTCTACGAGTCGGGCTTCGTCGAGTCCATCCGGAGCGGGATCGAACGCTCGGAGCTCGACGGGCGGCGCGTCGTGCTGGAGCTCACCGAAACCCAGGTGATGGACGATCCGCTCCTGGCCCACGGCGTGCTCGAACAGCTGCGCTCGCTCGGGGTTCGTGGTTCGGTCGACGACTTCGGCACCGGCCATTCGAGCCTGTCCAACCTGCAGAGTCTTCCGGTCTCGGAGATCAAGGTCGACAAGTCGTTCGTGTCCGCCATGGGAGACGGTGACGAGTCTGCGGCGACCATCGTGAAGTCCATCGTCTCCCTGGGTCAGAACCTCGGCCTGGATGTCGTCGCCGAGGGAGTCGAGACCCCGTCGGCCATGACACGCCTCGCGATGCTGGGCTGCGACTACGCCCAGGGTCACCTCTTCGCGCCGCCGATGACCATCGAGGATCTCGCCGCCTACCTCGACGCGTCCCGCAACGGCGTGACGTTCTGAGCGGCAGCGCCATTGGCAGAGAGGTCACCCCTCGTCGGGAAGACGCTCGCTGAGTCCGTCGGCGGGCCCCAGCCGGCCCATGACGATCTCGGCGGTCCGGGCCGCCGATGCCGCGAGTGTGTCGGCGATACCGTCACGGCCGGGCTCGCCGTTGGCCACCCGGATGACATAGCGCTCCGAGCGGTCGACCCAGGTGGGCGTGTACTCCACGGCCTCGACCTCGATCTCGCCGGCAGCGTTCTCCAGCAGGGTGACGTGGGCGATCATCCCGTCCTGGGACGCGGTGACGCAGCAGTTGGCGGATTGATTCGACAGGAAGTTGCCGAGACCGAAGACAACCCACTCGTCGTCGAGCTTGTCGACCGGCTGGACGACATGGGCATGGTGGCCGATCACCAGGTCGACCTCGTCGCTCGGCAGGATCTCGGCCAGCCATTGCACCTGTGCCGACGAGGGCGTCTGTTGGTACTCGTTGCCCCAGTGGAGGCTCGCGATCACGAAGTCGGCTCCCGCCTCGCGGGCCAGCGCGGCCTCGGCGATGATGTCGGCCGGCTCGATCAAGTCGACGAGATACGGCTTGTCGTCGGGCATCACGAAGCCGTTGAGCGAGTACGTCGCCGAGATGTGGGCGATCGTGATGTCGTTGACCTCGTAGAGGACGGGTTCGAGGTCGGCCTCGACGCTGTCGGCCATCCCGGCCTGGGGGATGCCGAGCTGCTCGAACACCTCGATGGTCGACAGCACGCCGTCGGTCCGCCGATCGAAGGCGTGGTTCGATGCCGTGCTGCAGCCGTCGTAGCCGGCATCGATGGCTGCCTCGACCAACGCCCGCGGCGCATTGAACACGGGGTACCCGCTGATGTCGGTGTCGTCGCGCGACACCGGCGACTCGACGTGACAGATCGCGAGATCCGCGGCCGACAGGATCGGACGCACCTCATCGAACATCGGCCGGAAGTCCCAACCGTCGACCCCGGCGCTGTCCCACGCATTCGCGGCGGCGGCCCGCACGACCGGACCGTGCGGCAGGAGGTCGCCGGTGAAGGCGAGCGTGGCGGTACGGGGCGGCGGCAGCGTCGTCGTGGTCGTGGTCGTCGTGGTCGTCGTCGTGGCTTCCGACGTCGTGGTGGACGGCGACTCGACACCGCCGGCGACCGCGGTCTCGGGGTTGCCGTCGCGGTCGATCGTGGCCGCGGCGAGGAGCCCTCCGGCCGCGAACAGGCCGGCGAAGGCCACCGTCAGCAACAGTCGGCGCGCCGTCACCGGAACAACTCCGGAGCGATCGGGCAGTCGATCCGGTAGCGGATCTCGGCCACGGGTTGGAGACCCGACGGGCCGACGAGCTGGTCGACCAGCGAGACCGGCACCGACTCGGCGTCGTCGTCCCACGGGTCGCCCTCGCCGCCGCTCCCGGTCGCCCATTCGTACATCCGGGTGGGCACGACCCGGCCGACCCCGGCGGCGAGCCACACCGGCGTGTGGGAGTGTTGCGCCACGGCGGCGGCCGCGAGCGAGCCCGCACGGGCCAGGGCCGCGTGCTCGTGCATCACCTCGGCTTCGAGCAGCACGAGATCGGCCTCGGCGGCCGCAGCACCGACCCCGGCGGCCGGGACGTCGACGACCGCATGGTCTCTCGCCTCGAGATGACGGACGAGGCCGTAGCCCTCGCCGACCGTGTCGGCGACCAGCACCTCGACGTCGGGACGCTGCAGGACGGCTTCACCGCAGATCTCCGAGGCCCCTATCACGAGCACGGTCGAATCGGCGGGCAGGGCATGGGCGAGTTCCCGCGCCGTGGTGTCGCGCTCGAGGGCCTCGACGGCCTCCCACGCCTCGGTACCCGGGTCGGTGCCGGTCACCATGCGCGCCGCGACCCACAGCAGCGGACCCGACGTCGGACGTCGCTCGATCAGCTGACGGCACGCGATCACGAGCTCGACTGGGTCGTGAGCGAACGACGCCAGCGCGATCGCGGCCTCACGGACCAGCGGTGCGGTGGGGGCGTCGCCGGCACGCGCCACGTAGCGAAGTCGCTCGATCGGGTGCACCCCTCGATCGTATCGCCCCCGATGTGACCCGTTGTGCGCCCGCTGCGCTAGCTTTCACGTCCGTGGTGACCGCTGCTCTCGACCTCGATCTCCAGCCCCTCGACGGCGATGCCCGTCCGCTGAGTGACTGGCTGACCACCTTCCCGCTGGTTCCGGTGGTCCTCGATCCGTTCACGCACGAGAGCGCCTGGCTCCTCGACACCTCGAAGCGCATCCTCGGCCACTTCGCCGATGCCGGCTGCCGGAACTGCTGGATCCTCACCTGCTCGGTCGACGACGCCAAGCGCTTCCTCGGCCCCTACGCCGACGAGATGCTCGCGTTCGCCGATCCTTCCGGCGCGCTGGTCAGGAGCCTCGGGATCGAGAAGGCCCCGGCGTTCGCCCTCCTCCGCCAGGACGGTCAGGTGACCGCGAAGGCCGAGGGCTGGAACCCCGACGAATGGCGCGAGGTGGCGGAAGCCGTTGCCGACCTCGCCCATTGGAGCCGCCCGGCGATCCCGGCCGCCGGCGACCCGGTCGCCTTCTCGGGCACACCGCTCTCCTGATCGGCTAGTCGCTGATCCGCTGGTCGCTGTGCCCTGGCAGGGCTCGGGCGGCTCGCCATTCACGCACGGTCCGCAGCGTCAGGGTGGGGACCACCGCGAGCACGATCGCGCCGTGGACGGCGGTGAACACCCATCCCATCGCGCTGTCGGCGAGGAGGGCGCGTTGCACGACCGTGAGCGACGCGACGAGCACGAAGACGACGATCGCGATCGTCAACGAGCGTCCCTTCCACTCCACGGGACTGAAGGCGTGGGCGATGCGATCGATGGTCTGCTCGGCCCGCGCCTGGGCATCTCCGTCCCGGCTCACGACTGCAGCGTAGCGACCGGTACCGTGAAGCCATGACCGAGTTCGCCTACTCCGACCTGCTTCCTCTGGGCCCCGACACGACCGACTACCGACTCCTCACCACCGAGGGTGTCTCGACCGTCGAGGTCGACGGCACCACGCTGCTCAGGGTCGAACCCGAGACGATCCGACTGCTGACCCGCGAGGCGATGCACGACATCTCGCACTATCTGCGCACGGAGCACCTCGAACAGCTGGCGTCGATCGTGTCCGACCCCGAGGCGTCACCCAACGACGTGTTCGTGGCCACCGAGCTGCTGCGCAACGCCAACATCGCCGCCGCCGGCGTCCTGCCGATGTGTCAGGACACGGGAACCGCGATCGTCATGGGCAAGAAGGGCGACCAGGTCCTCACCCTGGCCGACGATGCCGAGTGGATCTCGAAGGGCATCTACGACACCTACACCCAGACCAACCTCCGCTACTCGCAGCTCGCTCCCCTGTCGATGTTCGAGGAGAAGAACACCGGCAACAACCTGCCCGCCCAGATCGAGCTCTACACGAAGCCCGGCGCGGCCTACGAGTTCCTCTTCATGGCGAAGGGTGGTGGTTCGGCCAACAAGTCGTTCCTGTTCCAGAAGACCAAGGCGCTGCTCAACGAGGAGTCGCTGGTCGACTTCCTCGACGAGTCGCTCCGGGCGATCGGCACCTCGGCCTGCCCGCCCTACCATCTCGCGCTCGTCGTGGGCGGTACGTCGGCCGAGTTCAACCTGAAGACGGCGAAGCTGGCCTCGGCCCACTATCTCGACGCCCTGCCCACCACCGGCGATGCCGCCACCGGCCACGGCTATCGCGATCTCGAATGGGAGGCGAAGATCCTCGACCAGACCCGCGAGTTCGGCATCGGGGCCCAGTTCGGCGGCAAGTACTTCTGTCACGACGTGCGGGTGATCCGGCTCCCCCGCCACGGCGCCTCCAACCCCGTCGGTATTGCCGTGTCGTGCTCGGCCGACCGCCAGGCCCGAGCCAAGATCACCGCCGACGGCGTCTTCCTCGAACAGCTCGAGACCGACCCGGCCCGGTTCCTGCCCGAGGCGGCGGCCGACGATCTCTCGACCGAGGTGATCAGGGTCGACCTCGACCAGCCGATGGATGCCATCCGCAACCAGTTGAGCCAGTACCCCGTGAAGACCCGACTGTCGCTCACCGGCACCCTGGTGGTCGGCCGCGACATCGCCCACGCCAAGATCAAGGAACGGCTCGACGCCGGCGAGCCGATGCCCCAGTACCTGCGCGACCACGCCATCTACTACGCCGGCCCGGCCAAGACCCCCGAGGGGTACGCCTCCGGCTCGTTCGGACCCACCACCGCCGGACGCATGGACTCCTATGTCGAGCAGTTCCAGGCGGCCGGAGGCTCGATGGTGATGCTGGCCAAGGGCAACCGCTCCCGCCAGGTGACCGAGGCCTGTGCCGCCCACGGCGGCTTCTACCTCGGGTCGATCGGTGGCCCTGCGGCCCGCCTCGCAAAGGACTCCATCCGCAGCGTGGAGGTCCTCGAGTTCCCCGAGCTCGGCATGGAAGCCGTGTGGAAGATCGAGGTCGAGGACTTCCCGGCCTTCATCGTCGTCGACGACAAGGGCAACGACTTCTACGCCGAGGTCACCACCCCGGTGAAGCTCCGCTGATCGAAGACCCTTCTCACTCGAACACCCTGCTCACTCGAACACGACGGTGCGGGCGTTGTCGAGGAGGAAGATGCGGTCCTCGGCGAAGGCGGTGACCGCCTCCGACAGCACCCGCCGTTCGACATCGCGGCCGCGGGCCACCATCTGCTCGGGCGTGTGTCGATGACTGACCGCCTCCACGTCCTGGCCGATGATCGGCCCCTCGTCGAGATCGGCGGTCACGAAGTGGGCGGTCGCCCCGGTGAGCTTCACACCCCGCTCCCACGCCTGGTGGTAGGGCCTGGCCCCCTTGAACCCCGGCAGGAACGAGTGGTGGATGTTGATGATCCGACCCGGATAGCGACCGCAGAAGTCGTCGCTCAGCACCTGCATGTAGCGGGCGAGCACGACCACGTCGATCTCGAGGCGCTCCACCAGCTCGACGAGCGCCTGCTCGGCCGCGGGCTTGGTGTCGCTCGTGACGGGAAGGTGTTCGTAGGCGATGCCGTGGCTCTCGACCAGCTCGCGGAGGTCGGGGTGGTTCGAGACCACCAGCGGGACGTCGATCGGGAGATCACCGCTGCGGTGGCGATAGAGCAGGTCGAGGAGACAGTGATCGAACTTCGACACCATGATCAACGCCCGCCGTCGCTCGTCTTCCCGCCGGACCCGTAGGACACCACCGACGTTCGACGCGGCGTCGGCCAGCCGGGCGGCGATCTCCGCCGAGTCCTCGATCGGCGCCTCGAAGCGGGTCCGGATGCAGAAGGTCGCGGTGGCGGCGTCGCTGAACTCGGCGTTCTGGAGAATGTTGGCGTCGAGGCCGACCAGCGCACTGGAGATGGCGGCAACGATGCCCTTGCGATCGGGACACTGCAGCGTCAGGACGTGGATCGGCACCTGGTCAGGCTAGGGCTCTCGTCGCGACGAGGGGCCACGGCCGCTCGCGCTCGACATGGAGCGCCAGGTCCAGCAGCAGCGCGTCGTGGTGGTGCCGCCCGAGCACCTGCAGCCCGACCGGCAGACCGTCGACGGCTCCGGCCGGAATCGACACGGCCGGGTTGCCGAACAGGTTGGCCGGGATCGTGAGCGCACCCATGTCGAGGAGCTCGGGCGAGCTGCTGGTGCCGGCGGCGAGCAACCGCCGAGGCAGCGACGGGGCGACACCGCTCACCGCACGCGCCGTCTTGAGTACACCGCTGAACGCCCCCTGCACGAGGCGGCTGCCCCGTGCGTAGTCGATGAAGGTCTTGGCATCGCTGCTCATCCCCGCGTCCGCTGCGAACGCAGGGCCGGGGTTGGTCGACGTCATCACGAAGTCGACCTGCTCGAAGAGGGTGGCCATCGCTTCGTTCGCCTTGCGGCGGGCCATCTCGGCGGCCGCCGCGACCCGCATGTTGAGCAGGTTCTCCGAGAGCTGGATGCCCACCCGCAGCTCGTCGGTGAGATCGGCCGCACACCCAGGCCACAGGTGTTCGATCTCGCCGTAGAGGCTGCTGATGTTGCCGATCATCCACTCGCCGCCCATGCGGGGGATGTCGACCGGCAGGTCGACCCTGATCAACCCGAGCTCGGCGACGAGCTGTGCGGCCGCGTCCTCGATGACGGCCCGGGCGGCTTCGTCGACGGCCACGCCGCCGAGGGTCGGGTCGATCACGACGCTCCGGCCTCGCAGGTCGTGACTGCCGAGGTTGCGCTCCCAACCCTCGATCGCGGGAAGGCTGGTCGGATCGTGGGGATCGTGTCCGGCGGCGACGTCGTAGTAGCGGGCCGCGTCGCGCACCGATCGAGCGAGGCACCCCAGCACCACCGTGTGCGGATTCAGCGACGTGTGCGGGCCGCGGGGTATGCGCCCGTAGGTGCCCTTCATGCCGAGGAGACCGTTGTAGCCCGCGGGAATGCGGATCGAGCCGCCGCCGTCTCCGCCACAGGCCAGCGGGACGAGCCCGCCCGCCACGGCGCTCGCACTGCCGCCCGACGACCCGCCGGCGCTGCGGGTGGGGTCCCAGGCGTTGCCGGTGACCCCGTTGATCTTGGTGACACTGACGTTGAGTCCACCGAACTCGCTGGCCGTCGTCGATCCGACCGGGACGATCCCCGCAGCCTTCAACCTCGTGACCATGGTGGTGTCGTAGGCCCCGATCCGATCCTTGAAGATCAGCGACGCCTCGGTGTAGGGCCACCCCTTCACCTGCTCGAGCTCCTTGATCCCGAACGGCACCCCTCCGAAGGGCAGCGAGACGTCGGCCGACGCAGCCGCGGCGCGGGCTCCCTCGGGGTCGAGATGCGCGAACGCGTTGAGATCGCTCCGCTCGATCGCGGCCAACGACGCCTCGAGTTCGTCGACCGGGGATCGTTCGCCCGTACGAAACGCATCGACGAGCGAACAGGCATCACCTGACCAGGGGGAATCCAGCATCCGGCGACGTTAGCCGGGTCTGGGTTTCCAGTTCCGATGGTGGAAGCTGCAGCGAGCCTTGCCGTTGCGGTGGCTGGTGTGGCCGCCGTCGTCCCACTCTCGCACGTGGTCGATCTCGCATCGCCGGGCCGGGATCTCGCAACCGTCGTGGTCGCAGACCCTGTCGCGGGCGCAGACGGCCTCGCGCAGCGCGCCGGTGAAGAGCCGCTGCGTGCGGCCGTAGTCGAGGATCACCCCGGGTGATTCGAACACGAGCCGGCGCACGTGGCCGGCCAGGGCCTGCTCGATCATCCGTGCGGGTGAGACGACGGTGCCGTCGTCGAGCTCGCAGAGCCGCTCGACACCGCCCACCGGTTGCGGGCCTTCGACGCCCAGATAGTTCGACAAGGCCATCGTGAACGTGTCGATGTCGGCATGGATGATCACCAGCGGCAGCGGACGTCGCGCGTCGGCCGGCGCGGCCGACGCCCGCACCGCCATCTCGACCAGCGCGTCGGCTCGCCGCTGGGCCGGCGTGCGCCACAGACGATCGACGGTGACGGCATCGCCGTATTCGGCCTTGGCCTGTTGCCAGTCGGCTTCGAACAACTCGGTCTCGATGCGGCGCAGCGACTCACTGAAGGTGGCGCCACCGACCGGATCGAGCCACGCATCGACCCGGGTCATGTCGGCCAGCGTCTTCGACACGTGCGCCTCGCGGTTGACTTCGCACGGGTCGGGCGGCTCCGGATCGTCGCCCCGGCGGGCCTCGTCGACGACCTGCTCCCAGTAGGCGACCGCCCGCTCGAAATCTCGGAACGACAACGACCCCGCCTTCTCGAGGAGGAACGACTCCGCCTCGGCGAACTCCGGCCGCGTCGCCGCTCGCGCCAACCGCCGGGCGTGGTTCGCGGTGATGACCCCGTCGGCCAAGGCCAGTTCGGTGCCCGGCATCGACCGCAACGCACGGGACAGCGACACCACCGACGACGCCTCACCGCCGTGCATCCGGCATCGATGCCGCAGCGCCACCTTCACGGAGCGGTGCTGCCCTGCCGCCCACTGCATCGAGGCGTCGTACGCCCCGACCACCTCGGCCTCCAACGCGGCCAGCTGCGCCTTCAACCGCTGCACCGTCTCCGCTGACGCCTCGACCTCGGCCCCCGGCAGGCCCGCGAAGTCGACCTTCGCCGCCAGCCGTATCGCTTCGCTCAGATCATCCAACTCCGCCAGAGCCATACATGAAAGCTACTGAGGGGGTATGACACTCAACCCCGGTCACCGAGGTCGTATTCGGCCATGTAGTAGGGGTGTTCCGGGTTCCACACCGTCAACGGCACGGGGTCGTCGACCTCGCCGACGGGCCGCCGATCGGCACCGACCGTGTCGGTCACCGCGTCGCCGAGATCGGCACGGGCCCGCTCGACATGGGCCAGCAGCTCGGCCACGACCTCGGGATGAGCGGCGGCGACATCGGTGGTCTCGCCCACGTCGGCCTCGAGGTCGTAGAGCTCGCGCATGTCGACGTCGCCGTCACCGAACATCGACGTCTTGGCCACATGGAGCTTCCACTTGCCGACCCGGACCGCCTCGAGGTTGGGGCCCTGGTAGTAGAAGAACGCCTCGTGCGGCGAGGCCGTCGACGAACCCTCGAGCAACGGCACCAGGCTCCGCCCGTCGATGGTGCGATCGGCGGGCACCGACGCGCCGCACCATTCGGCCAAGGTGGGCAGGAAGTCCATGGCCGTCGCCACCGCGTCCGACGCAGACCCGGCCGGCACCCGACCCGGCCAACGCACGATGCAGGGCACCCGCTGGCCACCCTCCCACGTGGTCCCCTTGGTTGCTCTCAGCGGTAGGTTGCTCCCCTCCCCCGGGCGGGCCAGGGCGCCGTTGTCGCTGGTGAAGATCACCACCGTGTCGTCGGTGAGGCCGAGCGCATCGAGCTCGTGGAGCAACACGTCGAGCGCCCAGTCGATGCAGCGCACCGCCGCCCCGTACGACCCGTTGCGCGACTCGCGGGCGAATCGCTCCTGCACGTAGATGGGCAGGTGGACGTACATGTGCGCGAAGTAGAGGAAGAACGGCTCGTCCCGCTTCTCGCGCATGAACCGCACCGACTCCTGCAGGTAGCGCTCGGTGAGTGCGGCCTGGTCGGGCTGCTCCTCCTGGACGGTGTCGTCGAGCATCAGCGGGAGGGGCGGGTAGTCGCCGTCCTGGAGCTTGATCCCCAGGAACGACTCCATCCCCTCTCGCATCTCCTTGGGCATGTCGTTGCGCTGGCGGCCCATGTCGTTGCTGTAGGGCAGGCCGTACCAGGAATCGAACCCGTGGTTCGTGGGCAGAAACTCCTGCTGGTCGCCGCAGTGCCACTTCCCCACCATCTGGGTCGCATAGCCCGCGTCCTTCAGCATGCGAGCGATCGTGATCTCGCTCGGAGCGAGCCCGAATCGCATCCCGGGGAAGAGGACGTGCACGCCGTTGAACGAGTCGAACCCGAAGCGCGACGGATAGCACCCGGTCATCAATGCGCCCCTCGACGGCGTGCACACCGGGGAGGCGACGTAGAAGTCGGTGAGCCGCATCCCGTCGGCCGCCAGCTGGTCGAGCACGGGGGTGTCGTGAACCTCCGACCCGTAGCAGCCGGGATCGCCGTAGCCGAGGTCGTCGCAGTTGATCAGGACGATGTTGGGTCTGTCGGTCGGTCGGGATGAGGGGCGGGCCATGGCCGCCGAACGTAGCCGGACCGTCAGCGCGGGTCGATCAGAAGGCTCTTCATCGAGCGGCCGATCGAGCCCGTGGCGTCGAACAACTGGGCGTCGGTCGAGCCGAACCCGCGGGGCGAGACCCGCACGAGCGAGCGCTGGCCGATCCAGTCGCCCTCGGGCACCCGGTGGAACTGCATGCTCAGATCGGGGTTGACCGAGAGGTACTTGTCGAAGTCCATGATGCTGCCGGCGCTCGCGATCATGTCGGCCGCGGCAGCCGCGAACGTCATGGGGCTCGTGGGCTCACCCGCCACGAAGGGCACGTTCAGCCGCAACCAGCTGATCGAACGCCCGGGCACGTCCTCCTGGCGGCGCATCGAGAAATTGTGGACGAAGTCGCGGCCGTGGACCGTGATCTCGATCTCGGGGATGCCGTCGGGCCCGGGCGGGGGTTCGTCCTCCGGCCACGGTGCGGGCACCTGGTCGTCGGCCACGACCGAGTCGTCGATGCGGATCCGCATCGCCGTGGCCCGACCGACGATCTCGCCGTCGACTTCGTAGTCGCAGGCGAGCGACTGCACCCTCCGGCCGTCGCGCAGCACCCGGGCGAGCACGCGGGTGGGACCCATGGGCACCTTGCGGCTCATGTCGACCGACATGCGGGTCAGCATCATCGGTTGGGCGGCGGGCGCCTGCTCGATGGCCCGGGCCATCAGCCCGGTGACGGCACCACCGTGCTGCACACCCGGGAACCACGGTCCGGCCGCGGTGGGCTGGGGGATGAGCAGGTCGCCGTCGGGGATGAAGATCGCGTCGGTCACGGCGGCGAAGGCTACGCAGTCGTCGAACCGGTGCCGACCCCGCGGTCGGTGACCGCCAGACGGTGGTCGCTCGTGAACAGACCACGGGTGAGCCCGATGGCCATCACGGCGGCGGTCGTCGACACGGACCCGAGCACCAGGTACATCACCGCCACCTGGACCCGCACGGCCTCGACCGGCTCCACCCCGGCGAGGATCAGGCCGGTCATCGCACCCGGGAGCGCGATGAGGCCCACGGTCTTGGTCGTCTCGATCTGGGGGATGAGTCCGGTCCGCAGGGCGTCTCGCAGGTGCGGCGCAAACGCGTCCTGCGAGGAGAGGCCGAGCGCCAGTCGGGCCTCGATCAGGTCGCGATGGTCCCTGGACTCGGCCACGATCCGGCGGGCGACCACGACGGTCGCCGTCATCGAGTTGCCCACCATCATCCCGGCGATCGGCACGATCGCTCGACCCGTGGGCTCGAACACGCCCAGACCGAAGAGGACCCCCAGGCTGACGACCGCCGCCGCGGTGAACGCGAGCAGCGAGAGCGGGATCACGTTGGGCACCTCGGGGGCCCGTCGGCGGACCGTCCATGCTGCGACCAGTGCCATGAACACGACCCAGATCCAGGTGAAGACGAGCGGATCGTCGTCGTCGACCACGATGCGCAGGGCGAAGCCGACGACGAGCAGCTGGACCAGCGCCCGTGCCGCGGCGACCAGCAGATCCTTCTCGAGCCCGAGGCGACGTACGAGCGACAGAACCAGCGCGACCCCGATGAGGATGCCGGAGATGGCCAGGCCGACGAGGCCGATGTCGGCCAGCGGTTCGTTCATCGCTCTCCTCCCACCGCTCGGCGCACGTCGGCGTCGCCGTGGGACGCGAGGTCGAGGGCGTTGCCCTCGGCCAGCACCCGCCCCTCGCCGAGCACCACCACCCGGTCGGCCAGACGCCGGAGCTGGCCCGGGTCGTGGGACACCCACACCCACCCGACGGGCATGGGGCTGTCGGGGCGGGCGAGACGCAACGCGAGGTTCTCGATCGTCTCGGCCGCGGCCGGGTCGAGCGACGAGGTCGGCTCGTCGGCGAGGATCATGGCCGGCCCGGTAGCGATCGTCCGGGCCAGGCAGACTCGCTGCTTCTCGCCTCCCGACAGCTCGGTTGCGTCGCGATCGAGGAACGACGCGTCGAGATCGACGAGCAGACACAGGTCAGCAGCGCTCTCCTCGTCGAGGTCCATCGCGGCCAGTCGCAGGTTCTCGAGCACGGTGCCGGGCGCCGCGGTGGGGCGCTGGAACACCATGCCGACCTCTCGCCGATGCAGGAGCACATCGGTCTCGTCGAGCGGTGTGCCGCGCCAGGTGATCGTGCCGGCATCGACCACGTCGAGCCGGTTCAGCAGCCGGAGCAGGGTGCTCTTCCCCGAACCCGAGGCGCCGGCCACGACCGTGATGCCCTCGAGGGGCAGATCGAGGTCGATGCCGTCGAGCCGCGGCCGGGCCACTCCCTCGACCCGCACGCCTCTCAACTCGAACCCGTCGCTCACCCCGACACTCTGCCCGAGACCCGACGCCGACGGGACCATGTGTCACGCTGGCGGCATGCACACCAGGATCGGCTACGGCATCGGCGCGGCTCCCGGCCTCTTCGCGCAACCCGACGGCTTCGGTTCGGTGATCGACGATCTCGATCGCCTCGGCTACGACTCCCTGTGGTTTCCCGAGCGGGTCAACAGCCCCCAACTCGATCCGATCGTGGCGATGTCGTACGTCGCCGGCCGCGCCCCGCGGCTCAAGTTCGGTCCCGCGGTGTCGGTCGTTCCCGGTCGCAACCCGATCCTCATGGCGAAGATGCTGGCCAGCCTCGACGTGGTCAGCGGCGGCCGCTGTCATCCGGCGTTCGGCCTCGGCATCGCGAACACGGCCGAGCACCAGGCCTTCCAGGTCGACCGCAAGGAGCGGGCCCCGTGGATCGAGGAGGCCATGCCGCTGATGCGCCGACTCTGGGCCGAGGACGAGGTCGACCACGAGGGCGAACGGTTCACCGTGACGGGAGCCCGGGTGCTGCCCAAGCCCATCCAGAACCCGCTCGAGGTGTGGCTCGGCGGGCAGGCCCCGTCGGAGCTGCGGCGGACCGGTCGCTTGGCCGATGGGTGGCTCGCGTCGTTCACCACACCCGCACACGTCGCCGCCGGCATCGCCGTGATCGAGGAAGCCGCGGCCGAGGCGGGTCGGACCATGGACCCGGAGCACTATGGCGTGCTCATCCCCTACCTGCCGGGTGACGGGGAGCGCGACGTACCCGAGGCGCTCCAGGCGGTCGTCGCGGCCCGCAAGCCCGATGCCGATCCGCGCGACGTCGTCGCCACCAGCCACGAGCGGGTCGTGA
>JAUIML010000063.1 GCA_030432715.1 Acidimicrobiia bacterium | reverse complement strand
TGTCGTGAGTCAGGCCGCTGCGTGGATGTCGAACTTGTCGCGCACCCACTGGCCCGTGATCACCGCGATCTCCTCGGCGGCCTCGGCCATGAGATGGTCCGTGTCGGGGAACAGCCGCACCTCGCCGGTGCCGGCGAGGGCCTGCACCATCATCGAGTTCTCGGGGCCGAGGATCGAGTCGCGCTCGCCGTGGAGTAGCAGGAGCGGGGTGTCGCCGATCCTCGCCGCCTCCTCGCAGCCGGCCGACTGGGTGGCGTAGGTGATCACGCCGGCGGTGTGGGCGGCGAAGGTCGACGCCGCCTGGATGGCCACGGCGCCACCGAACGAGTGGCCGAGTATCGCGAAGCGCTCGGCCCCGTTGCGCAGGGCCAGGTCGGCGGCTGCGCAGGTGTCGAGAAGCGAACGGGTGAGGTCACCCGGCTTGCGGTAGCCAATGGCCATCGCCGCACGGCCCTCGGCGGCCAGCTCGAGTCCGAGTTCGAGGTACAGCGATCGGCCGGGGCCGAGCATCCCGCCCATGGCTCCACCACACATGAGCACCACGTCGGTTGCGTCGGGCGCGCCGTGCCACATGATCTGGAGCAGCCCCTCCATCGTGTAGATCTCCACCACGCGGCTCGTCTCGCTGAGTTCGCCGTCGGCCTTGGCGAGCACCCCGAGCATGTCGAGGGGCGATCGACGGGGCGGTTAGGAGGTGGGTGGGGAGTCGGTCACGGAATCCATGATCTCACGAACGTGATGTGGCGCTACCATTTCACCCGCTGGCGCCGGTGCCCGAGCGGCCCAAGGGAACGGCCTGCAAAGCCGTACAGTCGCGGGTTCAAATCCCGCCCGGCGCTCGTCAGCGAAGGAAGATCGAGGCCGTCGCTCCGGCGGCGGCCTCGACTCGCGTCCGTGCAAGATCTTCGTTCGGGATTCGCGACATCCGCTGCTATGGTTTCCGAACTCAGGGCCGTTAGCTCAGTTGGTTAGAGCGCCTGCTCGACACGCAGGAGGTCACAAGTTCGACTCTTGTACGGCCCACGGGAACCCTTCGGGTTCCTTCGAGTTCGGCTTCGCCGAACTCCGGGGAACTCCTGGCAACACCTGAACGGCCCCCGGACCGGGCAACTCTCGGAGCGACCATGAGTGATCCAGAGCTCGAGAAGTATCGCTCCAGTATCGACAACATCGATGCGGCGCTGATCCTGCTGCTCGCCGAGCGGTTCAAGATCACGAAGGCCGTGGGCGCACACAAGGCCGCGGCGGGTCTCCCACCGGCCGACCCGGCTCGCGAACAGGCCCAGATCGAACGGATGCGAGCCCTCGCCGCCGAGGCCGACCTCGACCCGGCGTTCAGCGAAGCGTTCCTGCGCTTCGTCATCGCCGAGGTGATCCGTCACCACGAGCGCGCCGCCAACGGCGGCTGAGCCTCAGTTGACCGGCTGCGTGTCGGTCCAGAGCACCTCGAGGCGCCGACGGGCGATGCGCCAGCCGGCATCGGTGCGCACGAACTCGTCGTGGTAGCGGATGTGCATCACCGTGTCGGTGCGGTCGGCGTCGGAGAGGTGATGGGCGGTGCAGTAGGTCACACCGGTGGCGCCCTCGGATCCGGCCTCCACCAGCTGCTGCCCGAGCATGTGCGAGGTGGCGACATAGCGGCGTAGCCCCTCCATGGCGGTGAGGATCTCGTCGATCCCGGAGCGGACCGACCGTCCGGTGTCGAGCGTCGCGTCGTCGAGGAAGACGTCGCGCAGCTGCTCGAAGGTCCGCGTGTCGACGGCGACCGCGTAGCGGCTCGCGAGGTCGCCGAGCGCAGCTCTGTCGTGGAGGTCCAGGCCGTCGGTCATTGCTGTCACGATCGCACGTCGACGACGGCCAGTGCACACCGATGGCCCGGATAGGGTGAGCGTCCAGCCGATGAGACCTTCACGACTCGACCGATCGAGCGCCCTGCCGCTGTGGGCGCAGCTCGAATCCGAACTGCGCCGGGCGATCGACGCCGGCGAGTTCGACGACCGCTTCCCGACCGACCTCGAGCTGACCCGTCGCTACGACGTGAGCCGGCACACGGTCCGTGAAGCGGTGGGTCGGCTGCAGGCCGACGGGCTCCTGACGCGGGTGAGGGGGAGAGGCACCGTCGTCGAGCGTCCCGAGTTCGAGCAACGCCTCGGTGCCCTCTACAGCCTCTTCTCCTCGATCGAGGCCGCCGGCGTGGTCCAACGCAGTGAGGTCGTCGAAGTGGGCATGACCGCCAACGCCGACGTCGCCGCCCGCCTCGGACTCGGCGCCGACGAGGAGCTCTTCCGTCTGCAGCGGGTCCGATTGGCCGACGACGAGCCGCTCGCGATCGACACGGCGTGGCTTCCCGCCGAGCTGGGGCGCCCGCTGCTCGATGCCGACTTCAGCCACACGGCGCTCTACGACGAGCTGGAGCAGCGTTGCCACTGCCGGCCCGACCGGGGATGGGAGCGCATCGCCCCGGTCATCCCGTCACCGACCGAACGGGCGGTACTCGGCAGCGGACCCGACGAGGCCGCCTTCCAGGTGGAGCGGCTCGGACAACACGGTGACGCGGTCATCGAGTGGCGGGTCACGCTCATCCGCGGCGATCGCTATCGCTTCTTCGCGGACTGGTCGGCCGCGGGAAGTGGGGGCCTGCGCCTCGCGTCGGGAGATCCGTCATGACCGATCTGTCCTCCCCGCTCGACCCCACCGTCGAACGGCTCGCGCGTACCCTTCACGATGCGTTCGTCGACTACCACGACCGCTTCCTCGGCATCACCCACCGGGCGTCGCGCCGGTTCCTCGATCGCGACTGGGCCGCGCACCAGGCTGATGCCACCGAGCGACTCGGGCTGCACAAACAGCTCGTCTACGGGGTGGTCGACGCGGCGCGGTTGGTGCTGCCCGACGACGACGCCGAGGCCCGGGCGCTGTGGGTGAAGGCCCGCCGGCGCTATGTCGATCTGGTCGGCGAGCGCATGGACCTGGAGCTGGCGGAGACGTTCTACAACTCCACGACCCGTCGTCTGTTCGAGATCGTCGGGCTCGACACCGAGCTCGAGTTCCTCTGGTTGGGGCCCACTGCGCTGCCGGCCGACGACGGCACGAGGGGCGAATACCGGCCGTTCCCGCTCGAGGGCGATCTGGTCGAGTGCGTCCGAGAAGTCTTCGAGCACTCACCACTGGCCACCCACTTCGAGGACCTCGACGGCGACGCCGTCCGGGTGGCCGGTCGGGTGCAGGCACAGCTCGACGAGATCTGGGACGGTCAGCTCGACGCCATCGACATCTTGCGACCGATCTTCTACCGCAACAAGGGGGCCTACCTCGTCGGCCGGTTGCGCTGGCTCAACCGCGTGTCGCCCGTCATCATCCCGCTGCTCAACACCGCGCGCGGTGTGCACGTCGATGCCGTCCTGCTCACCGAGACCGACGCCAGCCGGCTCTTCGGCTACACACGGTCGTACTTCCACGTCCTGTGCCGGCGGCCGGCGGCGATCGTCGGCTTCCTGAAGTCGGTGCTGCCGGTGAAGCCGGTGGCCGAGCTCTACACCTCCATCGGCTACAGCCAGCACGGCAAGACCAACCTGTTCCGCGCTCTCTACCGGCACATGGATCATTCGAACACGCGATTCGAGCGGGCGCGGGGTGCCCGGGGCATGGTCATGGCCGTCTTCACGCTGCCGTCGTTCGACGTGGTGTTCAAGCTGATCAAGGACCGGTTCGCGCCCACCAAGCGGACCACGCCGGAGGAGGTGAAGCGTCGCTACAAGCTGGTGTTCAACCACGACCGGGTCGGCCGGCTCGTCGACGCCCAGGAGTTCACCAACCTCAGCTTCCAGCGCGACCGGTTCGACGAGGACCTCATCGACGAGCTGCGCAACGATTGCGCCCGGACCGTCACGATCACCGACGACGAGGTCGTCCTCCATCACGTCTACACCGAACGCCGGTTGTACCCGCTCGATCTCTACCTTCGGGAGATGTCGCCCGAACGAGCCCGGGCCGCGGCGATCGACTACGGCTTCGCGGTGAAGGACCTGGCCGCGGCCGCCATCTTCCCGGGCGACCTGTTCCCGAAGAACTTCGGCGTCACCCGTCACGGCGCGGTCGTGTTCTACGACTACGACGAACTGGCGCTGCTGCAGGACGTCAACTTCCGCAAGATGCCGGTGAGTCAGAACTACGACGACGAGATGTCGGACCAGCCGTGGTTCCCGGTCGAACCCCACGATGTCTTCCCCGAGGAGTTCAAGACCTACCTCCGGTCGCCTCGGGTCGTCGGCGAGGTGATGGAGAGTCGTCACCCCGAGTTGTGCACCGTCGAGTTCTGGAAGTCGATGCAGGAACAACACCGGCGGGGCGAGATGCCCGACTTCTTCCCCTATCCCGAGGAGCTGCGTTTCCATGCCACTGACGACGACTGAGGGGCGGGTGGCGGTGGTCACCGGCGCAGGCTCGGGGATCGGGAGGGCCATGGTCGCCCACTTCGTCGAGCGGGGAATGAAGGTCGCGGCCGCCGACATCGACGCTGCGGCCGCCGCCGAATCGGCGTCACTGGCCGGGGGTGACGTGCTGGCGTTCGGTGTCGATGTGGCCGACGAGTCCGAGCTCGAACGCCTGGCCGACACCGTCTATGGCGAATGGGGGGCCGTGCACCTCCTGTGCAACAACGCCGGCATCTTCCAGGCCGGTCTGTCGTGGCAGCGCTCGGTCGCGGACTGGGAGTGGGCCTTCGGCGTGAACCTGTGGGGCATCATCCACGGCGTCAAGGCCTTCGTGCCCCGCATGATCGCGGGCGGCGACGAAGGGCACGTGGTCAACACGTCGTCGGTGGCCGGTTTCGTGGCGGCCCCCTATTCGGGGCCCTACAACGTGTCGAAGGTGGCGGCGTTCTCGATGACCGAGACGTTGGCCCACGATCTCCAGGCGGTCGGTGCATCGATCGGCGCATCGGTGCTGTGCCCGAGTTCGATCCGCACGGGTATCGCCCACACCGACAAGGTCCGACCCGGCGGTCCCACCGACGAGGGCGACGACGCCGCCTTCGTGCGGGAGTCGCTCTTCCAGATCACCGAGACCGGCATCGACCCGGCCGAGGTGCCGCCGATCGTGCTCGCCGGCATCGAGGCCGGCGACTTCCTCATCGCCACCAAGCCGTCGTACCGGGCGCAGCTCGAGGCCCGCTTCGAGGCGCTGCTCGAGCGGCGTCTGCCGCCCACGCCGGTGGTCGACTGAGCCCCTTGCGCAACCATGTCGCCGCGCTCGACGGCCTTCGTGGGGTCGCGGTCGCGGCGGTGGTCGCGTATCATCTCCGGCCCGACTGGGTTCCCGGCGGGTTCCTCGGCGTCGACCTCTTCTTCGTCCTCTCGGGCTACCTGATCACCAGCCTGCTGCTCGACGAGCACCGGCGCAACGGTCGCATCGATCTCCTCGGGTTCGCCGGACGCCGGCTACGACGCCTGCTGCCGGCCGTCGTCCTGGTGGTCGTGGCCGTCGCGGTCTATCTCGCAACCACGGACGACATCGGCGAGATCGAGCGGGCCCGCCGCCACGGCCTCGCCACGCTGGGCTATGTCGCGAACTGGGTCTTCATCGCCGACGGCGACTCGTACTTCGCCGACATCGCCGGCCCGTCCTACTTCCGCCACATGTGGTCGCTGGCGATCGAGGAGCAGTTCTATCTCGTCTGGCCGGGGTTGGTCTGGCTCGCGATGCGGATGAATGGCCGTCGCGGTGTCGGCGGCGCGGCGCTGGCCCTGGCGGTGGCCTCCGCCGTCTGGATGGCCGTCGTGCACGACGGAGGCGACGCGAGCCGGGTCTACTTCGGCACCGACACCCGGATCTTCGAACCCCTGCTGGGTGCGGTCGCGGCGGTGGCGATCCCGCTCCGGGCGGATCGGCCGCGGGGTGTGGCAGGCGCCGCCGGTGTGGCGTTCGTCGTGTGGGTCGGGGCCGTCTTCGTGGTGGACGACGCGTGGACGGGCTTCTACGAGGGAGGCGCGGCGGCGTTGGCGCTCCTCGCCGTGGTCGTGGTGGTCGGCGCCGGCACGACGGGCCTGCTGGCGCGGGTGCTGGGTTTCGCGCCGGTGGTGTCGCTCGGTGCGATCTCGTACGGCGTCTACCTCTGGCACTGGCCCGTGATGCTGATGCTGCGGCGCGAGGGCTGGAGCGGTGCGTCGCTCGATCTCGCCGTGATCGCCATGACCCTCGCCCTCTCCGTGGCCTCCTATGTCGTGGTCGAATCGCCGATCCGCCGCGGCCGTCGGCTCGTCGGGTGGCGACCGGTCGCACTCGGCCTCGCCTCGGTCGTCGCTGCTGCCGGACTGGTGGCGGTGGTGACGCGGACCGAGCCCCCGGCGTCGGCGCTCACCCCCGAGGAAGCCATCGCGGCCGCCGTCGAATCGACGACACCCACCACTTCCAACCCTGCGGACGTCGACCCGGAGGGCGGCGCCGGCGACGAGGTCGTGGCCGCGCCGGCCAGCGAGGAGCCACTGGTGGTCGTTCTCGTCGGTGACAGCACCGCATGGACGCTGGGCGGGGGCCCGGTGGGCTTCGAGGTCGACCACGGCCCCTACGTGTCGCCCTTCGACCCGGACCGGGTGACGCTCGTCAACCTGGCCCGCAAGGGGTACCGCCTCGTTCCCGGCGCCACCGTCGACGCCGGCGGTGAGCGGGCCCGACCCGCGGTCGACGTCGACGACGAGGCCTGGTGGCGCGAGACCGTGGCGGCGACGAAGCCCGATCTCGTGGTCGGTCTGCTGGGCCCGTCCGACGTCCAATCCCGCCGGGTCGACGGTGTCGACGTGCCGTTCGGGTCGCCGGAGTTCGAGCAGATGCTCGAGGCTGCACTCGACGACGTGTTCGGCGAGCTCGCCGAGACCGCGCCGGTGGTCCTCCTCACCACGCCGCCGTTGATCGCCGCCGACATGCCCCAGGTCGACCTGTCGGCCTTCTTCGAAGCCCACGGCGTGGATCGGCCGATCGCCCTCAACCAGCAGCTGCGGACCTTCGCCGACGCCCGGACCGACGTCACGGTGCTCGACTTCGCGTCGCTCGTCTGTCCTGGTGCCGGCGACGGGCTCGTCGACGGTTGCCTGTCCGACGACGACGGCGATCCGCTGCGCCACGACGGCGTCCACTTCACCGAGGCGGGCGCGGCCGTCGCCGCGGAGTTGTTGACCCCGATGTTGGAGGCCGCAGCCGCGGCCGCCGCGTCGTAGGGTGCGGGCATGCGTGCCGTGGTTCTCGAAGAGAAGGGCGGGCCGGAGGTTCTCCGAGTCCGCGACGACATCCCCGACCCCACCCCGGGCCCGGAGGAAGTCGTGGTGCAGATCGTGTCGTCGGCTCTCAACCGGGCCGATCTGCTCCAGCGGATGGGGCTCTACCCGGGCCCCCCGATGGTGCACGAGATCCCCGGTCTGGAATACGCCGGCCGCGTGGTGGCCGTCGGCGAACGGGTGACCGGCCGGGAGATCGGCGACGCGGTGATGGGCATCAACAACGGTGGCTGCTACGCGGAGATGGTCGCCGTCCACGAGCGGCAGACGATGCCGGTTCCGGCCGCGCTCCCTCTGGCCGACGCCGGCGCGTTCCCCGAGGTCTTCATCACCGCGTGGGATGCGCTCGTCCGCCAGGGCGGGCTCACGTCGGGCCGCTGGGCATTGGTCCACGCCGGCGCGTCGGGTGTCGGTACGGCATCGATCCAGATCGCGAAGGCGCTGGGCGCCCGCATCGCCGTGACCGCCTCGGCGGGCAAGCACGCGGTCTGCCACGAGTTGGGGGCCGACGTGGTGATCGACTACTCGGCCGAGGACTTCGCCGACCGTGTCCTCGAGGCGACCGGCGGGGTGGGCGTCGACGTGGTGCTCGACGTGATCGGTGGGGAATACCTCCCGCGCAACGTCCGCTCGGTGCGCACCGGCGGTCGGATCATCCAGGTGGGAGTGATGGCGGGCGGCCCGGTGCCCTTCGATGTCGGGACCCTGCTGATGAAGCGGGCGACGGTGACCGGCACGACGCTGCGGTCCCGCCCGATCGAGGAGAAGATCGCCATCACCCAGGAGTTCGCCGCCCAGATGCTCCCGCGCGTCGACGAAGGCAGCCTGCTGCCGGTGATCGACAGCCGGTTCCCGCTCGACCGCGTGGCCGAGGCCCACGAGCGCATGGCCGCCAACGCGAACGCCGGCAAGATCGTGCTCGACATCGGCTGAGCCGGTCGAGCGGCGGTCTCACGCCAGGAGTTCGACCCGCATGGTGGTGACCGCCTGACCGAAGATCTCGACCCGGTCACCGACCATGGTGACCTCGAGGTCACCGCCCCGGGCCGAGGCCTGGTGGTAGCGCAATCGGTTGCGTTCGAGTCTGGCCGACCAGAAGGGGGCGAGGGTGCGGTGGGCCGAGCCGGTCACCGGGTCTTCGTCGACCCCGATGGCGGGCGCGAAGAAGCGGGAGACGACGTCGTGGTCGGCGTCGGGGCCCGCCGGCGCGGTGACGATCACGCCTCGGCAGTCGACCCGGCGCAGCAGCCCGAAGCTGGGTTTCAACGCCAGCACGTCGTCCGCCCGCTCGAGGGCGACCAGATAGTCGGTGCGGCCTCGCCGCACGGGGGTCTCGTCGGGTACACCCAGCGCGGCGAGGAGCCCGCGGGGCGCCTCGGCCAGCTCGGTCGGGTCGGCCGGGAGGTCGAGCACGATGCCGTCGGGGAAGGCCTGGGCGGCGAGGAGTCCGCTGCGGGTCGAGTAGTGGACCGTGCCGTCGACCCCGTGGTCGGTGGCGAGGACGTGCGTGGTGGCGAGCGTGGCGTGTCCGCAGAGGTCCACTTCGGTTCGGGGCGTGAACCAGCGGAGACTCCAGACATCATCGGCCGGAGTGCAGAACGCCGTCTCCGACAGGTTCATCTCCATGGCGACCTGCTGCATCCATTCGTCGTCGGCTTCGGTGTCGAGGATGCACACTGCCGCCGGGTTGCCGGAAAAGGCGCGATCGGTGAACGCGTCGACAACGGTGACGAAAGTGCTCATACGCGCATGATCGCCTATTTTTCGGGCATGGCGAATCATCCCTCCCCGTCGCACCCGCTCCGAGACTCCATCGACCTCATGGACGGCAACTGGTATGCCGGCCGGCCCCACGACGACTGGACGTGGATGCGGCACAACGCGCCCGTCTACTACGACCCGAATTCCGACGTGTGGGCCGTGGCGAAGTACGACGACATCCTCACCGTGTCGCGCGACCCCGCCACCTACTCGTCCTACAAGGCGCCGCGTCCCAAGGGCGACCCGTTGCCGATGATGATCTCGATGGACGACCCCGACCATCTCAATCGTCGCAAGCTCGTCAACAAGGGGTTCACGCCCAAGCGGGTGCGCGACAAGCTCGACCAGATCGACGCGCTGTGCGACATGATCATCGATCGCGTCTGCGAGAAGGGCGAGTGCGACTTCGTCTGGGACATCGCGGCACCCCTGCCCTTGCTGCTGATCGGCGACATGCTCGGCTTTCCCCGCGAGTCCTTCGACGATCTGCTCGAGTGGTCCGACGATCTCATCCGGGGCACGACGACCACCGGTTCACCGGAGGCATCGGAGAAGGCGATGCTCGCCGGTCTCGCCTTCCGCGAGTTCCAGATGGGTGTCATCGCCGACCGGCGGGCCAACCCCGGTGGCGACGACCTCGTGAGCATCCTGTGCGAGGCCGAGGTCGACGGTGACCGCCTCGACGACGAGTCGATCGTGCAGGAGTCACTGCTCATCCTCATCGGCGGTGACGAGACCTCCCGTCATGTCATCACCGGGGGCATGCAGGCCCTCATGGAGTTCCCCGACGAGCGCGAGCGTCTGCAGGCCGACCTGCACGGCGGGATCGAGGTCGCCGTCGAGGAGATGCTGCGCTGGGTCACGCCCATCAAGAACATGGCCCGCACGACGATGACCGACGTCAGCATCCGCGACCAGACGATTCCCGAGGGCAGCGACATCATCATGCTCTACCCGTCGGGCAACCGGGACGAGGAGCATTTCGTCGACCCGTTCCGCTTCGACGTGACCCGCGACCCGAACCACCACATGGCCTTCGGGTTCGGGACCCACTTCTGCCTGGGGGCATCCCTGGCCCGTCTCGAGCTCAAGGAGATGTTCACCAAGGTGCTCACCCGTCTGCCCGACATCGAGATGCGGGTGCCGCAGTCCGAGCTGCCGTGGCGCAACTCCAACTTCATCACCGGGGTCGAGGAGATGCCGGTGAAGTTCACGCCGACGGCGAAGGTCGGCGCGTCGGGCTGACAGCCGGGCGCCACGCTGCGTGGCGCCCGTCCGTCCGTGAGCGGTACGGTGGCCGAGGCGAGAGGGGCCACAGTGCGGGCGAAGTGGATCGAGCGGATCATCGGCGTTGTCGGCTTCGGCCTTTTCCTGTCCGCCTGCCACCAGAACGGCACCGTGTTCGCGGTCGACACGGCCGACGACACCGTCGACGTCACGCCCGGTGACGGCCTCTGTGCCGACGCCAACGGCGACTGTTCGTTGCGGGCCGCCGTGATGGAGGCCAACGAGTTGCCGGGGGTGGAGGAGATCCGCGTCGACACCGATGCCGTTCTCGACGAAACCGTCGAGGTCACGTCCTCGGTCGTGTTCACCGGGGATGGCTCGATCCGTGGGACGAACTGGCTATTGGCCTTTGACGTCGTCGCCGCTGGCCTCGTCGAGTTCAACGGCTTGGATTTTGCGTTGGTCTCACGAGGGATCCACGTCGGTGAAGGGTCGACGGTCGTCGTGAGCAAGGTCGAGGTCGCCGCCTTCGGGCAAACATTCATCGAAGTGGACGGCGGCACAGCGGTCATCGAGTCCTCGTCGATCCACTTCGACTTCGGCACTGGCGGCGGAGGTCTATTCGGAGTCGCGATCGACGCCTCCAGCGGGCGAGTCGAGGTCGAGAACCTGACGGTGCTGATGGAGAGTCCGTTCCTGGGCAATGAACTCGGTTCGAGTGTCGTGAAGGTCGAGGATGCCGACGTGAACGTGTCGGCGAGCACGATGACGGGAGGATTCCTCGACGTCTCGTCGACCGGGTCGGGAAGCCTCGTGTTGAGAGGCTCCGTGTTCGACTTTGTGTGTCGCGGTGTCGTGGCGAGCGGCGGGTACAACCTCGACTACGGCGGCTCCTGTGGCTTCGCAGCCCCTGGGGATCAGAACTTGAGCGACGAGTCGTTCCAGGGCGAACTTGCGGACAATGGTGGTGGCGTGTCGACGTTTCGGCTGCCGTCCGGTCACCCTGCCGTTGATGCGGGGCCGGAGGGTGACTGCACAAGAACCGGACGCGATGCTCGTGGTGTGGTCCGCCCGGCTGGCGCACGCTGCGACATTGGCGCGTTCGAGTTGGAGCAGGGCGACTGCGATTCGATTGTGGCCGGCGGTGACCTGCGGAACTGCAACTTGGCCGGACTGGATCTCACGAACCTCGTGCTCGATGGGGCCGACTTCTCAGGGTCGCTACTGGATCAGGCCGACTTCCGTGGCTCGTCGATGGTCGGCGCAGACTTCACGGGAGCGTCGGTCGACTTCACCGACTTCTCAGGAGCCGATCTCACCGAGGTCGTGATGGTCGACACCCGAGGTGGGTTCATCGCTGACGATGCGTTGTTCGCCCGGGCCACGCTCGATGCAACGGAAGCGAGATCTGTCGACCGGGCTGACTTCACCGATGCCACCGCTCCGGGTTTCGGCACCTGGTATCCGACGGGCTCGATGGTCGGAGCGCACATCGAGGGAGCGGACTTCACTGGCTCGGTGTTCTGGGGAGTCACGAGCGGCGGCGTGACGGGAGATGCGACGGGCATCCAGGTGATCAACGGCTACATAATCTCCCAGTTCGTCCAGCTCGACGGAGTCGACTTCTCGAACCATCCGGAGGATGTCGTGTTCGGGAACATGGCGGTGCGCAACAGCGACCTGTCGAATCTCCGGATCACGGCGTCGTGGGCCGTCCAGTACGACGGCTCGACGCTTGACGGCAGCGACTTCAGCGGGACCTACACCGACAGAAGCAGCTTCCGCGATGCGAGCCTCGTCAACGTGGACATGATCGGCGCCCAGGTCGAGTCGACGGCTTGGCTCGACGCGATCGTCATCGGTGTCGACTTCACCGACGCCTCGCTTCGGCGGTCGAACTTTCGCGACGCGGTCATGTTGCTGAACACGTTCGACAACACCACGTGCCCCTCCGGCGTGAACTCCGACGACAACGGTGGCAACTGCGACGGACAGTTCGGCCGAGGGGGTGACCCGCTCACGCTTGCCGGAGCGGAGCCCGAGTTGCTCGAGGACGCCGTGGCGGTGGCTGAGCTCGCCGGCGGAGGAGCGTGATGGCGCCCGGAGCGCTCCGACGCATGGCTCGACGGTCAGTGTTGGTGTTCGGCCTGGCAATCGGCTTGTGCGCCTGCCACCAGAACGGCACCACATTCGTGGTGGACACGACCGACGACACGGTCGATGTCACACCAGGAGACGGCCTCTGCGCCGACGCCGAGGGTGACTGTTCGCTTCGGGCCGCGGTGATGGAGTCGAACGCCCTGCCCGGCGTGGAAGAGATCCGCCTCGTCGACGGCGCCACCTACGCGCTGTCGATCGAGCCCGTCGGTTCGGACGACGCATCGAGTGGTGACCTCAATATCACCGAGGGCGTGGTGGTCACGGGGAAGGGCATGATCACGATCGATCCCGAACTCCTCGACGTGTACGGTGTCTTTCACGCAGACGAGGCGAACGGCCTCGTTGAGATAGATGGGCCGTCGTTCTACAACACCGGCACGGTGTTGCGGGTCACGAACTCCAGCGCATCGATTCGCCACGCCAACATCATCGGCTTCGTCGCACCGGCCGTGAACCTAGAGAGCGGGACGCTCTGGCTCTGGGCGTCCTCCATCAGAGGAAACCCCAGCGGTTCTGATCCCATCATCGCCGCCGACGCGGGTCGCATGGATATCCAAAACCTGACGGCCGCCGGGCTCTACTCCGTCGGGCCGGTGCTCGAGGTCACCGATGCCGATGTGACGCTCGTGAGCAGCGCCATCGTCGAGAACTCCCACCTGAGCGAGCAGTCGAGCGTTGTGCTTGATCCGAACGGGAACGGATCGCTGATCGTCCAACGATCGGCGATCGCGGTCCGCGCCCTTACCCCGGTCGCCTGCTCCGGGCCGATCGTCGGCCTCGGGAACAACGTGGCGAGCGACGAGTCATGTGGGTTCGACGGACCGGGTGACCAGATCATCGAATACCCCGTGACGAGCAGTATCGACTCTCAGCCCGGCGCCGTCGACGTCTTCGTGCTCGACCCGACTTCGCCGCTGATCAACGCCGGAGGTCCGGGGCCATGCACGTCGTCGGGGCTCGACGCGAGAGCTCAGGTGCGTCCGCAGGGCGGCCTCTGCGACGTGGGGCCCTTCGAGGTGGACATAGGGTTCTGTCAGCAGCCCGGCCCTGGAGTGGACCTTCACCGTTGCGACTTCCGCGGCGTGACCTGGCCCGGGATCGACCTGAGCGGGGCCGATCTCACCGGCGCCCTCTTGCGCGACGCCGACCTCACCGGTGCCGATCTCCGCGGCGCTGACCTGTCCGAGGCCTCGCTGACGTTCACGGAGTTTGCGGGTGCCGATCTCACCGACGCGGTGCTCCGCGACAGCGACGGTCCCATGCGGCTCGATGGGGCGAACCTCACCCGAGCCGATCTCCGCGGCGCGGAGGCCATCTCCGCCGTTGGCGCGGACTTCTCCGACGCGAACGGCGCCGGGTTCCACGTGTGGAGCTTCGGTCAGGAGAAGCCGTTCACCGACGCCATCTTCGATGGCGCAGACTTCTCCGGCCCCGGCGGTGGCTTCGCGCGGGTCGTCAGCGGCGGCATCGTCGGGACGCCGGCGGCGCTGCCGGACTGGATGGTGCTCGAGCGCGGGCACCTCTACGGGTTCGGGACGATCGTCTCCGGCGCCGATCTCTCGGGACTCGACTTGTCCGCGGCCGCGTTCGCTGGTGGTACTGCCATCGGAACCGACCTGTCCGACACCGTTCTGCGGGGTAGCTACAACGCCGCGACTCTGGACTCGGCAGTCCTCGACGGTGCCGACATGGCGACGGTCAGCCTCACCGCCACGAGATTGCGGAGCTCGAGCGTGGTCGCAGCCGACCTCTCTCAGACCTACGCCATCTCCTCTGACTGGACGGAGGCGATCGTCGTTGGGAGCGACCTTTCCGGCAGCGACCTCAGACTGGCGGACTTCACCGACGCGATCCTGCTGCTCAACACCTGGGACAACACGACCTGCCCCTCGGGGGTGAACTCCGACGACAACGGCGGCAACTGCGACGGCCAGTTCACCCAAGGTGAGCCGTCAGTCGGCGGTGGCGCGGCGGTACCAGCCGAGTTCGAAGGCATGAGCCTCGAGGACCTGGCGACGGGTGGCCTCGTCGACGACTGAGCGTCGTCCCGGCGTCACGTTGGTCTCGGCCACCGCACCGGTGGTCGACCAGCCGAGCAGACGGGAGAGGCGAGCGAGGTCGGCCTCGTAGCGCTCGGTGACCCCGAGGAAGGCGAAGTCCTCGGGTTCGAGGCCGGCGACGTACATCTCGGCGAACTCGGTACGGATCGGCTCCCACCGGGCGAACTCGCCGAGCGTCATCTCGCGGCGGAGGAACTCGTCGTGGTTCGGGTTGCCGTGGGGCTCGGTGGCGAGCCAGAAGTCGTAGTACGACGCGATGCGCTCGACCGGATCGCGCAGCCACATGATCAGCTTCGCTCTACGGCCCGCGCTCCAGAACTGGGCGGGGGAGAAGTGGCCGTGGACGGCCCGGAACTCCCGCCCGTTCGGACGGGCGCCGTCGTAGACGGGCGCGAGATCGTCGCCGTACTCGCGCACCAACGCCTCGCGGAACGAGGTGCCGGCCGTCTTGGGGATGTGGACGCTGATGAGTTCGAGCCGGGTCGGGCGGAGCCGCCCGAGTCGAGCCCGCAGCGTGTGGCTCAGCGGTTCGCCAGCGGCACGTAGTCGCGCACGTCGGGCCCGGTGTAGAGCTGACGAGGGCGGGCGATGCGGGAGTTCTGCTCGAGCATCTCGTTCCAGTGGGCGAGCCAGCCCGGGGTGCGGCCGATGGCGAAGAGCACCGTGAACATCTCGGTCGGGAAGCCCATCGACTGGTAGATGAGGCCCGAGTAGAAGTCGACGTTGGGGTAGAGCTTGCGGCTGACGAAGTAGTCGTCGTTGAGGGCCGCCTCTTCGAGCTTCAGGGCGATGTCGAGCCGCGGGTTCTTCCCGGTCACCTCGAACACGTCGTAGGCGGCGTTCTTGATGATCGTGGCCCGAGGGTCGTAGTTCTTGTAGACGCGGTGGCCGAAGCCCATGAGGCGACCCTCGCCGGCCTTGACGCTCTCGATGAAGGCGTCGACGTTGTCGTAGCTGCCGATGTCGTCGAGCATGTTGAGCACGGCCTCATTGGCACCGCCGTGGCGGGGGCCGTAGAGGGCGGCGCAGGCGGCGGCGACCGACGAGTAGGGGTCGGCGTGGGCCGAGCCCACGACACGGGCGGCCGTGGTGGAGCAGTTCTGCTCGTGGTCGGCGTGGAGGATCAGCAGGATCTCCATCGCCTTCTGTAGGGCCGGGTCGAGTTCGTAGGGGCCACCGATCTGCCACATCATGCGCAGGAAGTTGGTGGGGTAGTCGACGTTGTTGTCGGGGAATACGAAGGGCTGACCGACCGAGTGGCGGTACGCGTTGGCCGCGAGGGTCGGCATCTTGGCAATCAGCCGGACGATCTGCTCGCGGCGAACCGTGGGATCCTCGATCTGCTTGGCCTCCGGGTAGAAGGTCGACAGGCCGGCAACGGCGGAGGTGAGCAGGCCCATCGGATGGGCGTCGTAGTGGTACGCCTCGTTGATGCGCTTGCGGAAGTTCTCGTGGATGTAGGTGTGGTGGGTGATCTCCTCGATCCACTCGTCGTGCTGTGCCTGGTCGGGCAGTTCGCCGTGGACGAGGAGGTAGGCGCACTCGAGGAAGGTGCTGTGCTCGGCCAACTGCTCGATCGGGTAGCCGCGATAACGGAGGATGCCGTTCTCGCCGTCGAGTTCGGTGATGGCGCTCGGGGTGGCGGCGGTCGTGGCCAGACCGGGGTCGGAGAACCAGACGCCGGGGAGCAGCTTCCGCCATTCCGCGGCATCCACACCTCCGTCAACGATCGGGATCTCGATCGACTCGCCAGTGCGGTTGTCGGTGATGGTTACGCTCTCAGACACGGCGTTGAATCTAGACCGTGATGCGCATCCCTCACACCTTGGGCGCGTGTTGGGCGGCGTCGCCCGGTCACAGCGGTGTGTTGTCGTGGCGACGCCGGGGGAGGCGCTCGCGTTTCCCGGCCAACATGTCGAGGGCTGTCGCCACTCGCTCCCGCGTCTCGG
>JAUIML010000062.1 GCA_030432715.1 Acidimicrobiia bacterium | reverse complement strand
GCGCCACGATGGCGTCGTCTATCCCGTCGAGGCGCAGACCGTGGCCGCCGTGGACACCACCGGCGCCGGAGACGCCTACGCGGGCGGCTTCCTCTACGGCATGACCCGCGGCTGGCCCATCCAGGCGTGCGGGCGCCTCGCCTCGGCGGTCGTGGCCTTGACCAAGTCGCTCGCTGGCATCCCGAGCCCACACCGCTCGACGAGCGCGACACGTACGGCAAGGCGTTCCTCCAGGCGATGGCCCTTCGGACGCTCGCCGACGGCATCCGCCGCTTCGTCGACTCGCCCCGGTTCGCCCGCGTCGCCGCCGAACTGATGGGCGTCTCCGGCGTCCGGCTCTACCACGACCAGGCCCTCTTCAAGGAGCCTGGGGGTGGCCGGACACCGTGGCACCAGGACCAGAACTACTGGCCGCTCGACACCGACGACACGATCACGATGTGGATGCCGCTGGTCAACCTCGATCCGGCGGTCGGCTCGATGACGTTCATCGACGGCTCACATCTCGACGGCGATGTCGGCGCGGGCGAGATCTCCGACGCCAGCGATGTCGCGATCCAGCGGGCGATCGACGACGGGCGCCGGCCGACCACCACTCACGGCGCGCTGCGGGCCGGCGACGCCACGTTCCACCGGGGATGGACGATCCATTCCGCCGGGCCCAACCCGACCGATCGGATGCGCCCGGTCATGACGATCATCTGGTTCGCCGACGGGGCCCGGGTGCTCGAACCGACCGGTCCCGAGCAGGCCTTCGACCTCCGCGCCTGGCTCGGCGGTGCCACGCCCGGCACGTTCGCCGCCGGCGAGGGCAACCCCCTCCTCTGGCCCGTCACTGCGGTGTCGGTCAGGGGCCGGAGAAGCTGAAGCTGGCGTCGTCGTCCCACATGGCGGTGAGGGCGGGATCGGCGTGTGAGGTCGGGTTGAGGGGGATCTCGAGGCCGTCGTAGGACGACAGCTCGGAACGGCCCACGACCATCCAGTGGACCTCGTCGGGCCCGTCGGCCAGGCGGATCGTGCGCTGGCTGGCGTACATGCCGGCCAGCGGCGTCCACTGCGACACGCCGGTGGCGCCGTGCATCTGGATCGCCTGGTCGATGATCTTGCAAACCCGCTCGGGCACCATCGCCTTGATGGCCGAGATCCAGATCCGAGCCTCCTGGTTGCCGAGGGTGTCCATCGCCTTGGCGGCGCGGAGCACCATCATCCGCATCGCTTCGATCTCGGCACGGGCCCGGCCGATGATCTCGGTGTTGCCGCCGAGCTTGGCGATCGGCTTGCCGAACGCCTCGCGGGTCAGACCGCGACGACACATCAGATCGAGGGCCTTCTCGGCCGCCCCGATGCCCCGCATGCAGTGGTGGATGCGGCCCGGACCGAGACGCAGCTGGGAGATGGCGAAGCCCTCGCCCTCGTCCCACAGGATGTTGCTGGCCGGCACCCGCACGTCGGTCATGCGGATGTGCATGTGACCGTGGGGGGCGTCGTCCTGCCCGAAGACGTGCATGGGGCCGAGGATCTCGAGGCCCGGCGTGTCCATCGGCACGAGGATCTGCGACTGGCGGCGGTGCGGCGGGCCGTCGGGGCTCGTCTGACACATCAGGATCATGATCTTGCAGCGCGGATCACCGGCGCCGGAGATGTAGTACTTCTCGCCGTTGATGATGTATTCGTCGCCGTCGCGCACCGCCTGGCAGCGCACGTTCTTCGCATCCGACGACGCCACACCCGGCTCGGTCATGCCGAAGCAGCTGCGGATCTCGCCGCGCAGGAGGGGTTCGAGCCACTGCTCCTTCTGCTCGGGAGTGCCGACCCGCTCGATGACCTCCATGTTGCCGGTGTCGGGGGCCGAGCAGTTCAGCGACTCGGAACCGAGCGGGTACTTGCCGAGTTCGACGGCCAGGTAGGCGTAGTCGAGGTTGGACAGACCTTGACCCGTGTCGGGCAGGAAGAAGTTCCACAGGCCCCGCGACTTCGCCTCGTCCTTGGCGCCTTCGAGCAGCTCGAGCTGGCGGTCTGTGTAGGACCAGCGATCGGCCCGGCCCTCGCCGGCCTTCGCGAACTCCTTTTGCATCGGGTCGACGATCTCCTCGAGGAACTCGACCACCTGGTTGAAGAAGGGCCGGCTCTCCTCCGACATCCGGAGGTCGAAGTCGTCCATCGAAGCCGTCTTGAGCGCGCGTGAGTCCATGTCAGCGATACTGCCACTTCTTCGTCGCCGGCGACCATTGGACCGGCGTGAGCATGGTGACCGGCCAGCGGCCGGTCGGGATCACCAGATCAGCGGCCGGACCCGAGGACCGAACCGGTGATCTGGGCGATCTCGAAGCTGTCGTCGAACTCGAAGGAGTAGCAGATCACCTCGCGATCGCCGGCGTCGAAGCTGCCCTGCGTGGGTGTGATCGCCGCGCTGTAGATGTCGGACTCCTCGAACGGCGTGCCGATCGCGTCGGCGAACCGCTCGACGCAGCCGGCCTCCATGTCCTCGGTGGACGGCAGCGAGTCGCCGCTGACGTTCCACACCGCGAACACCTCGTGCTCGTGCGGCTCGGAACAGTCGACGATCGGAACGTCGGAGATCTCGGTGTCGGTGACCGCCGTGAAGCAGTCGCCCACGCCGAGGGAGAAGACATTGCCCTCGTCGGAGCAGCTGACGGCGAACAGGGCCAGTACGAGAGCGAGCATCGCAACACGGGTGAGTTTCATGGTGATGGGGGTTCCTTCGTTGTCCGAGGGGCGACTTCCTCGCCGTCCGTGTCGCTCCGTCGCGACTCGCCCTCCCCACAACGTTCGGTCACGAACAGTCGGAATTGATGGATCCCGGGTCATGGCCACGGATCGTGGCGCTAGCCTCCATCCCTCGGGGGCTGTAGCTCAGTTGGCAGAGCACCTGCTTTGCAAGCAGGGGGTCGTGGGTTCGATTCCCATCAGCTCCACTCGACCGACCACCTCTGACGGGGTTCGGCCGGCGACCCGGCGACCCGGCGATCCCGAACCAGCCCTGGGCGGACCGACGGAGACCTACTTCTGCGGGCTCAGGGTGTCGAGGTACTGGAGCGTCGTCTTCTTCGATGTCTCGTCGGTGACGTACGTGAACACGTGATATTCGCCGGGTCCGCCGTCGAGCAACGCCCCCACGCCGTTGACGACCTTCTGGAAGTCCGCCTTGGCCGAAGCCCAATCCTTGGGCCCGCCGAATCCTCCCCCCGCCTTGTACAACAGCCCGGTGACCGCCGACGGGCTGAACCCGAGGGTCTGGATCTCGTTGTTCTCCAGGGCGCCGCTCGTCTCGGCTTGCTTCTCCTTGAGCGTCACCATCAGGCTCTCGATCTTCTCTGCCGCCTCCTGCTGGCCGACCAGCTGGGTGTCCTCCTGGAGGTTGCCGCTCGACGCGTCTTTCTCGTGGAACGCGACGAACCGATCGCCGACCTGGGAAGGCTGGGCCAGCACAGCCATGTACCTGGCCATCGCGTGAACGTTCGGTCCCATCTTGTAGAAGTTGGCGATCAGCCCCTCGTTGGCGAGGGTCCACTTCCGGAGACCGCTGTGGTTCCCCGCCTTGGCCAGAGCGAGCGCCTCCTCCACGCTGACCTGGAGATTCTCGAACTCCTTGATGGCGTGTTTGGTCTGGACGGTCCGCACGAGTAGGCCTCCGGCGGCGAACTCGTCGATCAGCGATTGCGCTCCGCTGGGCGGTGCCGCAGCGGTGCCGGGAGGATCGTCGTTTCGCTGCACGACGGGCGCCGGCGCGGTGCCGAATATTTCGCTGACGGCGCGATTTCCGGCCAAGCCCTGAAGATGTTCGACATGGGCGTTGGGGTGCGCCGGAGTCGCCGGGCGCGGTCGCACTCCCGCCTCCATGGGCTCGTCGCCGTCACGTCGCCTGGTCCTGTGAGCCCGTGGTCCCATGGCCAACCGTAGCAGTCCCTCGTCAGAGGCCGATCGCCGCCATGAGGTCGTCGGCGATACGCAGCACGTGGGCGCCGTAGAGATGGTCGCGGTCCTCGCGGACCTGGACCCCGTCGACCACGGCGTCGCACACCGGGTAGGCCGGACAGGCCAGCAGATCCATGTCGACGGTGCGCACCTCGGGGCGCTCGGCGGCGAGCTCGCGGTAGATCGCCTGGTCGAAGCCGTCATCGGCGGCGATGAACGCACATTCTTCGATCGCCACCGCTCCGGAGAGGCAGGCGGCGACATCGAACCGGGCGTTCGGGATCGGCTCGAGGATGACCACCTCCGCGCCGGCCGCCACGAGCTCGTCGACCGTCTCGGCCGACGCTTCGACGACGAGCGATTCGCCGGCGAGTCCCGTGACCGACTCCCAGCCAGGCCGCGCCTCCACCGCGTAGCCCTCCTCGGCGAAGCCGTGGGAGACGAGCACCACCAGGTCGGGTCCGAACGCGGGAACGAGCTCGTCGTAGAGCACGTCACGCAGATCGCGGCAAGCCTGCTTGGCACCCTCGACGGGGACCGCAGTCGCATAGCCGAGCCCTCGCTGCCAGGGGCAGGCGTTGCTCGTCATCGAGACGTACGCCAGGTCGTTGGCTGCCGCGTGTTCGGCGAAGGCGATGTTGAGCTTGGAGGCATGACTGTCGCCGATCAGCATGACCCGAGTCCCTTCGCCATCGACCACGACACACTCCGACAGCGCGGTCGGGATGTCGTTCACACATCCGGCCCGTTCGTCGAAGGAGGAGTCGATGGCGACTGCGCCCAGGTCGATCGGTACCGGACCGGTCACCGGCGCAGCGACGACGTTCGCCTCCGGCGCCGGCGGCGACTCCGGCGCCCGGTCGGCCGGGACCGACGGGCTCGGCTCGGTCGAGGGATCGACGGGCACGGTCACCGTGACGGTCACCGGTGGGGGTACGTAGCCGGCCCGATCCGCGGCCCGCACCTGGTCGACGTCGGCACGGAACACCGCGGGCACCGCGAGCAAGCCGATCACCAACGTCCCGACCAGACCGGCGACCACGACACCGACGTTGCCTCGCCGACCCGGACTGCCCGAGTGACGACGCACGGGCCGCTCGACCAGGTCCATGCTCAGTTTCGCCAGCGCCGTACTGGCAAGCGTGACCACGAAGAATCGGGCACCCGTGCCCAGCACGAGGGTGCGCTCGAGCAGGATCACCAGCGGCCAGTGCCACAGGTAGGTCGCATAGGAGAGTCCGCCCAAGACCACGAGCGGCCGCGCCGACAGACCGAGCTCGACCGGCCCGGCCCGCCCGCTCCGGCGACCCGCCACCGCGGCGACGAGCACGAGCGTGAGAACCGTGGCGAACATGCCCCGCTCGACGGCGCCGATCCCGCTGCGGGTGGCCACGGCGACGAGGCCGACCAGCCCGACAGCGAGCGCACCATCGACGAACGGACGCGGGATGGGCCGCCGCGAGCTCCCGTCCGCGCGGGACATCAGGAAGGCGAGCCCGGCCCCGGCCAGCAGCTGGTACGCCCGCGTGTCGGTGCCGTAGTAGGCGCGCAGGAGATCGGTGGACGCCACCGACAGGGCCCACCACGCCGATCCGACCGCGGCGAGCACGACGAGGCCGGTTGCGAGCGTGGGCCGCCGGCGCCACAGGGCCAGAAGGCCCACCGAGACGGCGGGCCACACGAGATAGAACTG
The DNA here is from genome assembly GCA_030432715.1 of Acidimicrobiia bacterium. Taxonomy (GTDB): domain Bacteria; phylum Actinomycetota; class Acidimicrobiia; order Acidimicrobiales; family Aldehydirespiratoraceae; genus JAJRXC01. The sequence goes on along the minus strand of JAUIML010000062.1, from coordinate 10,811 downwards.
CTCCTCCACCGCCAGCGACCACAGATGGAGGAAGGGGCTCGACGAGATCGACTCGGCGAAGTAGTCCTGACCACCGCTGATGAAGTGCCAGTTGGCGAAGTAGAGCACCGCGGCGCGGGCGTCATCGAGGGCGCTCGCTCGTTCGACCGGGTTCGAGAACGCGACGAACACCACGGCGACGACCAGCACCATGGCCCACGCCGCCGGGAGGAGACGCCGGGCCCGACGGGCGTAGAAGCCGAGCAGATCGAGCCGGCCGGTCGGGGCGTACTCGGCGATCAGGAGCCGCGTGATGAGGAACCCCGACAGGACGAAGAAGACGTCGACACCGATGAAGCCGCCCTCGAAGCGGGTGATGCCGGCGTGGAACGCGACCACGAGGTAAACGGCGATGGCCCGCATCCCGTCGAGCGCGGGAATGCGGGCGAAGGATGCTGATGTGCTCGATTCGGCCGCCATGGCGCGCCCCCGGAAGTGTGCCGACGCCTTGCTCTACAGATCGAGTCCCTCACGCGGATGCAGCGCACCTCGAACCGGTCCGCCCGGCCGGCTGCCGGGGAGGGACGTTCGACCCTCGCCACCGACACGGCCGCCATCGATCATGACGACATGGCATCGGAGCCGCGATCCTCAATCCCTCTCCCCGTCATCGTCGTCGGCGCAGGGCTCGCCGCGACCGCGGCGTGGCGGCGGGGGCGACGACGGCGCGCGGCCGAAGATCCGGTCCACGCTCCTGGTCACCGACACCGGGGGCCGGCACCGAGCACGGCCGATCCTGCGCTCCACGACGTGGCCGGCACGCGCGACCAGCCCTGGGTGCGGACCAGCCACAGCGACAGCCAGCAACGCCGCTTTCGGCGCTGACTGACTCAGACGATCACCTTCTCGAACGGCTCGGGGGCGACCGCCACCCAGTCGAGTTCCGCCGAGATCCGCCGGGCCAACGCTGCGCTCGCCGCCGCGGAACCGTGCACCACATAGCAGCACTCCGGCTCGGCGTCCGCGGTGCGGAGCCAGGCGATGAGTTCGTCTGCGTCGGCGTGCACGGAGAACCCGTCGAGCACTTCGACCTGGGCCCGGACCGGTACGTAGCGGCCGAAGATCTTCACCGCCCGTTCGCCCCGCTGGAGACGATCGCCGCGGGTGCCCTCGGCCTGGAAGCCGGTGAGCACCACCGAGTTGCGACGGTCGGGCAACAGCCGCGCCAGATGATGCAGCACCCGCCCGCCCGAGGCCATACCCGAGGCCGAGATGATGATGGACGGGTAGGTGAGCTCGGCCAGCCGCTTCGAATCCTCGGTGCTCCGGCACTCCGTGATGCGGTCGCGGTCGAAGGCGTCGAGGGAGCGGAGACCCGGTCGGAGCTGTGGCGACTCCGACTCGATGGCCTTCCGGTAGACGTCGAGCACCGAGAGCGCCATGGGGCTGTCGACGAAGATCGGCAGGTCGGGGATCTCGCCGGCCGTCTCGAGGGTCTCGAGCGCGTGGAGCACCACCTCGGTGCGGTCGACGGCGAAGGCGGGAATGACGACGGTCCCGCCCCGGCCGGCCGTGTCTCGGATCACCTCGGCAAACCGGCCCAACTCGCCTTCCTCGTCGGGATGGGAACGGTCGCCGTAGGTGGACTCGACCACGATCACATCGGCCGCGCCCACCGGTGACGGCGGGAGCAACAGCGGATGATGGGGCCGGCCGAGATCGCCGCTGAAACGGAGGCGGGTGGCGCGCCCGGAGTCATCGGTCAGCGAGAGACCCACCGTGGACGAGCCCAGGATGTGGCCGGCGGGTTCGAGCACGCACTCGAGCAGGTCGCCCAGCACAAGCGGCTCACCCATCGGCACCGGCGACAGCAACTCACACGCGGCGCGGGCATCCTCTTCGGTGTAGAGCGGCAAGGCAGGGTTGTGCTTGGTGGCACCGGTTCGGTTGGCGTAGGCGGCCTGCTCCTCCTGGAGACGACCGCTGTCACGCAGCAGGATCCCGATCAGGGCCGCGCTCTCGGGGCTGCAGATGACCCGGCCGTCGAAGCCGAGGCGCACGAGCCGGGGGATGTACCCACTGTGATCGATGTGGGCGTGGGTGATGATCAGCTCGTCGATCGTGGTCGGGTCGACGGGGAACGGATCCCAGTTGCGAAGCCGGTCGGCCTTCAGCCCCTGGAAGAGGCCACAGTCGACCATCACCCGGCGCCCGTCGGTGTCGAGCAGGAAACGACTGCCGGTCACCGTGCCGGTGGCACCGAGAAACTGCAGGGTCGGCGGCTTGGGCGCGGCGGTCATGGCCACGATCGTCGGTCACCGGTCGAGCCGCCGCGCAGTGCCGAACGTCCCGATCGACGACGCCGTCGGGTCACGGGGCGGGGCCGGGCCGAGTGGAGTTCGTCGGCGATGTCGTCAAGAGTGGGGCGCCTCTGGGCGCTCGGTACCGACGCACCCGCAACGAAGGAGAGAGCCGTGCAGCAACGACGGATCGAATACGCCGGGTCGGTGCACGACCAACGCGAGATCGACGCGGTGATGGCCGTGCTGACGGGCGGACCCACGGCGCTACGGATCGGCAAGCACGTGCGGGAGATGGAGCGTCGCGTGGCGGAGCTCTTCGGCATGTCGCGTGGGATCATGGTCAACTCGGGTTCGTCGGCCCTCTACCTCGCCGTCGAGCTCCTGGACCTCGAGCCCGGCGACGAGATCATCACCTCGGCAGTGACCTTCTCGACCGACATCGCCCCGATGCTGCGGGCCGGGCTGGTGCCCGTCTATGTCGACGTCACCCCCGACACGTTCCAGATCGACGTCGACGCGATCGAAGGCATGATCGGTCCCCGCACCAAGGCGATCCTCACGCCGAACCTGATCGGCAACGCGCCCGACTGGGACCGCATCCGCGACATCGCCGATCGCCACGGGCTCAAGGTCGTCGAGGACTCCTGCGACGCACTGGGTCTGACACTGCGCGGCACCCCGACCGGCACCCGGGCCGACATCACGGTCACCAGCTTCGCCCTCAGCCACATCATCACCGCGGCGGGCACCGGAGGCATGGTGTGCGTCCACGACGACGACCTCGCCGACCGGGGACTCCTGCTCCGACGGTGGGGGCGCCGGTCGGAGATCCAGCTCTTCGGCAGCCGCAAGGGCGCGGGCGACCGCTTCTTCTCGACCATCGAGAGCGACGACGGCGAAGCCCTCGAGTACGACAACCTCTTCATCTTCGACGAGGTCGGGTGGAACTTCGAACCGTCGGAGATCTCCGCCGCGTTCGGCCTCGTGCAACTCGACAAGCTCGCCGACAACCTCGCCCGCCGCCAGCGCAGCTTCGAGCTGACGGCCTCCCATGTGGCCCGCTGGCCCGAGCTGTTCACCCTTCCCCGCCTCACGGACGGCGTCGAGACCGGCTGGCACATGTTCCCGTTCCTCATCAACGAGGAGTCGGGCATCCGCCGCAGCGAACTCCAACAGTGGATGGAGTCGCACGGGGTCGACACCCGCATGGTGTGGACCGGCAACGCCGCCCGCCAACCGGCCTTCGCGGACAAGCCGATGCGTCAACCCGACGGGGGTCTCCCCAACGCCGATCGCGTCATGGAGTGGGGGCTGGTGATGCCCAACAGCCACTCACTCGACGACGACGACTGCGCCTACATCGGCGAGTGTCTGGCCGCGTTCGTCGACGAGCACGTCGCCTGACCGGTCAGCGTTCGCGCCAGAGCAGGAGCCCCTGGCCGTCGAGCATCGCCGAGCCGGGCATGACCCGCAGCCGGTAGGGATCGAGCTTCCAGCCCGAGAACGCGGGCGACTCGGGCCCGTCGGCCCACGGCGGGATGAGGGCCGGGTCGTAGCCGACGGGCTCGGGACCGTCGGCGAAGCGGGACCACAGGGCGGCCCGGTCGGCGTCGTCGATCCACTCGACACGGCATTCGGCCGTGCACGTGTCCTGGGACGCGTCCCAGTAGGTGAGCGAGATCCGCGGGTCGGCCTCGATGCCGCGTACCTTCACCGGGGTCGGCCCGGTCGCGACCCACCCGGTCAGCCGATCGCCGTCCCATTCCCAGATGGGGTGGAGGATGCGGGTCCGCACGCCACCATCGGGGTCGGCGGTGGCCACGGTGCACCAGACGATGCGGTGCGCCATCTCGAGGAATGCGGGCCCAGTGACATCGAGTTCGTCCATGACGTCAGCCTGCCATGGCCCCGGCGGCGGCGCCGGTCGGGACCTCCGACCCTGCGAGGACCCGCGCAGGCGACGTACCGTCGGTCCATGTCCGAGCACGCCAGCATCATCGACTCCGAGTCCCCGGTCGCCGCGGTGACCGCGTTCGACATCGAGACGGCGAGTCCCTCCGACGATCTCGAGACCCTGGCGGGTCACATGGCCCGCCAGGACGTCGGCGCCCTGGTGATCGAGAACACGAAGGGCGAGACCAGCATCCTCACCGAACGCGACATCGTGCACGCCGTCGCCTTCGACATGGATGCGTGGGCCGTCGACGTGATGACCCGCGACGTCATCGAGGTGCCGGCCGACCTGTCGATCGCCGACGCAGCCGAGACCATGCGGACCGCCGGGGTCCGTCACCTGCTCGTGCGCCAGGCCGACGGCACGCTGGGCATCACCTCGATACGCGACCTGCTCGGCCCGCTCCTCGACAGCGTCGACTGACACACTCCGGGCTCACGATCCCGGCGACCCGTCGAGCGGCTCCCGCCCGACGTAGACCCAGCGGCCCCGCTCGCGGGCGAACGTGCTGCGCTCGTGGAGCACCCCTGCGACCCCGTCGTCGTCGTAGTGGGCTCGGAACTCCACGATCCCGGTCGTGTCCAGCTGGCGGCCGGCGACCACGTCGAGGACCTCGAGCCGGGTCCAGCGGCGGCCGTGGTCGATTCGCACCTCGGCGGGGCAGGCCGCGGCGGCCCACGACCGCCGAAGATGGGCGACGTCGCCGGTGGCGAACGCGCTGAATCGCGACCGCATCAGGGCCTCTGCCGTCGCCGCTGGTCGCGTGTCGTCGAGGACCGGCCCGCAGCAGTGCTCGAGGCGGGCTCCGCTCCCGCAGGGACACCGGGTCGGCGCCATCAGCGCCGGTGCCGCGGACCGAGTCGGCGGGTTCGGCGGGGACCACGCCCGGGGGCGGAACCGGCCGCCGGGTCGGGAGCGTCGGGGTCCCATCGAACGGCGAGCAGGTGTCGGGGCTGCGCGATCCCCTTGAGCCCTACCAGGCCCCGGTCGACCAGGTCCTTCGGTTCGGCCCCGTCCGCCACCGGTTCGGTGACCAGGATCTCGTGCGGCGCCGCCACCTCGAGGAGCCGGGCGGCGACATTGACCACCTGCCCGAGCACGTCGTCGTCGCCGTGTACCGCTTTCCCCTGGTGGATCCCGATCCGAACCGGCGGAAGCACCGACCCCGCCTGGCGCTGCTCGCGACAACGCCGCTGGATGGCCGCCGCGCATTCCAGGGCCGGTCCGGGCTCGTCGAACCGCACGAAGAACCCGTCGCCCTGGGTGCTCACCTCCTTGCCGCCGTGGGCATCGGTCAGCTCCCGCACCGTCCGTCGGTGGTCACGCACGAGATCGGCCCAGGCGTCGTCGCCGAGTCGCTCGTTCGTCGCCGTGCTGTCCGAGAGGTCGGTGAACATGGCCACCACGTGGCGCAGACCCTCCTGTCGGTCGTCGCCGCCACGACCCCGACCGGCCATCCGGGGGATGAACCGGCCGACGACCACCGCCAGGTGCATCGCCACCGCCGTTCCCCACAGCAGCCAGAACCAGACGGGCCAGAAGCTGAGCGTGAGCGCATGGCCCGGAGTGCGCGCATAGTCCTTGAGGTCGTCGACCGTGCCATCGGTCAGCAGGACCCACACCATCGAGATCGTGGAGCATGCCGAGAGGTAGATGAGGGCGTGCGTCACCCAACGACCGGTCACGGCAGGAGTGTAGGTGAGGGGTGGAATGCCCGTCCGAAATCCACAGGTGCAGGCCGGTGCTGTGGACAGCTGGGAGGATTCCACTCTGAGCGGATTGACAACCACACTCAGTGACCAGCACACTGCGGTTCTGGAACATGCGGCGCACGCGCTGCAGACATTGGGGGGAACCATGAAGAAGTACCGTCGTTCGTCATATCGAGGACTTTGGGGCACGCTCATGGCGGCCGCCGCCGGCGCGCTCGTTCTCAGCGCCTCGCCGGCGCTCGCTGCGTCGGCCACGGTGAGCACTACGGTCGCCACCGGCACGATCATCGTCTCGTTCGATGGCTCCACCGGCTATTCCGGGGCTGGCGCACTCGCCGTCAGCGCCTGTGGCAATGCCGACTCGAGCGGCAACCCGCTCCCCGCGAGCGCCGAGGGCGACCGCACCTACTGCTTCGGCGTCGAAGCGCTGAACATCACCACGGACGGGGCCACCGTCGGCGGACTCGCCGTGATCCTCTCGCCCGTCGACGGCACGAACTACACCCTGAACTACACGTGGCCTCTGGCCAATGAGACCATCGGTGCGGGCGCCGCCACTTGCGTGGCCAACGGCAACTTCCCTTGTCAAATCACGGCCAACGTGGCTCAACTCGACCAGACGATCATCGAGTCGTTTGCGTTCGACCTCGTCGCCAACGTCGATACCGATGCCGACGGCGTCCTCGACGACAACGACAACTGCATCGACGACGCGAACGCCGATCAGGCCGATGCTGATGCCGATGGGATCGGCGATGCCTGTGAGGCCGACAGCGACGGCGACGGCGTCATCGACGATGACGACAACTGTCCGGCAACCGTGAATCCCGACCAACTCGACGCCGATGCCGACGGCATCGGCGATGCCTGCGCCGACGACACCGACGGCGACGGCGTGGCCAACAGCGACGACAACTGCGCCACGGATGCCAACCCCGACCAAACAGACTCCGACGGTGACCTCGCCGGCGATGCCTGCGACGATGACGACGACAACGACGGCGTGCTCGACGTCGCGGACAACTGCGTCCTTGTCGCCAACCCGGACCAGACCGATCTCGATGGGGACGGATTCGGCACGGAGTGTGACGTCGACGGTGACGAGGCTGCGGTCACGGCAACGACGACACCGCCTTCCACAACGACGGCACCGCCTCCCACGACGACGGTTGCCACCCAGGTGCAAGGCGCTCAGGAACTCGCCGTGACCGGGGTCGACGAGGCGCCGGCGTTGGCCGCGGCTCTGGGCCTCGTGCTCGCCGGTCTGGGTCTCACGGCCATCAGCCGCACCCGCCGAGACTGAGAACTCCCCGGGGGGGTGTGGTGGCACCCCCCACCCGGTGGTCGGGCCCCTCGCTGCGCTTCGTGGTCGAAATTTCCCTTGACGACCACAGTGGGTGGGGTGCAGAGTGGTGATCCCCCCAACGACGAGAACTCCCTGGGTGGGGGCGATGTTCGCCCCCTACCCAGGAAATGCCGCAACGACGTTTCGCCCGGATCGAGAGACCCTCCCGACCGGGCGACGTCGCGTCAGGGGGCTAGCGTCGCCGCGTGCGAATCGTTGAGATCTGGCGCTATCCGATCAAGTCCGTCGGCGGTGAACGTCTCGAGACGGCCGAGGTCGGCGAGACCGGCATCGCCCACGACCGCGGGTGGGGGCTGGTCGACGACGTGACGGGCAACGTGCTCACCGCTCGCCGGGAGCCGCGACTGCTCTTCGGATCGGCGCGGATCGTCGACGGCCACCCGGTGGTGACCATCGAGTCGGGGGCCGAGTTGCGCACCAGCACGGACTTCTCGGAATGGCTGGACCGACCGGTCACGCTCACGGCCGCGGCCGGCGCCGAGGGCGGCACCTACGAGGTCCCCCTCGATTTCGAGAACGACGCCGACTGGGTGAGCTGGCAGGGGCCGCCCGACGCGTGGCACGACAGCCGGAAGAGCCGGGTCTCGGTGGTCAGCACGACCACCTTGGGCGACTGGGACGTCCGCCGCTTCCGACCCAACCTGGTGGTCGACGGCGCCGGCGAGGACGGGTTGGTCGGCACCGAGATCACGGTCGGCGGCTGCCGGCTGACGGTCGAGAAGCAGATCGACCGATGCGTCATCGTCACCCGGCCCCAGCCCGGTCTCGAACGCGACCTCGACGTGCTGCGCACGATCAACGCCGACCGGGCGTCGACGCTCGCGATCGGGGCGCTCGTCGCGGAGCCGGGGACGATCCGGGTGGGCGACGAGGTGACGGCGTGAGGCGGCTGGGCATGCTCCTCGGGGCCGTTGTGGTGTTGGCCACCGCGTGCGGCGACGACGGGCCTCCCGAGGCGACGCCCGAACAGGCCGAGGCGATCGGTTCGCTCATCGACGCCGAGCTCACCGACAACGAGCAACGCTGCATCCTCGAGGAGCTGATCGCGACCGAGATCGCGCCCGAGGCGATCCTCGACGGCAGCATCACCGGAGACCAGGACGCCGAGTTGCTCGCCATCGCCGTCTCCTGCGTCGACGACCTCGCGAGTGTTCCCGCCTTCGTCCAGAGCGTGATCGACGCATCGGCCGAGACCGGGGAGCCGTTCACCGAGGAGGAGGCCATCTGCGTGATCGGCAGGATGGCCGACGACGACCCGGTCACCGCGGCCGCCGACTGCATCGAGTCGGCCGACCCGCTCACGGTCGACGACTACGGCGACGACCCGATCCTCGACCTGCTCTGGGACGCCTGCGACGACGGCAACAACCAGGCCTGCGACGAGCTCTACCGCACCGCCCCGTTGGGCTCGGCCTATCTCGAGTTCGCGCAGACCTGCGCCGGACGGCTCCCCGACTCGGTCGGGCTCCGCTGTTTCCTCGATCTCGGGTAGCAGCCAGACTGCGCCGATGCCCGTCCACATCGCCCGCGCGATCCGCAGTCCGTTCGCTCCCGTCGACGGGGCCCTGGCCGGATGGCACCCGGTCGACCTGACCGCGGAGATCATCAACGCCGCCATCGACGGGCTCGCGATCGACATCGACGAGCTCTATGTGGGATGCGCGGAACCGGTCGGGGCCCAAGGCGCCGACCTGGCCCGCGCCGCGGTACTGGCCGCCGGCTGGCCCGACCGCATCGGCGGCACCGTGCTGGACCGGGCCGAGACGAGTGGCACGGCGGCCCTCCACGCGGCGGCCGCGGCCATCGCCGCCGGGACGATCTCGGCCGCCGTGGTCGTGGGGGTGTGCAGCGCCTCCGTCGTCCCTCCGGGCGCCAGCGCCCTCGGTCGCACCTACGGGCGCCCCTGGGGCGACGGCCCCGCGGCCCGGGCCGACGAGGGCGGCGGACTGCTCCCGGCCCCGGTCGCAGCCGACCGCGCCGCCGCGAGTCGCGGGATCGACCGGCCCGCGCAGGATTCCTGGGCAACGGGCAGCATCACGCGGCGCGCCCGGCTGCCGTCGGCGGCGATCGTGCCCGTCGATGCCCGCCCCGGCGACGGCGTCGCCCTGCAACGGGGCACCCCGGTGGCCGGCGACGCGCTGCGACCACAACCGGAGGACCCGGCCGCGCTGGCGCCCAGCTTCGATGCCGACGGAACCGTCACGGGGTTCACCTTCGCCCCTCCGGCCGACGGCGTGACCGCACTGGTGCTGACCACCGAACCGCTCGGCCCCGAGATCGTCGGGGTCGGTCGATCAGCCGGGCCCCCGTCAGACCCGACCGGCGACATCTGGGCCGCGGTGGCCGCGGCGACCGCAGGTCACGACCGTTCCGCCGTTGCCCGCTGGGAGCTCAACGAGCCGACGGCGGCGGCCGTCCTCGTGGCCATCGACCGGCTCTCGCTCGACGCGACCGTCGTCAACCCGGCGGGCGGCACGCTCGCGGTGGGCGACGCCGGTGCGGCCGAGGAACTCCGTCTCATCGTCGACGCGCTCGCGGCCCTCCCCGGTGGGGATCTCCTGGTCGCGGCCGTCCACGGCCCGGCGGGCGCGGCCGCCACCGCGCTGAGAGGCCCATAGGCTGACGGGCGTGAACATCGTCAACGTCGTCATCGCGGTGCTGGTCGGCTACCTGATCATGCGTCTCGGCCTGGCGATGCTGCGCGGCCTGGCCCGACCGGTTCCCGAGCCCCCACCCGCGGGCGAACTGCGCAAGGTCAAGATCGCGTACCGGTGCAGTCTCTGCGGTGCCGAGGTGCGGATGACGATCGCCCCCGACGAAGACCCCCAACCACCTCGACACTGCCTCGAGGACATGGATCTGGTGGCCCCGATCGAGTGACCGGGCCCGTCCACAGCCTGTGGACAACTCGGGGGATAATCACACCTGTGTGATTTCCCCGAAGGGGCGGCGGTACCGCTCGCCGACCGTACGCCCTAGAGTCGACGCATGTCGCAGAAACCAAACAAGCGCCGGGTCTCCGGCGGACGCGTCACCCCGAAGGGCACCCATCCCGACGGCTACACGCCCGACACGGTTTCCCATACAGGCCATGACCTTCCGCCCAGCCCGACGTGGGTCCCGGTGCTCATGTTCGCCCTGCTCGGGCTCGGCGTGGCGACGATCCTGCTGAACTATGTGGGATCGATCTGGGACACGTCCAACGCGATCCTGCTCCTCGGACTGGGCATGATCCTGGGCGGCATCATCACCGCCACACAGTACCGCTGAATCCCCCACGATCCCCAGAAGTTGTCCACAGCACTGGGGACATCCGGTGAGCGCGGTTCAGTCGAAGTTCTCCCAGTAGCGGCTCGGCATCGGGCCCTTCTGGTGCTTGTACTTCGAGCGCAATTCCTGGGACCCGTAGGGCACATCGGCCGGTGTCGTCATCTGCTGGAACGAGATCTGGCCGATCTTCATGGTCGGATAGAGCGTGATCGGCAGGCTCGCCACAT
>JAUIML010000300.1 GCA_030432715.1 Acidimicrobiia bacterium | reverse complement strand
GCGGTGAACACGTTGTCCGTCCCGACGCCCTCGAGGTTGTTCGGGTGCAGCCACATCGGAATCGCGTTCTCCTCGAACGTGGTTCCGGTGACGGTGAACTCGGCTTCTCCGAGGGCGGTGAAGCCCTGGTTCTCACTACCTATGATGGTGCTGGAAGACACGGCCACCAGGCTCGCCCCTGAGAGGTACACGGCCGACGACGAGTACGAAGCGCCCGACCAGCCGTCCGACCCACCGTTCTCGATCGTGACGTACATGAGTTGGTTGTCCGCGCTCCGGCTTCCGTTGAAGCGGATGCCCCGCCACTTCTCGAGCGGGTCCGTGCTCGTGAAGAGGATCCCCTTGTCCATCGTGCCCTGGGCGTCCAGCCGACCGTCGGGGCCGATCGTCAGGTAGGCGCTCGGTCCGAAGCTGACTTCTACGCCCGGTTCCACGGTGAGTGTGCCGTCCGAGACGGAGAGAGCACCCTGAGCGATGTAGCAGGTGTCCTCTGGCAACGTGGCGCCGTTCGACACGTCGGACGAAACAAGAATCCCGCACGCAATCGTCAGGTCGATGCTTCCACTGAAGGACGGGTCTTCCACGCTGGTGGCGGTGACGGTGACCGCACCCGCCTCCAGGGGCAGGAGGGCCGCGGTGGCCAGTCCGTTCGTATCGACGATCAGACGGTCTTCGTCGTTACTGGCCCATGTGACCGACGGGTCGACGCCGAAGGGTGACACCGTGGCCGCGAGTTGAAGCGTCCCTCCGATCCCGACCTCGGTCGACGACGCGGAAACCGTGACGCCGTCGACCTGCAACGGATCCGGATCCGGATCGGGGTCCGGGTCGATCGGGAGATCCGTGACACCGCACGCCGCCAGCAGAAGGATGGCCGCGGCCGAGATCGGCGCTCGAGAGATTCTAAACATGCGTTCGCCTCCGACAGATTCAGTCCTGCCCGGCGGACCCCGTCTGGGCCGCCTCCACCCTTGTGAACGCAAGACGCACGAGAACCCCGCCACGCCGATCCCGCGCTTGGCACGCTCGCGGGGTCACCGCCCTGGCGGGGTCCTTCGCTGGCGGGGTCCTTCGCCATTTCCCGTTTTTGGTTCTAGACTCGTTCACTCCCCTCGAGAGGGACGCACATGACGGACGACAAACGCGATCTGGAGTCGGCGGGCGTCGAGCGGCCGGAGGGTGAGGCTCGGGCTCGCAACGTCGTGTGGGAACGGTGGGCCGAAGTCGACGCCCTCCTCGAGCGCGCGCTCGAAGTCGAGCCAGAAGCTCGCGGAGCCTTTGTGCGAGCCACGGCTCCGAACGACCCGGAGTTGATCGAGGCGGTGCTCGACCTGGCTCTCGTCGACTCGACGTCCGACCCGGGGTGGACACCGGGTGAGCACGTCCTCCGCGCGGCGGTTCTCGACCGGCCCGACATGGAGATGGACGCCCCCGAATCGTTGCTCGGCGCCCGCGTCGGTGCATACCGACTGGAGCGAGTCCTCGGGAGCGGGGGGATGGGGTCTGTGTACGCTGCGGATCGAATCGACGAATCGTTCGAGCGCAGAGTGGCCGTCAAGGTCCTCAAGCGCGCGGTCGCGACGGCGGACGTCGTGGCCCGGTTCCGGCTCGAGCGCCAGATCCTGGCCTCGCTGAACCACCCCTCGATCGCTCAGCTCATCGATGGTGGAGTCACGGACGACGCCCGCCCGTACCTGGTGATGGAGTTGGTCGACGGGGTGCGAATCGACGAGTGGGCGGACCGGAGGCGTCTCGGGATCGAAGAGCGCGTCCGTCTGGTGGTCGATGTCATGGAAGCTGTCGAACACGCACACCGCCACCTCGTGGTGCACCGGGATCTCAAGCCGAGCAACATCCTGGTTCGGGACGATGGGACGGCGAAGCTGCTCGACTTCGGGATCGCGAAACTCGTCGACGACTCGGACGAAGAAGGGCAGGAGACCCGAACGGGCAGACGGTTCGTCACGCCCGAATACGCGGCCCCGGAGCAGCTGCTCGGAGAGTCGGCGAGTACGCAGACCGACGTGTATTCCCTCGGTGTTCTCCTGTACGAGTTGCTGACCGGGACACGCCCGTACCAGCGCGACGGCAACGGCACGATCCTCGAGCAGGTCGTCGAGGGTGGAGAGCCGACGGCCCCGTCCGCCGCTGTGCCGCCCGGCAATACTCGAGGGTCAGTGGAGCCCCGCGGCCACGGGCCGGACTCGGTCTATTCGGCCCGTGGCACGACCCCGTCGGCCCTCCGGAAACGGCTTCGCGGGGATCTCGACGCGATCCTCGTCCGAGCGTTGCGGGCCCGACCGTCCGAGCGGTACGCCAATGTCAGCGCGTTCAGGGAGGACCTCGAGCGACACCTGAATGGACGTCCCGTACGAGCCCGCGGCGATGCTCGGGGATATCGGTTGCGGACGTTCGTCCGGCGGCACCGGTGGGCCGTATCCGGCACGGCCGCGGCATCGTTGCTGATCACCGGAACGAAAGCGTCCGGTAATATTAAAGAAGCCAACGACCGAATCCGAATTGCCGTAGTGGGGCTCAATGGTCGCGGACAGTCGCACATTCAAGGTTGGTTGGAACAGAAGAATGTCGAAATTGCCTATCTGGTCCATCCGGATAAAGATGTTCTCGCCAAACGGATGGCAGACCTGCAGAAAAAGGTGGAAGGCCCATTCAACTGTAAAGGGGTTAGCGATGTACGAGTGGTCCTGGAAGACAAAAATGTGGATGCCATTTCCATTGCGACTCCGAACCACTGGCACTCCCTGATGACGATCTGGGGGGCGCAGGCTGGAAAGCATGTTTATGTCGAAAAACCGATGAGCCACGATGTTTCTGAAGGACGCATCGCTGTCGCCGCACAGGAAAAGTATGGCGTAGTGGTTCAACACGGAACGCAACGTCGCAGCAGCGCCCAGTATGCGGGGCTGATGGAAGATATCCATGCCGGCAAATTCGGAAAACTGAAAATCTCCTACGGATATTGTTGCAAGCCGCGAGGCAGCATTGGTAATGAGGCTTTGACTTCCCCTCCT
>JAUIML010000061.1 GCA_030432715.1 Acidimicrobiia bacterium | reverse complement strand
GGATGCCGGCCGACCCCCACGGCGCCGCCGCGATCGGGCCGGCGCCCGTGGGCGGGCCGGCGACGGGGTTGAGCGGATGGTTGGGCAGGAACGGCACCAGGTGCGCTCCCACGCCGATGGGTCCCATGCCCGGCCCGCCGCCCCCGTGGGGGATGCAGAAGGTCTTGTGGAGGTTGAGGTGGCTGACGTCGGCGCCGAACTCGCCCGGCTGGGCGAGCCCCACCATCGCGTTGAGGTTGGCGCCGTCGAGGTACACCTGGCCGCCGGCCTCGTGGATCATGTCGCAGATGCGGCGGATCTCGACCTCGAACACACCATGGGTCGACGGGTAGGTGACCATCAGGGCCGCGAGCCGGTCGCGGTGTTCGCTGACCACCTTGTCGAGATGGGCCAAGTCCACGTTGCCGAGCGGGTCGCACTCGACCACGACGACCTTCATGCCGGCCATGACCGCGCTGGCCGCGTTGGTGCCGTGGGCCGACGACGGGATCAGGCAGATGTCTCGATCGTGGTCGCCACGCGACCGGTGGTAGGCGCGGATCGCGAGGAGGCCGGCGAGCTCCCCCTGGGCCCCGGAGTTGGGCTGCAGTGAAACCGCGGCGTAGCCGGTGATCTCGACGAGCCAGCGTTCGAGCTGGTCGATCATCCGCTGGTAGCCGACGGTCTGGTCGACCGGCGCGAAGGGGTGGATGCCGGCGAACTCGGGCCAGCTGATCGGCTCCATCTCGGTTGCCGCGTTGAGCTTCATGGTGCAGCTGCCCAGCGGGATCATCGAGCGGTCGAGGGCGATGTCCTTGTTGACCAGCTGTCGCATGTAGCGGACGAGCTCGGTCTCGGATCGGTAGGCGGAGAAGATCGGGTGCGACAGCGCCGGGGTGGTCCGTCGGAGCTCCTGAGGTCGGGGGTCGTCGACGACGGCGTCGAGGCGGTCGACGTCGGACTCGACCCCGAAGGCATGCCAGACCGTCTCGATCTCCCGCCGGCCGGTGGTCTCGTCGAGCGACGCCGCGACGGTGTCGGCATCGATTCGGCGGAGGTTGATGCCCTCCGCCAGGGCGATGGCCATGATCTTGTCGGCTCGACCCGGTACCCGGGCGCACACGGTGTCGAAGAACCGGTCATGGACGATCTCGATTCCGTTCTCGCGGAGTCCCTCCGCGAGGACGGCGGCCAGGCGATTGACGCGACGGGCGATACGACGGAGGCCGACCGGACCGTGGTGCAGGGCGTACATCGACGCCATGACCGCGAGGAGCACCTGCGAGGTGCAGATGTTGGAGGTCGCCTTCTCGCGACGGATGTGCTGCTCGCGCGTCTGCAGTGCGAGGCGGAGCGCTCGGCGGCCGCGGGTGTCGATCGAGACGCCGACGAGTCGCCCGGGCAGCGAGCGCTGGTGGTCTTCGCGCACGGCGAAGTAGGCCGCGTGGGGACCACCGAAGCCCATCGGGACCCCGAATCGCTGGGTCGAACCGAGCACCACGTCGGCCCCGAGCTCGCCCGGCGGTGTGAGCACGGTGAGGGCGAGGGGATCCGCGGCCACCGCGACGAGCGTGTCGGCAGCCTTGCAGCGCTCGATGATGGCGGGCAGGTCGGGGATCGCGCCGGTGCTCCCGGGGTACTGCACGAGCACGGCGTAGACGTTGTCGAGGTCGGCCGTGAGCGGGTCGGCCACGACGGTTTCGAGGCCGATCGGCTCGGCCCGGGTCTCGACCACGGCGATGGTCTGCGGGTGGCACTCGGGATCGATCAGGAAGCGGTCGCCCTGCTTGCCGCGGCTGATCCGGTGGAGCATGGTCATCGCTTCGCCGGCCGCCGTTCCCTCGTCGAGCAACGACGCGTTGGCGAGGTCCATGCCGCTGAGCTCGCTCGCCATGGTCTGGAAGTTGAGGAGCGCTTCCAACCGGCCCTGCGAGATCTCGGGCTGGTAGGGCGTGTAGGCGGTGTACCAGCCCGGGTTCTCCATGATGTTGCGCCGGATCACGGGCGGCGTGATGGTGTCGTGGTAGCCCATGCCGATCAGCGAGGTGAGCGGACGGTTCGCCGATGCGATCTCGCGCAGCTCGTCCTGGGCTGCCTGCTGCCCGATGGGTGCCGGCAGGTCGAGGGGCGCCGTCATGCGAATGTCGTCCGGCACCGTCTGGTCGATGAGCTCGGCGATGCTGTCGACACCCAGGGTCCGGAGCATCGTGTCGCGCTCGGTGGCCGTCGGGCCGATGTGGCGGCCCACGAAGGCGTTGCGGCCCTCGAGTTCGACGAGGGTCGGGCGATCGCTGTGGGCGGGGCTGGTGGTCACGGGAACTCCGGGGGTCGCGAGCGGGATTCCCCGCTCGGTCCGGAGGCCTGAGAGCTTCACGACGGCCGGTCGCCCGGCTGGCGCTTTCCCCTTCGGCGGATGCCCGACCCTGCGGTCGACATCACTCTCCCGAGACGCCCACGCAGTGGCGGTCGGGGTGCCTGAGAGGTTCCCGGGGAGGTTGCTCCTTCGGCGGATGATCCGGTCCGGGGACCGGTCATCGCTCTCCCGCCGCTGCAGACGACGTGGAGAGGACGGTAACACCCCACGGCGGGGGAGGGCGTCACCCGGTGCCGAGGTCGATGAGGAGGAAGAGCATGGCGATCGCGTTGATGTACACGTGCGCCGCGATCGAGGCGGCGATGCGGCCGGTGACCAGGCGGCCGAGGCCGATGGCCAGACCCAGCACGAACAGGACCGGCGTGCGGACCGGTTCGAGGTGCACGATGGCGAAGAGGGCGCTGGTGATGAAGAGCACCGCCACCGGCGGCACGCCGCGTTTCTCCAGGGCGCTCCACCACAGACCGCGGTACACGAGCTCCTCGACCAGTGGGATGAGCGTGGCCGCGAGGAAAGCGAACAGGTAGATCCAGATCGTGAGGCCGTTGCCGGCCTCGCTGTCCTGGACGAGTTCTGCAGCCGCGGCGGTGGGCTCCCGGTCGAGGAGTTCGAAGATGATGGTGGCCGTGATGCCGGCGAGGATGAGCCCGGCGACGCACAGGCCGGCCCCTGTCGCCACGTCGGAGCCCTTGATCCGAAGGCGGAAGTCGGCGGCCAGACCGGCGCCCCGGGCCCGGGCGATCCACGTGACGTGCGCGAGCTGGACGAGCGGGGGGACGGCGACCGCCGCCAGCAGCCACGGACCGGCGAGCACGTCGCCGTCGACCGCGAAGTAGGCGAGGAACCCGACCGCGAGCGAGACCGCCAAGAACACGACCATCGAGAGGAGGGCATCGCCGATGCCCCACCGAGACACCGCATGGTCGAAGGTCGACCGGTGGATGGTCCGGGTCGGCGCCGGTGGCGGAGGAATCCGGGGTGGGGGAGGAGGTGGTGGCGGCAGCGGAGCCATGACGGCGCCAGCGTACGACCGCCCCGCGCACTACGGGTGGAGATCCCCCTGCTCGTGCAGGTTCATCTTCTCGAACGGGCCGAAGAAGCCGTGTTCGTAGAGTCCGTAGCCGACCTTGCCGTCGTAGGTGAACTCGCCGACCGAGTCGACCACGCCGTACTGGGCGAGGGGCCGGATCTCGTCGACGTTCATCTCGAGGGCCTGCACGACCTCTTCCTCGCCCTGCCACATGCCGTGGCGCCAGTCCTCGTCCATGCCGTAGCCGGTGCCGATCGAGATGAAGTTGGTCAGCAGCGGCTTGCAGTCGACGGTGATCGAACCCTCGGGTGCATCGGGAAAGGTGATCCGGCTTCCGCTCAGCAGCCGTGTGCCGGGGATCATGTCGTGCTCCCACTGGGGATGACCGAGCCACTCGGGCTCGCGGGTCGGGTCCTTCCAGACGCGCATCGCCTCCTCGAGCGGCCGGTTCTCCGACGGTTCCTCGTGGCACATGTAGATGATCGAGTGATCGCCGAAGTCCATCGGCATGTAGTTCCACATCCCGGCCATCGTGTGGATCGACTGGCGGATGCCGTCGGGCTGCTTCTCGCCGACCGGACGGACGCCCCAACTGCGGTCGCGGGATCCCCCACAGACGTCGGGGGTCACGGCGATCTCCTCACCGGCGATGGTGATCTGCCCCTCCCAGCGTCCGCACTGGGCGAAGCGCTGGGTGTCGAACATGACCGTGCCGCGGCTGCGGATGTACTGCCTCGGCTCCTCGAACGCGGGGTGGCTGCCCGTCCACGTCACGTCCATCGAGATGTCGGCCTCGTTGGGTTCGACGACGACGCGGAGGCGGTGGAGCGGTTCGAGGACCTCGATGCGGAACGGACCCACGGAGATGTCCATGCGGTCGCCCAGCGGCTTCGAGGCGCGCATGATCCGTTGCACGCCGTCGTGGGTGACGGCGAGGAACGCGTCGGTCGTGCCGAGGTTGGGATACACGCCGAGCCCGAAGATCGCGAAGTACCGGTCGGAACTCGGGTGGAGGTTGAAGTAGTACCGGTCGTAGAAGTTGCGATCGCTGGTCGCGACGTGACGGATGTACTCCGACGTCTGGTGCACGGGGTAGTCGTCCCAGCTGGAGATGCTCTGGTTGTACTGACTGGCGTTCATGGTGGGCGACGGTAACCGTTACTCTGGCGAGGCGTCAGATCCGCCGACGGGAGACACCGACAGTGACGAAGCAGCGAGTGCCAGCGGTCGAGGGCATGTTCACCATGGGCGACGAGCCACGGCTCATCGGCGGGAAGGTGCCCGGGCGCGAGACCTACTTCTTCCCGAAGCACGTCGCCGGTGGCGATCCCGCCGCGGTCGGGGCGGAGCTCGAGGAGGTTCTCCTCTCCCGCACCGGCACGGTCTGGTCCTACACGACCTCGGACTACCAGCCGCCGCCGCCGTTCGTGGCCAACACCGACCCCTACGAGCCGATCACGATCGCCGCCGTGCAGCTCGAGAAGGAACAGATGGTCGTGCTGGGCCAGTGCGTGCAGGGCATCACGCCCGACGACCTGACCGTCGGCACCGAGGTCGAACTGGTCGTCGACACGCTCTACGAGGACGACGACCACGAGTACATGGTGTGGAAGTGGAAGCCCGTCGAGGCAGGGGAGAACGGTTGATGGACGAGATCGCGATTCTCGGGGTGGGAATGCACCCGTGGGGCAAGTGGGGCCGCCAGTTCACCGACTACGGCACCGTGGCGGCCCGCGATGCGCTCGACGACGCGGGCGTCGACTGGAACGACGTCGGGTTCGTGTCGGGCGCGATCACGGTCCGCTGTGGTTATCCCGGCTATGTCGCCGGGTCGACCTTCGCGCAGAAGCTCGGGTTCAACGGCGCCCAGGTGGCGTCGTCCTACGCCGCCTGCGCCTCCGGGGCCACGGCGCTGCAGGTGGCCAGGGGCCAGATCCTCTCGGGGGCGACCGACGTCGCGCTCATCGTCGGGGCCGACACCACGCCGAAGGGGTTCCTCGCCCCCAACGAGGGCGACCGGCCCGACGACATGGACTGGTTGCGGTTCAAGCTCGTCGGCGCGACCAACCCGGTGTACTTCGGGCTCCAGGCCCGTCGCCGCATGGATGTCTACGGGGCCACGCAGGAGGACTTCGCCCGCGTCAAGGTGAAGAACTCGCGCCACTCGGTGCACAACCCGCGGGCCCGGTTCACCAAGGAGTACGACATCGACGACGTGATGAACTCGCCGGTCGTGTCCGATCCGCTCCGCCTCCTCGACATCTGCGCCACCTCCGACGGCGGCGCGGCGATCGTGGTTTCGTCGATGGAGTACGCGAAGGCCCACGGCCACACCGATCCGGTCCGCGTGGCGGGAATCTCCACGGTCACGCCCACGTTCCCCGACACCATGATCGACCTGCCCTACCTCGCCACCGACTCCGCCGGTGAGACAGCCCGCCCCGAACGCGGGTTCAAGCAGTCGATCGGCGACCGGGTCTACGCCGAGGCCGACCTGGGTCCCGACGACGTCGACGTCGCCGAGGTCTACGACCTGTCGTCGGCATTGGAGCTCGACTGGTACGAGCAGCTCGGCTTCTGCGCCGAGGGTGAGGCCGAGAAGCTCCTCAACGACGGTGTCACCAGCATCGGCGGCCGTCTGCCGGTGAACCCGTCCGGCGGTCTCGGTGCGTTCGGCGAAGCGGTCCCCGCCCAGGCGATCGCCCAGGTCTGCGAACTGACGTGGCAGCTCAGGGGCCAGGCCGAGGGGCGCCAGGTCGAGGGCGCTCGCGTGGGCGTCACCGCCAACCAGGGCCTGTTCGGTCACGGCTCGTCGGTGCTGGTGCGCAAGTGACCATCCACGAGTCGCTCAGCGACGACGGTGTCCTCGAATTGGTGATGGACAACCCGAAGGTCAATGCCCTGCCGATCGCCGACACCCAGCGGCTCGCCGTCGTGCTCGACGGCGTGCGCACCCGTCCCGACGTCAAGGCGGTGATCCTCACGGCCACCGGCCGGGGATTCTGCGCCGGTGTCGACATCAAGGAAATGCAGCAGATGCCCGGCAACGAGGGGATCCTCGGCGTCAACCAGGCCTGCTTCGACGCCTTTCGGGCGGTCTATGAATGCGCCGTCCCGGTCATCTGCGCGGTCAACGACTTCTGCCTCGGCACCGGCATCGGGCTGGCGGGCAGCGCCGACATCGTGGTCGCCGCAGAGGGAGCGAAGTTCGGCCTGCCCGAGATCGACAACGGTGCCCTCGGCGCCGCCACGCACCTCGGTCGCCTCGTCCCCGAGAAGCACCTGCGGTGGATGCTCTACAGCTGCGAGCCGGTCGAAGCCGAACAGCTCGCCGAATGGGGCACCGTCCTGCGGGTCGTCCCCCTGGCCGAGCTGATGGACACTGCTCGCGAGGTGGCCCGCGTGGTTGCCTCGAAGCACCCCATCGTCATGCGCGCGGCCAAGCGGTCGCTCAACGGCATCGACGACGACCCGAGCCGCAGCTATCGCTACGAGCAGGGGTTCACCTTCGAGCTAAACCTCCACGGCCTCGGCGAAGAGGCGCGCGAGGCGTTCGTGAAGGGCGAACGGGAGAGCAACTCCGCTGCCGGCTGAGCTCACGGTCCTTCGCGGCGACATCACCGCTGTGGAGGTCGACGCGATCGTCAACGCGGCCAACGCACGACTGGCCGGGGGCGGTGGTGTCGACGGGGCGATCCATGCCGCCGGCGGGCCGGAAATCATGGCCGAATGCCGCGAACTCGGCGGATGCCGCCCGGGCGATGCGGTGGCGACCACCGCCGGACGCCTGCCGGCCCGGTGGGTGATCCACACCGTCGGTCCCGTGTGGACCGATGCCGAGGCCGAGCAACACCGCGCGACGCTGGCCTCGGCCTACCGGCGCTCGCTCGAGCTGGCCGAGGAGCTGGGTGCTCGCAGCGTCGCGTTCCCCAACATCAGCACCGGGGTGTACCGCTTTCCCAAGCCCCTGGCGGCGGAGATCGCGGTCGCCACCGTACGCGACGCCACCGACTCGGGGTCGGCGATCGACCGGGTGCTCTTCGTGTGCTTCGACGACGAGAACGAAGCGCTGTACCGGGCGCTGGTCTGACTAGGGGCGGACGTCGTAGGCGACGTTGATCTGGTTGGTCACACCGGTCGGGAGCGCATTGCGTACTGCGGCGAAGGCCGCCTGGGCGATGGATGCCCGCTGCTCCTTCGTGGTCGACTCGGGACCGTGGATCGTGGCCTGGATGTTGCGCCGATTGCGGGTGACGACGGTCTCGAACGGCCCTTCGAGCTCGAGGCGGTCGGCGATACCCGCCACGGCGCCGGCGGCGGCGTCGGTCAGGCGGGGGAGCGGCGCGCCCTGGAGCGACTCGACCGCGTCGACCAGCGAGTCGTCGAGCGAGTCGACCATCGCCGCCGCGAAGGGCCAGAGCTCGTTTGCGCTCTTCTCCGTGTCGATCACCAGGGGTATGTGCTGACGGACAACACAACCGACGCCGGCATCAGGCCGCCCGTCGGGGGTGCCGAGGGCGACGGCCGCGTCGATGCCTTCGTCGAGGGGACACATGTCGTCGACGGCCGAACAGGGCCAGCGGTGGCCGGCGGCGCCGTCGGGGTGGCATCCGACCACCTCGTGGCCCTTGCGTTCGAGGGGCTCTGCGGCCTCACGGAAGTGGCCGTCGTCGTCGGCGAGCAGGAGAATGCGCATGTGAGCACTGTCCCAACCTCGGCGGGCGGCGGGCAGGGCCCAAGGTCCCGTCGCTACGCCTCGGGGCTGTCGCCGGTGATCTCGGCGCCGAAGGCCCGGAGACGCTCGACGGCGGCGGGATCGACCTCGGGCATCTTGGCGGCGAGCGACGTCTTGATCCGCCGGTAGGTCTCGTATTCGAGTCCGCAGTCCTTGCAGGCCTCGAGATGGGCGCCGATCTTGGCCGCGAAGTCGTCCTCGACATCACCGTCGAGATAGCTCTGGAGCACGCGTCCCACCTCGCGGCAGTCGACCTCGGGCTTGTGGCGGCGGCGTCGGCTTCGGCGGATCATGTCGGTCGTCCATTCACGTAGGCACCGCTCGACTCGAGGTGCTTCCGGATTCTGGTGCGGGCGCGATGGAGCCGGCTCATGATCGTGCCGGTCGGCACCCCCATGATCTCGGCGGCCTCGGCGTAGGACAGGCCTTGGATGTCGACGAGCTCCACGACGGCGCGGAACTTCTCGGGCAGCGCGTCGACGGCTCGCTCCACGGCGGCGTCGTATTCGGCGTCGACGATCTGTGCTTCGGGCCCGAGGTCGGCGCTGTCCTCGTCGGCCAGCCGCGCCATGGCGGTGTCCGGGTCGCGGAGCAGCTCCGGGCGCTTGCGCCGGACCCGATTGATCTGCGCGTTGCGCATGATGGTCAGCAGCCAGGCTCGAGGGTGGCGTCCGTCGAAGCGGAGAATGCCGCGATACGCCCGCAGCATGGTGTCCTGCACGAGGTCCTCGGCGTCGGTCGGGTTCCGGGTGATCGAACGGGCCACCCGGTAGAGCACCTCGATCTCCGGCACGACATGGCGGTCGAAGGCTTCCCTCTGGGCACTCTCGTCGACCGCGGACTCCGACATGCGAGGCGAAGCTAGTCGCCCGTGAGCGGCTAGTTGGCCGCTCACGGGGAATGCTGTCGCCGAGCCGCGGGTTCCGCAGCCATGGGATGGCTCCATCGGGCCCGTTGGGCCGAGGCGCTCGAGGGTCTGCTCGACGACGAACTCGATGCGGGGCGCGTGGCGGCGGTGCTGGCCCATCTCGAGGAGTGCCCGGAGTGCCTGGCCGAGCTCGAGGAGCTCGTACGTCTCCAGCGGTCGTTGGCCCGCCTCGCAGGGGTGGGCTGAACCCGGTACGACCGTGCTCAGTCGAGGCCGGCCGCGAGCACGGCGAAGTGGTCGGTGGTCGCGGCGAGACGCTTCGGCAGGACGGCCTGGTACTCGCCGGACTCGTAGATCTCGCGGGCTCGTTCGGCCGACTCGAACTTCAGGACGATCGTCTGATGGCCCGCGGTTTCGCCTTCGATCCGGACCGACGCAGGATCGGCGACCAGGACCTCGCACTCGCTGCCGATCCTGAGCGCCGGCCCCGCGAGCTGGAAGTACTCGCCGTAGAGGTCGGGGTCGGTGATTCGGTAGTTGATGATCAGGTATGCGGTCATGGCGGCGACGGTAGCGTTCTCGGGGTGAGCGAGCCCGATCGACCGACGAGCGTCCACGATGTCGTGGGCAGTGACTTCTTCGCCGAGCTGGTCGAGACGTTCTACGAGGGCGTGGAGGACGACGAGCTCCTCCGACCCATGTATCCCGCCGATCTGGCCGGGGCGAAAGCCCGGCTGGCCATGTTCCTGGTCCAGTACTGGGGCGGCCCGGCGACCTACAGCGAGCACCGTGGTCACCCGCGCCTGCGGATGCGTCACATGCCGTTCACCGTCGACGAAGCGGCCCGCGACGCATGGCTCGGCCACATGGGTCGCGCCCTCGAGATCACCGCGCAACGACGGGCAACACCCGCGATCGTGGTGGAGACGATGACCGACTACTTCGTGCGCTCGGCCGACTTCCTCCGCAACACCGAACGCTGAATCCCACCTCGGGTGTGTAACTTGCCGCGGTGAGTGGGCGGAATCCCGGTTTTGGCAAGATTTCAAGGGTCAACGCCGGTCGCTGGAGGCGGAAATGCTTGACTCGCGGGCGGATTTCGACTCGCGTGTAATTCACAAGCCCGCGAAAGCCGTGGATTTCACAACGCAGTACAGGAGAGCAAGATGAACAAGGGTGAACTCATCGCCGCGATGGCCGAGTCCGCAGGCGTCAGCCAGAAGGACGCCGGTGCCTGCCTCGACGCCATGTTCGAGACGATCGCCGATCAGGTGAGCAAGGGCAACGAAGTCGCGATCACCGGTTGGCTCAAGGCCGAGCGGGCGAAGACCTCGGCTCGCACCGGCCGCAACCCCCAGACGGGCGAGGCCATCCAGGTCCCGGCCGGCACCCGCACGAAGCTGACCGTCGGTTCGAAGCTGAAGGCTGCGGGGAAGAGCTGATCCTCGCTTCGGCGAGCATTCTCTGATCGGGAGCGGCCACGGCCGCTCCCGATTCGCGTTTTGGCAGCCCGACGGGCGGCTAGGTTCGAGCGTCATGAGCTTCCCCGACCCCGTCGACGTCCTGCCCCACCGAGATCCGTTTCTCTTCGTCGACGAGATCACGGCCATCACCCCGGGCGAGTCCGCCGCGGGCCGGTGGCGGCTCACCGGCGACGAGGCGTTCTTCGCCGGCCACTTCCCCGGACGGCCCACCCTGCCCGGTGTACTCATGTGCGAGGCCATCGCCCAGGTCGGCGCGTTCGCCGTTCTCACCGATGAGCGCTATGCGGGAAAGCTGCCGCTCTTCGGGGGGCTCGACAAGGCCCGCTTCCGTCGACAGGTCGGCCCCGGTGACATCCTCGACATCGAGGTCACCATGACGCGTATGTCGGCCCGGGCGGGCAAGGGCGAAGGGCGGGCCACGGTCGACGGCGAACTGGCGACGAGCTGCGAGCTCATGTTCGTCATCGTCGACCGAGACGCTTCTTAACCGAGAAAGGCGCGCTCAGCGCGCCTTTCTCGGTTAAGAAGCCTCGGGGTGGGTGGTCAGGCGGGGCCGAGGACGATGGTGCCGTTGTGGCCGCCGAAGCCGAAGCTGTTGGACAGCGAGGGGCCTGGGGTCCACGGGCGGGGTTGCCCGACGACGATGTCGATCTCGGGCATCTCGGGATCCCGGTTCTCGTGTCCGGCGGTGGGCGGGATGAGGCCCTTGCTCATCGCGGCGAGGACGGCGACGGCCTCGAGCGCCCCGGCACCACCGAGCGCATGGCCGGTGACGCCCTTGGTGGACGTGACCGCCGGGCCGGGCGTGCCGAACACCTTGGCGACCGCGGCGGCCTCGGCGGCATCGTTCTTGTCGGTCGAGGTGCCGTGGGCGTTGATGTGGACGACGTCGGCCGCGGTGATGCCGGCATCCTCCATCGCCAAGCGCATGCAGTTGATGGCGCCGGTCCCGCCCGGTGCCGGTGCGGTGATGTGGTGGGCGTCGGCGGTGGACGCCGAACCGAGGACCTCGCCGAGGATCGTGGCCCCGCGGGCAACGGCTCGGTCCCATTCCTCGAGCACGAGCACGCCGGCGCCCTCGGCCATCACGAAGCCGTCGCGGTCGACATCGAAGGGCCGACTGATTCCGGAGTTGCTGAGGGCGGTCATGTTGCCGAAGCCGGCAACCGCCGTGGGAGTGAAGGGTGCCTCGCTGCCGCCGGCCAGGACAGCGTCGCAGCGCCCGTCGGCGATCATGCGGGCGGCGTTTCCGATGGCGTGGGTGCCGGCGGCGCAGGCGGTGACGGTGTTCTCACACGGCCCCTGCCAGCCGTAGCGCATCGACAGCGTCGCCGCGGCCGCGTTGGCCATCATCATCGGCACGAGGAAGGGCGACACACGGCGTTCGCCCTTCTCGATCCGCACCTGGATCTGGGCCTCGAGCGTCTGGATCCCTCCGACACCGGTGCCGATGAACGTGCCCCGGCGGGCCGGATCGGCATCGAGCTCACCGGCCTGGTCGAGCGCCTCCTGGGCGGCGGCCAGCGCGAACTGTGAGAACCGGTCGCTGCGCCGGGCTTCCTTGGGATTGTCGAAGTACGGCGTCGGGTCGAAGTCGTCGAGCGTGCGCGGGCCCACGGGCGCGGGCGAACACAGGCCCTCGAAGAACGCATCGACGCCGACCCCGCACGGGGCCACCACGCCGATGCCGGTGACGGCGACGCGACGGCCTTTCATGTCAGAGCTTCGACTCGACGAGGGCGAACGCGCCCTGGATGGTGGTCACACCCTCGAGCTCTTCTTCTTCGACGTTGACGTCGAACTCCTCTTCCAGGGCCATGACGAGTTCGACGAGGTCGAGACTGTCGGCATCGAGGCTCTCGAAGGTGGCTTCGGGGACGATCTGGCCTTCGTCGACGGAGAGTACGTCGACTGCGCACTTCTTGAAGCGCTCGAAGTTGTCACTCACTGGGTTTCTCCCTGCTTGGGTTGTGGGTCGAGGCTAGTCAGCGGAGGCTGATCAGCCCATGGAAAGGCCGCCGTCGACGGGGAGCACGGTACCCGTGATGTATCCCGCGTCGTCGGATGAGAGGAAGGCGATGGCTGCGGCGATCTCGTCGGCGGCACCGAGTCGTCCCGCCGGCACCATCGCCAGCATGGCTTCGCGCTGGTCGTCGGTGAGGGCGGCGAGCATGTCGGTCTCGATCGGGCCGGGAGCGACGACGTTGGCGGTGATGTTGCGGCTGGCGAACTCCTTGGCGAGGGAGCGAGCCAGTCCGATGAGCCCGGCCTTCGACGCCGCGTAGTTGGCCTGACCGGCCTGGCCGCCGAGTCCGACCACCGACGAGACGAACACCATCCGCCCCCAACGGGCCCGCATCATGCCTTTGGCCACCCGCTTCGCGACGCGGAATCCACCGGTGAGGTTGGCGTCGAGCACGTCCGTGAAGTCGTCGTCGCCCATGCGCAGGACGAGGCCGTCCCTGGTGATGCCGGCGTTGCTGACGAGCACCTCGACCGCGCCGAGAGTCTCCTCGATCTCGCCGACGGCAGCGTCGACCGAGGCGCTGTCGGTCACGTCGCAGCGCACGATGGTGAGTCCGTCGGAATCGTCAGCCTCGCCGCTACGGGCCGTGATCGCGACCCTGTGGCCGGCGGCCTGGAAGCGTTTGGCGGTGGCGAGCCCGATGCCGCGGTTGCCGCCGGTCACGAGGACGACGCGGCTGGTGGTGTCAGTCATGAATGCTCTCTCGTTCTCCGACGGCTTACCACCGCAGGACCGCCGAACCCCAGGCCATGCCGGCGCCGAAGCCCGACATCAGCACGATGGCACCCGGTTCGAGCACGCCGTCGGCCTCGGCTTGGGCCATGGCGAGGGGAATGGAGGCGCCCGAGGTGTTGCCCGTCGTCTCCAGGACGTTGTGGGTCTTGCTCATCGGGATCCCGATGCGTTGGCACACGGCCTCGATGATGCGGATGTTCGCCTGATGGGGGAGCACGACGTCGACGTCGTCGGGGGAGACCCCCGCCTTGGCCAGAACCCTCTCGACCGACTGGGCGACGGCTCGGACGGCCTTCTTGAAGACCTCGCGGCCCTCCATCTGGATGAACCCGTCATGGTCGCAGTAGAGGATCGGTTGCAGGTTGCCGTCGGCTCCGAGGTCGAAAGCCAGCAGTTCGCCCTGCTCGTGTTTCTCCATGACGACGGCAGCGGCACCGTCGCCGAAGAGGATGGCCGTGCCGCGATCGGTCCAGTCGGTGATGGTCGACATGGCATCGCTGCCGATGAGCAGCACGCGGTCGGGACCCGTGGGGGCCAGCATGATCCCGTAGGCGCTCACGTAGCCGTAGGTGAAACCGGCGCACACGGCGTTGACGTCGAATGCGCCGCAGGTGAGGCCGAGCCCGGACTGGACCACGGCCGAGGTGGCCGGGAAGCGCTGATCGGGTGTCGTGGTGCACAGGATGAGGAGGTCGATGTCGTCGGGGCCGAGATCGGCCGCCTTGAGGGCATTTGCGCCGGCCTCGATCGCCATCTCCGACGTGACACCACCCACGTGGCGGGCCCCGATGCCGGCCCGGGCCCGTATCCACTCGTCGGAGGTGTCCATCATCTCCGACAGATCAGCGTTGGTCAGGATCTTCTCCGGCAGGGCGGTGCCGATGCCGTTGATGCGGATGGTCATGCTCAGTGGGTCCGCAGCCAGGCGATGGGCTGGCGCGAGCCGACCCGCTCACCCTTGAGGGCGAGCACCCCCATCACCTCGCCGGCGAACGAGCTGACGACCTCGTGGGCGCCGACCGTGCCGATCACGTCGCCGACGGCGATCGCCATGCCCGGTTCGACCCCTGCGCCGAGGGCGAACACGCCCGTGGCCGGTGAGACGACGAGGCGTTCGGTGGCGAAGAGGTGTTCGCCTTCGAGGACGCCCGCACCGCTCTGCGGCTTCCCGGCGAGCTGTTCGAGCAGACCGTCGAGGTCGGCTGGTGTGGCGATGTTGATCCGGTTGCCGGTCTTGACCGTCCGCTTCACGAGCCCGGTGAGCACCGTGCCAGGGCCCAGCTCGACATAGGTCGTGAACCCGTCGGCCTCGAGCATGCGGAGGGTCTGGCGCCAACGAACTGGGGAGCAGAGCTGGGCGCCGAGGAGATCGGGCCAGTCGGCGGCGTCGCCGTGGGCGATCCCGTCGACGTTGGCGTAGACGGGCTGTTCGGGCGCCCGGAACTCGACCTGGTCGATCGCCTTGCGGAGACGGTCGCGGGCGGGGGCCATGAGCGGGGTGTGGAACGCCCCGCCCACCGGAAGGCGCATGGCCCGTTTGGCGCCGAGCTCCTTTGCGATCTCACAGGCCCGATCGAGGTCGTCGGGCACACCCGCGATCACGACCTGGCCGGGTGCGTTGTAGTTGGCGATCCAGACCTCTCCGGCGGCCCGCTGGCAGGCGATGTCGACCTGATCGTCGTCGAGCCCGAGCAGCGCGGCCATCGTGCCGTGCTGCTCGTCGGCCGCGGACTGCATGGCGTCGCCGCGTTCGTTGACGAGACGGACGGCATCCGCGAAGTCGAGGGCGCCGGCCGCGGTGAGGGCGGAGTACTCGCCGAGGCTGTGGCCGGCGTGGGCGACGGCTTCGGCGCCGAGCCGGCTGACCGCGTCGAGCGCGACCATCGAGGTCACGAAGGTCGCGAGCTGGGCGTTGCGGGTCATCGTGAGCTCGTCGGCGTCGGTGTCGAGCAGGAGTGCGGCGACATCGCGGTCGGCGGCTTCCGAAGCCTCCTCGACCAGCTCCCACGAGGGATGGTCGGCCCAGGCCGAACCCATCCCCGGTGCTTGGGAGCCCTGGCCAGGGTAGGTGAAGACGATCATGTGCGGGTGCCTCCGAGGGCGGTCGTTCGCGCTTCCGACTCCCGATGTTTGCAGTTGGTTTCGTTACCCGCTGGTAAGTGTCGGTGAACTAGGTCACGGCCCGAACAGCCACACGTCGTCGTCGACCCGGAGATAGTTCTCGGGATCGTCGAAGTCGAACGTTTCGCGGTCGCCGCCGACCGTAAGGATCGCGGGCCCGCCATCGGTGTCGACGGTGATGGAGTCGAAGTCGTAGCGGACCTCGTCGGGGGCGGCGGCGTTCCAGGGCGTGCCGTCGAGCAGGGTCCACTCGACGCCGTCGTCGGTGGCCCACACGTCGTTCGGGTTCTCGACCAGGCCGAACCCGCCGAAGCAGACGAACGTCTGACCGAGGAGCTCGCACTGGTGACCGGGGCGCGGGCTCCATGCCGCACGCTCCGTCACGAGGGTCCACTCGACGCCGTCGGGGCTGGTCCAGACGTCGTTGAAGTACGGGGCGTCACAGTCGGGGAGTGGCGAACACGTGAACCCGTCCTCCCCGCCGAACAACCAGATCAGTCCGTCGCGTTCGACGACCGACGCCCCGGCCCGCGGCGCCCACGGCGCCGCGTCGGTGAGGAGCTCCCACTCCACGCCGTCGGCGCTGGACCAGACGTCGTTGAAGTAGAGCCGTTCCGGACCGTTGGGCCCGATGATCGAGCTGTCGTCGTTCTGGGAGCCGCCGAAGACGAAGAGGCGGTCCTCGAGTACGGCCACGCTCAGACCGGCCCGGCCGGCCCACGGCGCCTCCGCGGTGCGCTGTTCCCAGGTGGCGCCGTCGGCGCTGGCCCACACGTCGTTGAAGAAGTTGGAGGTTGGCAGGAACTCCGGGCAGGGCGCATCCGGGTCGATGCCGAGCCCGGGTGGAGGAGCGATGCCCTGTTCGAGCAGGGCGCAGAACGGGTTCGGTTCCAGACCGAAGTCCTGCCCTCCGATGACGTACATCTCATCGCCCATCACGGCGGCCTGGAAGTAGGCCCTCGCCGGCCAGGTCGGCCCGTCGACGAGGTCGACCTCGTTCCAGCTCGCGCCATCGTCGGTCGACTGCCAGACGTCACCCCAGATGGTGCTGTCGCCGGGAAGCGTGGAGTCGTTGGGTGTGCGCCCTCCGAGCACGAACAGCGAGTCGTTCAGCTCCACGACGCGGAGACCGGCACGGCCTCCCCAGGGGGCGTCGTCGGTCACGAGCGACCATGCATAGGACTCGACCCCGGGGGCCGGTGCGGCGGTCGTCGTGGTGGAGGTGGTGGTCGACGACA
>JAUIML010000060.1 GCA_030432715.1 Acidimicrobiia bacterium | reverse complement strand
GCTTCGACGACGAGGCCCGCACGGCGGCGACCGTCACCGACCGCAACCTCGTCGCCGTCTACGACTCGATCGGCGATCAGCCCGGCATCGTGCTCGAGTGGGTCGACGGCCCCGACCTGCGTCAACGCCTCGACGAAGGCCCGATCGGTTTCGCGGAGATCGCCGCCCTCGGCGCCTCGGTCGGCGACGGGCTCTCCGCCCTGCACTCCCACGGGCTGGTCCATCGCGACGTGAAGCCGGCCAACATTCTTCTCACGATCGACGGCACCCCGAAACTGACCGACTTCGGCATCGCCACGGCCAACGCCGGAGACCGCACCGCCACCGGGATCGTCCTCGGCACGGCGAAGTATCTGGCCCCCGAACAGGTCCGTGGCGGCGACCTCGACGGTCGCGCCGATGTCTTCGCCCTCGCGGCCGTGCTCTACGAGTGTTGTGCCGGCACACCGCCGTGGGATCGCGACGGCGACCTGCCCACGGCCATGGCGCGACTCGAGGAGGACGCCCGACCACTCACCGAGCTCCGACCAGACGTACCTCCGGCGCTCGCGGCCGACATCATGCGAGGCCTGGCCCGTGATCGGACCGACCGGTGGCCGAGCGCGGCGGCCTTCGCCCAGTCCCTTCGCAACGGTTCGACCCTCGCCCCGCCACCCCCACGACCCGGGCCCACTCCGGCTCCGGCTCCGGCTCCGGCGCCCGATGGCGCCGCAACGACGATGCTCGCTCGGCCCCCGGCCGCATCGACGGTCGCGGTCGCCGCCCCCCGCAACGCCGCACCACCGGCGCGGGTCCGTCCCCGACGCCGCTGGTGGCCACGGCTCGTCGGACTCGCGGTCGTGATCGCCATCGCCGTCCTCGGTTGGACGCTGGTCTCGGCGGATACCGGCGACGACGAACCTCCCCTGACGGGCCGCGACGTCCTCGTGATCCGGTCGGTCGCGGCCTTCGATCCCGAAGGGACCGGTAGTCCCGGCGAACACGACGATCGGGCCGCGGCGACGATCGATCTGGATCCCACGACCGGTTGGCCGACCGAGCGCTACGCAGACCGCCGCATGGGATCGAAGTCGGGCGTCGGGCTCGTGCTCACCCTCGAGCGCACCGCCGATCTCGAGTCGATCACCGTGCACACCGCGGCTGCGACCGACTGGGCAGCCGAGGTCCGGGTCGCCGACGGCATCGGGGCAGCGGACGCGACGTCGATCGGCGA
Source organism: Acidimicrobiia bacterium (assembly GCA_030432715.1). GTDB lineage: Bacteria > Actinomycetota > Acidimicrobiia > Acidimicrobiales > Aldehydirespiratoraceae > JAJRXC01. Next base: position 15,454 of record JAUIML010000060.1, on the reverse strand, counting down.
CTTCGGCCCGATTCGCGGGGTGGGAAGCGGACTCGACGAGACCGCAGAGATCCCGATCGCCGCCCGGGGCGACACCGTCGTGCTCTGGCTCACCGACCTCGGTGCCGGGGCCACCCCGATCCGCCTCCTGATCAACGAGATCACGATCCGATGACCGCCGATCACCTCCACACCGTGGGCTAGGGTCCGCGGATCGCTCCCATGGACGAAACGACGCTGATCAGCGCCGCGCAGCGAGGTGACCAGAAGGCCCTCGATCAGCTGCTGCGGTTGCATCAGGACCGCATCCATGCGGTCTGCCGACGTCTCGCGGGCAACGACGCCGACGCCATGGACGCCACGCAGGAGGCCCTCATCGCCATCGTGAAAGGGCTCCCCCGGTTCGATGGCCGGGCCAAGTTCTCGACCTGGGCCTATCGCGTCGCCACCAACGCCTGCCTCGACGAACTCCGCCGGCGCGGTCGGCGGCCCGACCCCGGGTTGCCCGAGTTCGAAACGACGAGTCACACGCCGGTCGGAGGATCGACCCCCCGAGATCCGGCCGAAACCGTCTCGGCCCGGCTCGATGTCGACCGTGGGCTCGCCGAACTGCCCGACGAGTTCCGCGCCGCCGTCGTACTGCGGGACGTCGCCGGCCTCGACTACGCCGAGATCGCCGACGTCCTCGACATCGCACCCGGCACGGTGCGCTCACGCATCGCGAGGGGCCGTGGCCGACTCGCCGATGCGATCGCCGGGAACCAACCGCACCCCGACCGACGTCAGACCCCATAGCCCATGCCCGACCATCCGCTCTCCGACGACGAACTGCTCTCGTCCCACCTCGACGGTGAACTCGCCGACGAGGCGCGCCGGCGTCTCGACGCTCGGCTCGCAACCGACGCCGCCCTCCGCGACCGTCTCACCGCGCTGCAAGCGGCCCGCGAACTCTCGTCCACCCCGGTCACTGCGCTGGGCGCGGGCGACACCGACCGCCTCATCGCGACCGCGCTCGCTGCGAGCACGGCGGCCGGCGCCAGTGCCGAGAACGTGACCGACCTGGCCGCAGCGACGACTCGACGCCGAGCGTGGTCGGCGCGGGTGGCCACCGTGGCAGCGGGGGTGCTGCTCCTCGCCCTCGCCGTTCCCGCTCTTCGCGCCATCGACACGAACGACGACGACGCCGATACGGCCGCCACCGCCGACACGAGCGACGCCGGAGCGGCCGACGACGGCGGAGCCGACGACGCGGCCGATGACATGGGCGACATGGCGATGGAGAGTGCGCTCGAACCACTCGCTTCCGACAGTCCTACGGCCGACGAGGGAATGTTCGGCGACGTCGACGACGCAGAGACGGCCGCCGCAGAGGACGACGGCGACGCCTCCGGGGGTTTCGGGGGTGAGGACGCCGCGTACTCGAGCGCGCAGGTCCGCCTGTTCGAGCGGATGGCCGATTTCGATCCGCTGGCCGACGATCTCGGTGTCTTCCCCGACGACGACGCCCTCCTGATCGAGGTGGACCGACAGGCCGGGGCCTACACGCCCGACGACTCCCCGACCACGACCACCGTCGCGGTGCCCGACGACGACACGTTCGCGCGCGACCAGCTCCTCGACGTCGCGGGTCGCAGACTCGACGGCTTGATGACCGCCGACTGCCTCGACGTGGCCGACATCGTCATCGCGTACTTCGGCGACCCACCGATCGAGGTGGTGGCAGCCGACTACGCCATCGCCACCAGCGCCGGCGACGCGGTGGTCGTCGGGCTCTTCAGCCTCCCCGAGGGACGCACGACCACTCTCGTGATCGATCTCACGGCATGCGAGCTGCGATCGGTCGACGCCCGCGACGGCGGTTGAGTTCGGCGCGGCGCACCGCGCTGATGCGGCCCCAGGCGGTGGCGGATAGGCTCCGACGCCATGACCGAGCAGACCCCCACCGCCCAGGACGACTGGATCGTCGGCGCGACCGACTCGATCATCGGCTACGTCGACAAGGCCCGGAGCCTGGGCACCGACAATGCCGTACGGGCCCTGCGAGGCATCGTCTTCGGTCTCGTGGCGATCGTCTTCGGCATCGCTGCGGTGATCTTCACGGTCGTGCTCCTGGTCCGCATGGCCGACGCCTACCTGCCGATCGGGGCCGGCGTCGGCGACGCGACCTGGGCCGCGCACCTGTTCATCGGTGGGCTGCTCGCCATCCTCGGCTTCGGACTCTGGGCGAGTCGGAAGACATCGAGCATGCGCAACGTTGTCATTGCTGCGGTCCTCGATGTGATCATCATCGTCGTGATCGCGTGCTACGCGCTCTTCTCCTGAGCGCGTCGGGCCAAACCTGAGGAGTTCGCGTGAGCGACATTCGTGACGTCATCATCATCGGTTCGGGGCCGGCCGGCCTCACCGCCGCGATCTACACCGCGCGGGCCAACCTCGCACCGCTGGTGCTCGAAGGGGAACCGAGCAGCACGAGCGACCAACCCGGTGGGCAGCTCATGCTCACCACCGACGTCGAGAACTTCCCCGGATTCCCCGACGGAATCATGGGCCCCGAGCTCATGCAGAACTTTCGCAACCAGGCGCTCCGCTTCGGGGCCGAGATCGACACCGTCAAGGCCTCACGGGTCGACTTCTCCGCGCGGCCCTTCAAGGTGTGGGTCGGCGATCCCGACGCCGAGGAGCCGACCCACCTCGCCCACTCGGTGATCGTGTCCACCGGGGCCCAGTCGCTCATGCTCGGCCTGCCCAACGAGAACGAGCTGGTCGGTCACGGGTTGTCCACCTGTGCGACCTGCGACGGCTTCTTCTTCCGCGATCAGGAGATCGCGGTGGTGGGCGGTGGTGACTCGGCGATCGAAGAGGCCAGTTTCCTGAGCCGCTTCGGGAGCAGGGTCACCATCATCCATCGTCGAGACGAGTTCCGGGCGTCGAAGATCATGCAACAGCGGGCCTTCGACAACCCCAAGATCGACATCATGTGGGACACCGTCGTGGAGGAGTACCTCGGCGACGGTCAACTCGCGGGCCTCCGACTCCGCAACGTGAAGACCGACGAAGTGAACGATGTTCAGTTCGGTGGCGTGTTCATCGCCATCGGCCACAAGCCCAACACCGGACTGTTCCGGGGCCAGCTGGCGATGAAGGACAACGGCTATCTCGTCACCCAACCGGACTCCTCCTACACCGACGTGCCGGGTGTCTTCGCGTGCGGCGATGTCCAAGACGACGTCTACCGCCAGGCCATCACCGCGGCCGGCTCCGGATGCATGGCCGCCATCGACGCCGAGCGCTGGCTCGAAGCGCAACACGGCTAGGGTCACTTCGGGAACCGTTCGCTTCGGGAATACCCACCGCCGCTGCGGCGTTCCCTCACCCAGGTCATCAGAAAGGACCACATCATGGCTGGAGCCATCAGCACGCTTTCCGACGCCACCTTCGACGAGGAGATCGGGAGTTCTTCCACGCCGGTGTTGGTCGACTTCTGGGCGGAGTGGTGTGGGCCCTGCAAGATGATCGCCCCCATTCTCGAGGAGATCGCCGACGAGCAGGGTGAGTCCCTCAAGATCGCCAAGCTCAACGTCGACGAGGCACAGGACATCGCCCGTCGCTTCGAGGTGATGAGCATTCCGACCATGATCCTGTTCAAGGACGGCGAGGAAGCGAAGCGCATCATCGGGGCCAAGCCCAAGCAGGCGTTGCTCGACGATCTCGCCGACTACCTGTAGTTCTGGCAAGCCGACGGGGCAGTAACCTCGTCGGCGATGACCTCCGCACCCACGGGCCTCCCTCTGCATCGCGGCGACCACGGCCTCGCGGTCCGGGATCTCCACCGCCGCCTCGGCGCGGCCGGATTCAACGATCTGGGTGACCTCGACCGGTTCGACGACCACACCGAGAAGGCGTTGCGCGCCTTCCAGGCGTCGAGGCGGCTCGTGGAGGACGGCATCTGCGCCGGCCAGACCTGGGCGGCCCTCGTCGATGCCGACTACCGGCTCGGCGATCGCATGATCTACCTGCGCTCCCCCATGACCCGCGGCGACGACGTCACCGACCTCCAGCACCGCCTCGGAAGCCTCGGTTTCGACGCGGGCTGGCTCGACGGCATCTTCGGGCCCGACACCGAACGGGCGGTCCGGGACTTCCAACACAACCAGGGCATCACGCCCGACGGCGTGGTGGGCCGGGAAACGGTGGCGGCCCTCGAACGGCTCTCGGGTCGGCGGTCGGGGGACAAGACGGTGGCCGAGGTCCGCGACCTCGAGCGTCTGCGCGATCACGCGGGTATCACCGGGCAGCGGCTCGTCATCGGCGAGACCGGCGGTCTCCCCGCGATCGTCGACGGACTGGCCCGCAGGCTGCGGTTCGCCGGTGCCGATGTCGTCACCCTGCACCAACCGGATCTCTCCGATCAGGCCCGGGCCGCCAACGCCTGGGACGGCCAGGCCTACATCGGTCTGACCCTGGCCGACGACGGCCACCAGGTGTCCTACTTCGAGATCGAGGGTTTCACCTCACATGGCGGTCGGGCCCTGGCCCAACGTTGCGCGATGGCGCTCACCAGCCTGTTCGGCACCGAGCTGCCGGCGCGGGGCATGCGATTGCCGATCCTCCGCGAGACCCGCATGCCGGCCGTATGGTGCCGTCTCGGTCCCGCACCGGCCATCGTCGAACATGCCGCAGCGGTCACCGACGCACTACAACAGGCAGTCACCGCATGGTGCGACGACACTGCCGACAGCTTGTCCACAGAGTGATCCACATACCCTCACCCCACCGCTCAGTATTGTCAGTGGGACTGTCAGATGTTTGCTGATCGCGAACCGGGGCGAAATTCCCTCAGACCACTGTGCCTGGTGGCGTGATCACCCGATAGATCCGTTCGAGATCATCGAGATCGGCGAAGTCGACGACCAACTTCCCCGGCCCTTTCCCCAACTTGACCGACACCCTTGTGGACAACCGAGCCGCCAGCAGCTCTTCGAGTTCGAGCACGGCCGGCTCGGGCATCGTGGCAACCGAATCTCCCGCGACATCATCATCGACCGACCCCGCCGGGCTGTCCCCCTGGTCCGACTCCGGTTCACCAGTCCACTCGTCGGCATCGCCCTTGAGCAGATCCTCGACCTGTCGGACGGTGAGCCCCTCGGCCACGATCTGTTTCGCAACCCGCTCCTGTTCGCTGCGATCCGGCGTCGCCAGGAGCGCACGCGCGTGGCCGGCGCTGATCTGATCCTCGATCACGAGCCGCTGAACGGCCGGCGGCAGTTGGAGCAGCCTGATGGTGTTGGCCACTGCGGACCGGCTGCGCCCGACCCGAGTCGCGACCTCGTCCTGGGTCAGGGAGAAGTCCTCGATGAGCTGTTGATAGGCGGCTGCCTCCTCGAGTGCGTTGAGATCCTGGCGGTGAAGATTCTCGACGACGGCCGTCTCGAGACTCGAGAGATCATCGACAGTCCGCACGAGCGCCGGGATCGACGGCAGGTTCGCCCGCTTCGCGGCCCGCCACCGCCGCTCCCCCGCGATCAGTTCGTACCCCCCGTCGTCGTTCTCACGGACAACGATCGGCTGGATCACTCCGACCTCGGCAATCGACGCGGTCAGGGACGCGAGGGTCTCCTCGTCGAAATGCTCACGCGGTTGGTACTTGTTCGGAACCACGTCGTTGACGTCGAGCTCGCGATAGACGGCACCTTCGGTACTGACATCAGCCGGTATCAGCGAGCTGAGCCCCTTCCCCAATCCACTACGCTTGTTCACCGAGGATCTCCTTTGCGAGTTCGCGATACGCGATCGCACCGCGCGACATCGGATCGAACGCGGTGATCGGTTGACCGAACGAGGGCGCTTCGCTCAAACGGACGGTCCGAGGAATGACCTGGCGGCAGACCTTCTCACCGAAGTGGGCCCTGACCTCGTCCGAGACCTGCCCCGACAGTTTGGTCCGAGCATCGAACATCACCAAGACGATCGTGCTCAGCTCGAGGGTGGGATTGAGGTTCCTGGTCACCAGATCGACGTTGCGGATCAGCTGGCCGAGACCCTCGAGCGCGTAGTACTCGGTCTGGATCGGGACGAGCACTTCATTGGCCGCCGTGAGCCCGTTGATCGTGAGCAGTCCGAGCGACGGGGGACAGTCGATCAACACGATGTCGTAGTCGTCGGCCACCGACTCGATCGCCTCCTTGAGCTTGCGCTCCCGATTCAGCGCAGGGACCAGTTCGATCTCGGCGCCGGCCAGGTCGAGGCTCGCCGGCGCCACATAGAGTCCCTTCACCGAGACGGGCTCGATGACATCCTCCATGGGGACATCCTGGAGAAGGACGTCATACAGCGAGTAGTCGAGTTGGCGTGGATTCAGACCGAGACCGGTACTGGCATTGGCCTGGGGATCGAGGTCAACGATCAGCACCCGCTGGCCCAGCTCGGCAAAACACGCGCCGAGGTTCACCGTGGTGGTGGTCTTCCCGACGCCACCCTTCTGATTCGCCACGGCGAAAATCCGCGGACGGGACGCGACACTCGCGTCCTCTTGCAGGAATGCCACGAGGCACTCTCCCTTCGTTGGAGCACGTTCGGTTCCGAAATCTCCCGGACGCTCCGAGCCCCGCTATCCTCGCCGCTCCACGACAAAGGGTCAAGCACCCTTGTGGAAAACCTGCTCGGTGTTTCACGTGAAACAACCACCGGGGCCTCTTGCCGGTCTCTTGTCCACCGTCCGTGTTTCACGTGAAACACGCTCAGAAGAGGGGAGCACGGCGGCGGGCCGCAGGACGCCGAGGCCATCGCTCAGGGGCTGGTGCGTCCGACTGGATCACCGCGAAGCGCGCCCCATCAGCCCCTCGCTGGACCTGCACCGTCACACCCAGCCGGGATGACGCCCCCGTCCACTGTCGGAGCGTCGCTTCGGTCACCGACACCACGAGGTGTCCATGGTTCGCTCGCAGTGGCAATCCACATTCGGCGACCTCCGACGCGGGACCGAACGATCGTGCGACCACCAGGTCGTAGCCATTCCGATGCGCGGCGTCCGCCGCCAGATCATCGACCCGTGCGTGGACCACCTCGACGCGCTCATCGAGCCCGAGCGCATGCACCGCGGCTGCCGCGAGATGACACCGGCGCTCGCTCGCGTCGACCAGCGTCCAGTTGGAGCGGGGACGCAGCGCGGCAAGCACCACGCCGGGGACTCCGGCGCCGGTGCCGAGATCGATGCCAGAGAACTCGTCCTCGACGCGACACGCGGCCGGGAGGTACCCGGCCGCGTGCGCAATCACTGCTTCAGTTGTTGCGCTGCCGAGCACCCCGGCCTCTCGGGCCGGGAGCCAGGCCGCGTCGAGCGCTGCCCAGTCGGGCTCAGTCACCGGCTCCGGCCGGGACGATCACGACACGTCGCTGCGAGTCCTCGCCCTCGGAACGGGTTTCCACCCCGTCTTCGTCGGTGAGCGCATCATGGACGATCTTGCGATCGGCGGCCGACATCGGCTCGAGCGAACGAGCCTTGCCCGATGCACGGACCTCCTCGGCCTGCGCCCGGGAGAAGTTCGCCAGGGCCTCGGCCCGACGAGCACGCACGCCTCCGACGTCGACGCGGATCCGTCCGTTGCGGCTGCTGCCGGCCTGACGCTGGAGAACGGTTCGAACCAACTCGTCGATCGCGCCGGCGGTGGTACCACGACGACCGATCATGCGACCGAGATCATCACCCGACACGGTGATGCGGATCTCTTCCTCATCGATGTCTTCGCGGGTGAACTCGACCGTGGTACCGAAACGCTCGGCCAGACCGCGCACGAAGTCTTCGGCGAGATCAGCCTGTTGGGGGAGCGGCATGGTTGCCTCATCGCTCATGGTGGTCTTCCTCTCGCCCTGGCGGGCCTTGTTGTCGTCCTCTCGGGAGGAGTTGTCACCCTTTCGGGCGGGTTGCTGACTGCGCTCCTTCTGGCTCCCGGCACCATCATTCTTGCGGTTTTCACCGCCGGATGCACGGGACTTGCCACCACCGCGGCTGCGTTGGTTTCCGCGACCGCCTCCTCCCTTCTGGGAGTTGCGCCCACCCCGACCGCGACCGCGACGGCCCTCCTCCTTGTCCCGCGGGGTCGAAGGAGCCACCCGAGCACGAACCCGAGCCTCCTCCTTCACTCGTCCGAACAGGCCCGTCTTCACATCCGAGACCACCTCGAACTCCGCGTCGTCTCCGTGGACGCCGAGCCGGTCGAGGGCTCGTTCCTTGGCTTCTTCGATCGACGAACCGGTGCTTTCCACCCATTCCATCGTTTTCTCCTCTCATGCAGGCGCAGGTAACCCGGTCCACCATCCATGGGCCACGGCGTCGCCGTTCGGACGTTCCGAATCGGCGCGGTGGCGCGGTGAACCGGCGCTACTTCTTGCGCTTTTTGTGTTGCGGTGACCCAGGGGCGGTGGTCCGTCCACTTCCTCGGGCCTGACGGCTGGGGGCCTTGCCGGTGCGGCCGGCCCCGGATGCCTTCGCGCTCTTCTTGCTCTTCGACGTGTTCTTCGTGGCGGTCCGAGCCTCTCCCCGCTTCGGGGTGGGCTCACCCTTCTTGGGCGTCACGCGTCCACCGCCCCGCTCGGCGCCACTCTTGCCCGGGTTCTTCTCTTGCGCCCGTTGCTTGGCCAGTTGCGCACCCGGACTGTCGTCACCCTTGTACAACGACTGGGTGATGTAGGCCTGTTGACCGATCCGGTAGAGGTTCGACACCACGAAGTAGATCACGAGCGCGGCCGGCATCGTGAAGCTGAAGACCGGCAGCATGAACGGCAGGATCTTCATGATCATCTGCTGCTGCGGGTTGATCTGGGCACCGGTGTTGCGCCCCTGGATCTGCCGCTGCTGATAGAGGCTGCTGATCAGCACGATCCCGATCAGGACCAGATAGGGGAGTGCCGAGACGAAGTTGTCGCCGAGCACTTCCTGGGCCGAACGGGACAGGTCGATACCCAGCGACTCCATCCTCGTCTCGCGCAACAGATCCTGGTACATGGCACTGCCATGGTCGAGGTTCTCGGGATCGAACGTTCGTTCGATGCGGTCGATGGTGTGGGTGTCGAGTTCGCCGCCACCGCTGAGTCGGCCGGCCGTCCAACCGACCTGACTGCCGATGTCGGTTGCTCGCCGCGTGATTCCCTGGACGACGCGGAACAGCACCAGGAAGATCGGCAGCTGAATCAGCATCGGAAGACAGCCACCCAGGGGGTTGATGCCGTTCTCCTGGTAGAAGGCCATCAGCTCTTCGTTCATCTTCTGCCGGTCGTCCTTGTACCGGGTCTGGATGGCCTTGAGCTCGGGCTGCAGTCGTTGCATCTGCAGCATCGACTTGGTGCTCTTCAACGTGAGCGGCGTCGCCACGATCATCACCGCGAGCGTGAGCAGGACGATGGCGAGCCCGTAGCTGGGGTAGAGGTCGTAGAAGAACGAGAGGACGGACGCGATCAGATCGAACATCTATGGCTCCTGGGAAGCGGGGACGGGGTCGAATCCATGGGTTCCCCAGGGATGACACCGACCCAGTCGTTTGGTGGCCAGCCAGCCACCACGCACCGCGCCGTGGCCCTCGATGGCCTCGATCGCGTAGTTGGAACAGGACGGCACGTGACGACACGGAGAGGGTCGCCCGGCGAACAGTCGTTGATATCCCCGCACGAAGGACCGCAGCATGCGCGCGAGCGGGCTCATCGTCGAGGCTCGCCGTCGACGGATCCCGCATGGGGTCCAGACACAGTGGCTGAGGGCGCAGGGCGCAGGAGTTCGCTCATGATGAGGCGAAGCGTCGCATGGGACCAGTCGTCGATCGGTGCTGTCACCCGAATGAGGTGATCACCGCGGGCGGGAAATGCGGGGTCCTCCTGGTGGAGTTCCCGCAGCACCGCCCGGATCCGTCGTCGTGACCGGTTCCGCACCACCGCGTTTCCCACTGTGCGTGGGACTGCGAACGCGATACGTGTGGGGTCGGCGTCGGAGTACCGAGAGACCAGTCGAATCGGCCCTCGACCGTGACGAACCCCTTCCGCACGCAAGCGTGCGAAGTCCGCTCGGCCGGCGAGCCGATCGATCATGCCGACAAGCGGGCGCGGCCCCTCTGACGACGAGAGCGGAGAACGGCGCGTCCCCCGCGGGTGCTCATGCGAGAACGGAACCCGTGCTTCTTCGCCCGCTTGCGCACGTTGGGCTGATAAGGCCGCTTCATGGTGATCCTCCGAATACCGCGGGCAGGAGTCGGCACCGCGGGAATGACGGTTCCGATTGATGGGAACCGATGACGTCAACCCGTCACGGTATGGCCCGCGGTCAACGGCAACAACCAGGCGGCACAAGGTCGTCGGGGGGTCCACGGGCCCCGATGCGCGGCTCGACACGAATGACATTGATGTCATTTGATGTTCCACTTGTGTAATTCGTTCACGAAAAACGCACCCTGAACTGGCGATACACCGGAACCTGCACCTTCGGCTTGCAGCTATCCACAGCGTTGCTATGTTGCCCGCCCACGCCGAACGGAGTGCGGATGTGGTCCCTGGGATTTCTCCCGAGGGCCCTCGTCTCCTGCCGGTGGGAGTACGGAGGGTCGTCCACACCTGTGGACGCGGCTGTGGAGACACAATTGCACGTGGAAGAGATGGGCGACGCCGATGGTCTTTGGACCACCTGCGCAGAGAGCATTCGCGCACAGGTGAGTGATGCCGTTTGGCGCACCACCTTCAGCGGCGCGAAGGCCGTTGCATTCGATGAGGGGGAACTCGTCATCGTGGTGCCCAACGGGCTCCAGAAGGAACGGATCGAGGGTCGCTACCTCGGCCTCGTCCAGGATGCGATCGAGGAGACGAGCACCGATGTCACGGTACGGGTCGAGATCGACACCGACTGGGACGAGGTCGCCTTCGACGTGCCGGCCGCCGACCTTCGCTCCCCGAACGATCCGCCGCCGGAACCGGCGGTCGTCGCCGGGCTCGAGGGCAACCGGGACGAGAAGTTCACGTTCGAACACTTCGTCATCGGGCCCTCGAACCGATTCGCTCATGCCGCCGCCCTGTCGGTGGCCGAAACCCCGGCCGCCAGCTACAACCCGCTGTTCATCCACGGCGACTCCGGTCTGGGCAAGACCCACCTCCTGCGGGGGATCGCCCACTATGTCGCTGATCACTACCCGACCTTCCGGGTGCGCTACGTCTCGACCGAGACCTTCCTCAACGAGTTCGTCGAGGCGATTCGCACCAACACCCAACCCGAATTCAAACGACGTTATAGAGACAATGATGTCTTGCTGATCGACGACATCCAGTTCATCGAGGGCAAGGAGGGACTCCAGGAGGAGTTCTTCCACACGTTCAACGAACTCCACCAGAACAACAAGCAGATCGTGCTGTCGTCGGATCGCACACCCGACGCCATCCCGACCCTCGAGGACCGTCTCCGCAGCCGGTTCAAGTGGGGTCTCATCACCGACATCCAGCGCCCCGACCTCGAGACCCGCCTCGCGATCCTCCGTCGGAAGGCCGAATCGAAGACGATCGACATCTCCGACGAGGTCTTCGCCTTCATCGCGGAGAACATCACCGACTCGATCCGCGAACTCGAGGGCGCGCTCATCAAGGTCACCGCCTACGCCAACCTCACACAGCAGCCGCTCGACCGTGAGCTGGCCGCGCTGGTGCTGAGCGATCTCATCACCAACGCGGAGAAGCCACCGGTCACCGCCGAACGCATCATCGACCTCACCGCCGAGATGTTCGGCTTCGACGTGGAACAGATCACCGGTGGCTCGCGTCGACGCCCACTCGTCGACGCCCGTCAGGTGGCCATGTATGTCACCCGCAACATGACCGACCTCTCCTTCCCCGACATCGGCAAGGCGTTCGGCAACCGCGACCACACGACCGTGATGCACGCCGTCCGCAAGATCGAGGCCCGTATGGGCGAGCGTCAGCAGATCTTCGACAAGGTCACCGAGCTCCAGCACCGCCTCAACCATCCCAAGTGAACAGTCCGTCTCGTGCGCGCCCTCGTCCACGCCATGGGGACATCCCTGGGGATCCCGTGGGCACCGCAGGTGGACGCCGATGCACAAACTCCGAGAACATCCACCAAGCCGCAGCACACTCGTCACACACTGTGACCGCGCGGGGACACCGTGGGGACGCGACATCCGCGTCGTTTCACGGCAGACTCGACTCCGTCCACAATCCACAAGCCCTATGGACTGCTACTAACCAGAAGTCCATACGACAGGGAGAAGTAACCGCACCATGGGCCTGAAGTTCCGATGCGAACGAGATGTACTCGCGAAGGCGCTCGCCGACGCGGGCCGAGCCGTCACCACCCGAGGTGGAGCCCTGCCCGTGCTCGCCGGCGTTCGTCTCGAGCTCACCGGTGACCAGCTCACGATCACCGGCAGCGATCTCGACCTCACCATCTCGGTCACCGTCGAGGTCGCCGGCGCGGAAGACGGTGTGGCGGTGCTCCCCTCGAAGCTCGCATCCGATGTCGTCCGTTCGGTGCGGGCCGGCGCGGTCGACATCACGGTCGAGGACGACGATGCCCGAATCGAGGCGTCGCCGTCGGAGTTCGCGATCCGCCTCATCCCGGCCGACGAGTTCCCCCAACTGTCCAGCCCCGACGGTGATGCGGTCACCCTCGATGCCGCGGCGTTCAAGGCTGCGATCGAGCAGGTCGAGAAGGCGGCATCGTCCGACGATGCCCGTCCGATCCTGACCGGCGTGTTGATGGCCGCGGAAGAGGGCGGCCTCCGTCTGGTGTCGACCGATTCCTATCGCCTGTCGGTGCGAGACCTCGCGGGGAGTTCGGTGCTGAGCGAGGGCCAGAAGGTGCTCGTGCCGAGTCGCGCCCTCAAGGAACTGGCCCGTGTCGTGGGCGACGAGGAGAGCATCACGCTGCGACTCGGTGAACGCGATGCCGGCTTCGAGGTGGGCAGCGTCTCGGTCACCACCCGCCTCATCGAGGGAGAGTTCCCCAGTTATCGGGGGCTGATCCCCACGAACCATCCCAACCAGCTGACCGTCGACCGCACCACCCTGCTCGATGCCGTGCGCCGAGTACGGCTGCTGGCCCAGGAGTCGACCCCGGTGCGCATGGCCATGTCGGCCGATGGACTCGAGCTCGTGGCGGTCACCCAGGATGTCGGCCAGGCGCACGAAGCGGTCGAGGAAGCCGTCTACAAGGGCGACGACCTCACCGTGGCCTTCAACCCCGAGTACCTGATCGATGGGATCGAGGTCGCCCCGGGCGACGAGATCACCCTCGAGACGGTCGACGAGTTGAAGCCTGCGCTGTTGAAGTCGGCCGAGGATCCGAACTTCCTCTATCTGCTGATGCCGGTGCGGGTCAGCTGAGCGGCGGATACGACGAGGCCTGTCGTTACGACCAGTAGCTTGACGGTCTGTGCTGATCCGGACCCTCGAACTCCAGAACTTCCGGTCGTACGAAGAGGCGTCGGTCTCACTGTCGGACGGACTCACGGCGATCGTGGGGGAGAACGGGCAGGGAAAGACCAACCTCCTCGAGGCCATCAGCTGGATCGCCGGGATGGGATCGTTCCGTGGTGTGCCCGACGACGCCCTGATCCGTCTGGGGGCCGACGCCGCCATCCTCAGGGCGACCGTGGAGTCTCCCGACGGTCGTGAGCAGTTGATCGAGGCCGAACTCCCTCGCATCGGCCGCAACCGTATCCAGGTCAATCGACAGCGACTGAGCCGGGCCCGTGATCTGGTCGGCGTCGTGCAGGTGACCGTGTTCTCACCCGATGACCTCGAACTCGTGAAAGACGGGCCGGCGCTCCGACGCCGGTGGATCGACGAGGCGGTGGTGAGTCGCCACCCGAAGCACGACGCGCTGCGCAGCGACCTCGAACGGATCCTCAAGCAACGCAACGCCCTGTTGCGCTCGGCCCACGGCCGCCTCGACGGTGACGCGGCGTTCACGCTCGATGTCTGGGATTCGAAGCTGGCCGCGGCCGGCAATGCCATGCGCGCGGCGAGAGAGGATCTGTTGGCCGAGATGGCGCCCCGGCTGGCCGCGGCTTACGACGCGGTGGCGCGGGAGTCGGCCGAGGTGGAGACCATCTACGAAGCGAGCTGGCACGGTGATCTCGCCGAGGCCCTCGCCGGCTCTCGCCAACTCGACGTGCGGCGGGGGGTTTCGACGGTCGGGCCGCATCGGGACGAGATCGTGTTGCGGATCGGTGGTGCGCCGGCGCGGACCCACGCATCGCAGGGAGAACAGCGGTCGTTGGCGCTCTCGCTGCGGCTGGCGGCCGATGCGGTGGTCCGACAGGCGGGCGTGGCCGAACCGGTGCTGCTGCTCGACGATGTGTTCTCCGAACTCGATCCCGGCCGCGCCGAGGCGCTGCTGGACGCCCTCCCGGGCGGGCAACGGTTGTTGACCACCGCGGCCTGGTTGCCGCCGGCGGCAACACCCGATCAGGTGCTGAAGATCACGGCCGGCACCATCGTGGCGGCGAGCGGATGAGCGTGAGGCACTCGTGAACGCGCAGCGTGGGAATCCGGGATCTCGACCGGACGGCCCGCAACGCCTGGGGCGGGCCCTCGACCGGCTCATGGGCACGTTGCGGGCGCCCTCGGTCGACGTGCTCGACAGTGTGTTCACCAGATGGGCGGAGATCGTGGGCGAGGCGGTCGCGCAGCACAGCCGGCCGGTGTCGATCGACGGTGAGACGCTGGTCATCGCGGTCGACGATTCCACCTGGGCGAGCGAGTTGCGATGGCTCGAGAACGAGATCATCGCGAGGGTCGCCGAGGTGTCCGGATCCGAGCGGATTTCGACGGTGAACGTGCGGGTCAGACGGCGCAAATGACACGCGTGTAACTGCTACACTCGTAGGACCGTGTACGGGCTGTTTCACCAGCGTCCTGAGGGCGCCAGCAACCCCTCGGAATCCCCGCAGATCACTCGTCTCGCCGGGGCTTTCGGAGTCCGTTCGTGAGCACGGCCGACGAGTCGTTCGAATCGTCCGGCGGGGGTGTCACACCCTCGTCCGAGACTGGCGATCTTCCCGATGCCACCGGGCCCGAGGAAGCAGGGAGTGACATGACCACCACGAGTGAGTCGTCCTACGGGGCACAAGACATCACGGTCCTCGAAGGGCTCGAGGCCGTGCGCAAGCGACCCGGCATGTACATCGGCTCCACCGGACCGACCGGTCTGCACCATCTGGTGTGGGAGGTCGTCGACAACTCGGTCGACGAGGCCATGGCCGGCCACTGCACGCGTATCGACGTGTCGATCCTGGCCGACGGTGCGATCGAGGTGTGCGACGACGGGCGGGGCATTCCGGTCGACAAGCACCCGAAATACGAAGACCTCACCGCGGCCGAGGTCGTGCTCACGGTGTTGCACGCGGGCGGCAAGTTCGGCGGCGAGGGCTACAAGGTGTCCGGTGGCCTGCACGGCGTGGGCATCTCGGTGGTCAACGCCCTCTCCCGG
>JAUIML010000299.1 GCA_030432715.1 Acidimicrobiia bacterium | reverse complement strand
CGGGCGGACGTCGCGGATCGAACCCGTCGAGCCGGGTGCGGGCACGGCGGTCGTGGCGGGCGGATCGGTCGGCGGCGGCCCGGTCGTGGGCGGCAGCGTGACCGGCGGCAGGGTGGTCGGTGGCAGGGTGGTCGGTGGCAGGCTGGTCGTGGGCAGGATGGCCGGCGGCAGGATGACCGGCGGCAGCGTGGTCGTGGTCGTGGTGCTGGTGGTCGTCGTGGTGGTGGGTGCGGCGACGAGGGTGAAGGCGACGCAGTCGGCGGTCACCGACTCGGTGCCCAGCGGTGTGCTGGGCGCAGCATGGCGGACCGTGAAGTGCGAGATGCCGGACGCACTCGAGACGACACCGAGGTGGTCGGACACACTCGCGGCGTCGACGCCGTCGGCCAGGTCGGTGGTCGGACCGAGCACGCCATGGTCGGTGATGTCGAGCAACCATTGCTCGTGGGCCTGATGCGTGTTGGTGCGCCCCGTGTAGGCATCGGACGAGCTCGTGGTCACGGCCCACTCGCCGGGCGGCAGCGGTTCTGCCAGCGTGAATCCGTAGGTGTCGTGTCCGGGGCGGGCCCACACGGCGACGTCGAGCGCGACGACGACGTCGCCGGCGCACCCGCCCGTCGTGGCCCCCACCGGTGCCGAGGCACCCAGCAGGAAGCCGGTGACGAGCAAGGCGACGCCGGACAGCAGTTTCCACAGCTGTCGCAGCCTCACATCACGCTCCCGTACTCCTGTGGAGAACCTAGTGGTCGTGCCACTCACGCAGGGTGATGCCGCGACGCCCCCTGCCGGCCGAGACCACCCAGCGTCAGGAGGCGCTGCGAGGCGGCGTCACGCGAGCGTGAGTTCGCGGTTGTCCACAGGACCGTCCACAGTCACGGTGACCACCGACCCCTCCGGGTACTTCCCTTCCAGGATGGCGATGGCGAGCGGATCGCCGATGGCTCGTTGGATCAGCCGCTTCAGCGGGCGAGCCCCGAAGGCGGGATCGAATCCCTCGCTGGCCAGCAGTCGCTTCGCCTCGTCGGTCACCTCGAGGGTGAGACGACGATCGGCCAACCGACCGGCGAGCCCGGAGAGCTGGATGTCGACGATCTGGACGAGATCGGCCTCGGTCAACGAGCGGAACCGGACGATGTCGTCGATCCGGTTGACGAACTCGGGTCGGAAGAAGTCCTCCGGATCGCCGGGCAGGTTCGACGTCATGATCAGCACCACGTTGGTGAAGTCGACCGTGCGGCCCTGACCATCGGTCAGGCGGCCGTCGTCGAGCAGCTGCAACAGGACGTTGAACACGTCGCCGTGTGCCTTCTCCACCTCGTCGAGCAACACGACGGAGTACGGCCGGCGGCGAACGGTCTCGGTCAGCTGGCCGCCCTCGTCGTAGCCGACATAGCCGGGCGGAGCGCCGATGAGCCGACTGACCGAGTGCTTCTCCATGTACTCCGACATGTCGATGCGAACCATCGCCCGCTCGTCGTCGAAGAGGAACTGGGCCAGCGAGCGGGCCAGCTCCGTCTTGCCCACGCCGGTGGGCCCGAGGAACAGGAAGCTGCCGATCGGCCGGTTGGGGTCACCGAGCCCGGCCCGGGAGCGACGGATGGCGTTGGCCACGACGGCAACGGCATCGTCCTGGCCGACGACCCGCTCGTGGAGATGGTCCTCGAGGCGGACGAGCTTTTGCACCTCACCCTCGAGCAACCGGGAGACCGGGACGCCGGTCCAACGGCTGACGACCTCGGCGATGTCCTCCTCGTCGACCTCTTCCTTGAGCATCGACGACTCCGCCTGGATCTTGTCGAGCTCCTCGCGAGCGGCCTCGAAGCGGCGCTCGACCTCCGGAATGCGGCCGTAGCGCAGCTCGGCCGCCTTCTCCAGATCGGTCTCCCGCTCGACGGCGATGCGCAGTTGGTCGAGTTCCTCGTTGAGGTCGCGCATCTCGGCGATGGCGTCCTTCTCGGCCTGCCAGGTCGCGGTCAAACCGCTCAGTTCCTCCTGGAGATCGGCCAGCTCGCGGTCGAGGTCTTCGAGTCGTTCGGCCGAGGGCGCGTCGGTTTCCTTGGCCAGCGCGACCCGCTCGATCTCGAGCTGACGGATCCGTCGTTCGACAACGTCGATCTCGGTGGGAACCGAGTCGATCTCGATGCGCAGCGAACTACCGGCCTCGTCGATCAGGTCGATCGCCTTGTCGGGCAGGAACCGTCCGGTGAGATAGCGGTCGCTGAGCACCGCCGCCGCCACCAGGGCGGAGTCCTGGATGCGCACACCGTGGTGCACTTCGTAGCGCTCCTTGAGGCCCCGGAGGATGGCGATCGCCGCCTCGACCGACGGGGGCTCGACCAGCACCTGTTGGAATCGCCGCTCCAGTGCGGGGTCCTTCTCGACGTACTTGCGGTACTCGTCGAGGGTGGTGGCGCCGATCATGTGCAGCTCACCGCGGGCGAGCATCGGCTTGATCATGTTGCCCGCGTCCATCGCGCCCTCGGCGCCACCGGCACCGACGATGGTGTGCAACTCGTCGACGAAGGTGATGACCTCGCCGGCCGAGTCGGTGATCTCCTTGAGGACGGCCTTCAGCCGTTCCTCGAACTCTCCCCGGTACTTCGCGCCGGCGAGCATGGAGCCGACGTCGAGGGAGATGAGCCGTTTTCCCTTCAGGCCCTCGGGGACGTCGCCGTCGGCGATGCGACGGGCGAGGCCCTCGACGATGGCGGTCTTACCGACCCCGGGTTCTCCGATGAGGACGGGGTTGTTCTTGGTGCGGCGGCTGAGCACTTGGATGACGCGGCGGATCTCGTCGTCGCGGCCGATGACGGGGTCGATCCGACCCTCGGCGGCGCGGGCGGTGAGGTCCTGGCCGTATTTCTCGAGCGCCGCGAATTTGTCCTCGGGGTTCTGGTCGGTGATGCGGTGCGATCCACGCACCTCGCGGAGTGCGCCCAGGAGCTCCTCGCTCGTTACGCCGAGCCGGTCGGCGAAAGCGAGGAGGAGGTGCTCGACCGAGAGGTAGTCGTCGCGGAGTTCGCCTCGTGCGCGGTCGGCGGCGTCG
>JAUIML010000059.1 GCA_030432715.1 Acidimicrobiia bacterium | reverse complement strand
GGGGCCATGGGCCTCTCGTCGGTGTTCGTGGTCACCAACAGCCTCCGCCTGAGACGGTTCCGACGTTCGCCAGGCTAGGCCCCGGCTGAGCGGGCGTGTGAGACTGCCCGGATGCCACGTATGAATCTCGAAGGAAGCTCGTCGATCGTCACCGGGGGCGCCTCCGGGATCGGTGAGGCGAGTGCCCGCCAACTGGCCGACGCCGGATCCCGGGTCGTCATCGCCGACCTCAACGAGGAGAAGGGGCAGGCGGTCGCCTCCGAACTCGGCGGCCTGTTCGTGAAGTGCGATGTCAGCAGCACCGCCGATGCCGACGCGGCCGTTGCCGCGGCGAGCGAGATGGGCCCGCTCCGGGCGCTCGTGAACTCGGCCGGGCTCGGTTCGGCCGGGCGCACGATCGACCGCAACAACCAGCCCTTTCCGCTCGAGAACTTCGAGTTCGTCATCAAGGTCAACCTGATCGGGTCGTTCAACATGCTCAGCCGCTCGGCGGCCGCGATGGCCCAGACCGAGCCGGTCGACGGCGACGGGAGTCGCGGCGCGATCGTCAACATGGCATCGGCCGCCGCGTTCGACGGTCAGATCGGTCAGTGTGCCTACTCGGCGTCGAAGGGCGGCGTCGTCGGGATGACCCTGCCGATCGCCCGCGACCTGAGCGCGGTCGGTATCCGCGTCAACACGATCGCCCCCGGCTTGATCGACACCCCGATCTACGGGGAGGGCGAGCAGTCCGAGGCGTTCAAGAACCATCTCGGCCAGTCGGTGCTCTTCCCGAAGCGACTCGGATCCGGCGAAGAACTGGCGTTCATGGTGATGGAGTGCATCACCAACCCCTACATGAACGGCGAGACCATCCGGGTCGACGGTGGCATCCGCATGCCGCCGAAGTGAAGCGGACACAAAGGAGCTGACGACATGACCGAGGCAATTCTCACCGAGCGTCGCGGCCGGGTGCTCATCATCACGATGAATCGGCCCGAGGCCAAGAACGCGATCAACGGACCGCTCGCCACGGGCCTGTGGGCCGCCGTCCAGGAACTCAACACCGACCCGGGGCTCACCGCCGGTGTGTTGACCGGTGCCGGGGGCGCCTTCTGTTCGGGGATGGATCTGAAGGGCTTCGCCAAGGGTGAGGACATCACCCCGGCCACCCACTTCTTCCAACAGGGCTCCGAGAAGCCGATCGTCGCCGCAATCGAGGGGTTCGCCCTGGCCGGTGGTCTCGAACTCGCCCTGTCGTGTGATCTGCTCGTCGCGGCCGAAGGGGCGAAGCTGGGCATCCCCGAGGTCAAGGTCGGCCTCTTCGCAGCCGGTGGTGGGGTGATGCGCCTACCCAGCCGGGTCGGCTACGGCAAGGCCATGGAGATGGCGATCACGGGTGATCCGATCTCTGCGGAGGAAGGCCACCTCGCCGGTCTGGTCACCAAGCTGGCCACGCCGGGCACCGCGGTCGATGTGGCCATCGAACTCGCCGAGCGGGTGGCGAAGAACGCGCCGCTGGCCGTCGCCGCGTCGAAGAAGATGATCCGGGCGACCCAGGGCACCACCGAGGAGGACCTCTGGAAGTTCCAGAGCTCGCTCATGGGTGGTGTGTTCGGGTCCAACGACGCCAAGGAGGGTCCGGCGGCGTTCGCGGAGAAGCGCGAACCGAACTGGAGCGGTACCTGACGGCGGTCAGGTGGCCAGCAGCCTGGTGATGGTCGGCGCCCACCAGGTGGCGTCCGGGCGAGCGGTGCCGAGCGCGGTCGCCACGTCGGCGACCGCGGCGTGGCCGCCGCCGGCGACCGCGACCTGGCGGCTGCAGCGGGGGCTCCCGTGCGAACCGCGCAGCTCGTCGAGCCACGGGCCGAACACCACGCCGGGCTGGCCCCAGACAATCGTGTTGCGCTCGTCGATGACACGGCCGTCCTCCACTGCGTCGAGTTCTCGGAGTCGTTCGACCGGTGGGCCGTCCATGACGAGGGCGGCCGTGCCCTCGGTCTCGACCTCGCGTCGGAGCTCGGTGCCGGGAAGACCGTGGGCCGCGAGCTCCGCCGCGAGGTCGACGCCGTGCGCGGTCACCAGCTCCTGGTCGTGGTCGCTCACGACCATCACGACCGTGTCGTCCCATGCCGGGCGGAGTCGTTCGAGCAGCTCGCCGAGGGCGGCATCGGTCTGCCTCACACACGTGGCGAGCTCCGGGGAATCGGGTCCGAACCGGTGCGACACGGTGTCGGGCTCGTTGAAGTGGACCACGCACAGATCGGCGTCGATCAGGCCGGTTTCGTCGACGGCGTCGATCACGGCTGCGTTGGTGGCGTAGCGGAACTCGTCGACGGCGACGTCGGGCCGCCGGCCGCCGGGTGGCCAGTGTCGGTCGGCATCGAACCCGCCCATCACGCCCACGAGGTGGTGATCGCCGACGACGATCGCCGATGTGCGTCCGTGCCGGTGGGCCGCGGTGAAGATCGTCTCGCCCCTCGGACCGGTCTCCGACGCCGGTCGGAACTCGTGCCCGTCCCAGACACGATTCACGAGGATGCCGTGGTCGGCGGGCGCGAGCCCGGTGGCGAACGACGCGTGGTTCGGATAGGTCGCCGTGCTGAGCACGGCTCGCCCACCCTCCGGGTTGCTCCCGCCCTCCGCGGCCAGCCTGCTGAGGTGGGGCGTGTGGGCGTCACCCACGAGGTGGAGGGGGAGCGCGTCGATGACGACGAAGACGACGCGCGTCATCCGTTCCTCAGCGGCGTGATCACCTGCTCGTGGAAACGCAGGATCGGCTCCGTCTCCTTCGGGTTCCCGAAGTCCATCACGAAGTGGCTCACGCCGAGCTCGCGGCCACGGGCGATGATCTCGGCGAACTCTGCCGATTCCGCATCGGTTTCGGGGAGTGCCCGTTCGATCGTGGTGGCGATCGTGATGTCGGAGGGGTCGCGCCCGGCGCCGACTGCGGACTCGTGGACGATGCCCTTCTTGCGGTTCCAGTCGTCGTCGCTGCCGACGAAGCAGTGCCACATGTCGGCCTGGCGCCCGACGAGCGGCAGGCCGATCTGCTCGCCGAACGCGCCGATGCAGACCGGCGGGACGACCTCGGGCAGGGGAGGGGCGGCGGCATCGGTGATGCGATAGTGCTGCCCCTCGAAGCTGGGATGGTCCTCGGTCCACATGAGCCGACAGATCTGCACGAGTTCCTCGAGTTGGGCGAAGCGCACCGCCGGGCGGGGGAACTCGTAGCCGTAGGCCTCGTACTCCTCGCCCCGCCAGCCGGCGCCGATGCCGAGGGTGAAGCGTCCTTCCGAGAAGACCTGCAGCGTTGCGGCCATCTTCGCGGTGAGCGCAGGCGGGCGGTAGCCGTGGCCGAGCACGTGGTGGCAGAGTTCGACATCGTCGAACTTCGCCGCGATCCACGTCAGGGTCGTCCACGCCTCGACGAAGGGGTCGGTCTTCTGGTCGAAGCCGTAGAAGTGATCGGCGATCCACACCGAATCGAAGTACTGCGTGGCGGTCGGAAGGATGTCGCGGCACTGGTCGACGACGATCGGGCGGTGGTCGCTCCACTGGTTGCCGATGCAGGGGGAGAGCCAGCCGAATTTGAGTGGATGGTGCATCCGCCCTTCCTAGCCGCTGGGAGCGGCCCGGTCAGTCGACGTAGGGCCGGACCCTGGCCTTCTTGCCGCGGATCGTCGTGGCGTTGAGCGCGTCGACCACGGTCTGCACGGCCGCCTCGGGCACGCCGACCACCGCGTAGCTGTCGGCGATGCGGATCGGCCCGATCTCGCGGCCGACCAGGTCGGTCTCGTTCGCGATTGCGCCGACGAGGTCGCCGGGGCGGATGCCGGCCTTGCGGCCCACGCCGACGTAGACGAGCGAAGTGCCCGGACCCACGTTGCCCTTCGGCCGATCCTTCGGCTTCGTGAACTTGCTGCCGGGCCCGTAGTGCTCGTCGCCGCGATCCTTCTTCTTGTGCTTCTTCGGGCGGTCTTCGGACGCGTCGGGGATCTCGCGCTCGTCGGTCGTCGCCCCGCGGGCCTCGTGATACAGCTTGATGGCGGCGAGGGCCAGGTTGCGGTCGCTGTCCTCCCCGGCCAGGCCGTGCAGTACGGGGTTGTAGTCGTCGAGGTCGTCGGCCGCGAGGGCTTCCCGCACCGCCTCCACGGTGACCTCGATCTGGCGGGCCCGCAGATCGGCGACCGACGGCACCTTCGCGATGTCGATCTTCTGCTTGGTGAGGCGTTCGATGTTGCCGAGCAGGCGGCGCTGGCGGGGTTCCACGAGCGTGATCGCCACGCCCTCGCGGCCGGCCCGGCCGACCCGGCCGATGCGGTGGACATAGCTCTCCGACGCCGACGGGACGTCGTAGTTGACGACATGGGTGAGCGTGTCGACGTCGAGGCCGCGGGCCGCCACGTCGGTGGCGATCAGCATTTCGGAGGACCCGTCGCGCAGCTGGGCCATCACGCGGTCGCGCTGCTTCTGGTCCATGCCGCCGTGCAGCGCCTCGGCCCGGTAGCCCCGTCCGTTCATCGTCTGCGTCAGTTCGTCGACCTCGGTGCGGGTCCGGCAGAAGACGATGGCCGAGGTCGCACCCTCGATGTCGAGGATGCGACCCATGGCCGAAGCCTTGTGGGCCCGGGGCACGATGTAGGCGGTCTGGCGGACGAGGGTCTTTCCCGCCGCCGTCTGACCGGCGCCGATGCGGACACGAACCGGGTCGCGCTGGTACTTCCTGGTGATCGCTTCGATGCGGGGCGGGATCGTGGCCGAGAACATCACGGTCTGGCGTTCGGTCGGGGTCTTTTCGAGGATGGTCTCGATGTCTTCGGTGAAGCCCATGTCGAGCATCTCGTCGGCTTCGTCGAGCACGACGGTGCGGATGCGATCGAGTTTCAGCGAGCCCCGACGGATGTGGTCGATGGCGCGCCCGGGCGTGGCCACGACCACGTGGACGCCGCGGTCGAGGGCCTGGAGTTGTCGTTGGATGGGCTGGCCGCCGTAGATCGGCACGACCTTGACGCCCTGTCCGGCGCCGTACTTGAACATGGCCTCGCTCACCTGCACCGCGAGCTCGCGGGTGGGAACGACCACGAGCGCCGTGGGCTCGGCGGGAGCGCCGGGCTCGATCAGGTTGAGTACCGGCAGTGCGAATGCCGCGGTCTTGCCGGTGCCCGTGGCCGCCTGGCCCACGAGGTCGACGCCGGTGAGCAGGACGGGGATCGTCTCGCGCTGGATCGGCGTGGGCTCCTCGTAGCCGAGCGACGCCGTCGTGGCGAGCAACTCGGCCCGAAGTCCCAGGTCGGCGAAGCCGTTGTGCTCGGATCCGGTGTCGGGCTCAGGGGTGTCGTGCATGACGGCTGCTTCCTCGTGACGAGGGATTTCCCGTCTGGCCGCCATAGTCTACGGGCACGGCCGGTGGCTGAGGAGCTGCCGTCCGACACGGTTTTCCCACCGTGCGGACAACCCCTGCTTCGGCAGGGGTTTTTCGCGCCTGGAGTAGGATCGTCGCATGGCTCTCCGAGGACTCGCTGCCGACATGGCGCGCAACACGGCCGGTATCTGGAAGGCCGTGGCCGACGCGGTCGACCCGACGCCGCCCCGGCCCAAGCCCGACCGTGCGGCCGAGGTCGAACCGGTGGAGGCGACGATCGATGTCGACGCCGGTCAGATGCTCGTGCCGATCGACGCCTGGACCCGGATCCTCGAGCAGGTCGGCCACGTGCACGAGGCCGGCCAGCAATTGGCAGAGGCCCGGGAGCGGGCGGCGCGAGCCGAGACGGAGAACGAGTTCCTCAAGGAACAACTGCGCAACCTGAAGGCCCAGCGGTCGCCGCGACGCCCGGCGGCGCCTGTCGCATCCACCGAACCCCCCGCCTCGACGACGAGCACGGCCGGCCCGCGGTTGTTCCGGGCGCGGGCTGTGGCGAGTCGCTGGATCAGTCCGAGCTGAGGGTCAGCCGAGCACCGTCCCCGACGTGGCGTTGAGCGGGCGCCGGCGGGAGTAGTGCCCCAGATCGAGGGTGCGCCCGATCCGGGCGCAGTCGTAGGGGACGGGGTCGGCGTCGTGGTCGCGGCCGCCGTCACAGGCGTCGATGATCGCGGTCATGATGCCGCCGACGATCGGCGCGTTCTTGAACTGGTTGCCCGACGTCCCGATCGCCAGGTAGTAGCCGTCGACGTCGGTGCGGTCGTAGATCGGGGCCCAGTCCGGGGTGACGTCGTAGGCCGATGCGAGCCCCATCGGCCGTAGCGGGACCTCGGCGCCGGGGACCCGCCGGGCCACCCGGTAGGTCTGGCTCTCGAAGCGCTCGCTGGTGGGGGTCGGGTCGACGGCGTCGACGTCGTCGACCCAGTCGAGCGGGTCGCACTCGGCTTCCACGCCGCCCACGATGATGGTGCCGCCGAAGTGGGGGCGGAAGTAGGTGCCGAGGTCCATGTCGCCGACGGCGGTGCCGCTCGCGCCGGGGTCGAAGCCGGGCGGCGCCTTGAGCGTGTGTACTTCCTGGCGCAGGGCCCGGGTGCCCACCCGCATCCCGGGATCGGCGTCGATGGTCCGGTTGACCTGCGCGCGCCGCGGCCCGGCCGCGTTCACGACGCAGGGCGGGTCGATGCGGTTGCCGCCGGCGGTGACGACCCGGGTGACGGCGTTGTTCGTCGTCTCGATCGCGGTGACCTCGATCCGGAGCCGGACGTCGGTGCCGAGTCGCCGTGCTGCGTCCATCAGATTGGTTGCGGCCAGCTGTGGGTCGTCGACGAAGCCGCTCTCGGGCATCCAGAGGGCATCCAGCGCGCCGTCGGCGGGGGTGAAGAAGGCCGGGTCGGCGGCGGTGCGGGGCGGCCAGAATCGTCCGTTGTCGATGAACGGGAAACGGGTCGGCATGTCGTCGGCGCCGACGACCTCGTAGGGCACGCCGACGGTGTCGAAGTGGCCGAGCGTCGCCGACCGGTCGTGGCCGGCAGGCTCGAACATCAGCATGCCGGTGGTGATCAGCCGGGCGATCTGGCCGTCGATCGCCCCGACATGATCGGCGAAATCGCGCCACGCGTGGGTGGCCTCCCAGGAGGCGGTCACGCCGGCGAGCGTGGAGTAGTTGGTGCGCACCACCGACGAGCTCGCGCTCGTCGACCCGCCGCCGACGGCGTCGCCCTTGTCGAGCACGAGGACCCGGCGCCCGGACCGGCTGAGATCGAGGGCGATCGATGCGCCCATCACGCCTGCTCCGATGACGACGACATCGACTCGCTCCATCGCCAGTTCCTAGTCGCTGGGAGCGACCCCGGCTTCCCCCACCACGACGCGTACCTCGGCTCCTAGCGGGATGACGGTGAACGCGTCGGGCGTCTGCTCGATCACCACGCCTACTCGCGGGTCGCCGAACGGCACGGTGCGGAACTCGGGGACCGGGGTGAATCCCAGGTTGCGCAGCGAAGCCTCGGCGGTGTCGAAGAAGAGGTCGACGACGTTCGGCACGGGTATCTCGAGTCCCGAGTCGGCGATGACGATCCGGATCGAGGCGCCGGGGGTCACGAGTGCGCCGGCCGCCGGCTCGGTGCGGACGACCCGTCCGTCCGGGGCGACCTCCGAATCCTCTCGGATCAGCGGGAACTCCACGAGGAACTCCGTGGCGCTCAGGACGTCGAGGGCCTCGGCCAGCGACAGCATGGCGACGTCGGGAACGACGACGCGTTCGCCCGAGTCCGGCACCGTGGTGGACGGCACCGTGGTGGACGGTGCCGTGGTCGAGAGCGCGGTGGTGGAGGGCACGTCGGGAGGTGTGATGGTGTCGAGGTCGGGCGGCGGCTCGGCGCGGGACTCGACCACAGTGATCACGCCGACGCCGAAGAGCAGGACGGCGAGCGTGAGGCTCGCCCACCGGCGGCGGGTGCGGCGCACGGCGAGGCCCGTGTGGACGTCGTCGATCATGCGGGTCGCGCCGCGCGGGGTCGAGCGGCGTTCCAGCGTTTCGATGAGCGGGCGATCGTCTTTCGTCATCAGGTTGCTCCTTGCTCGAGGCGGTCTTTGAGTTCGGCTCGGCCGCGGACGGCTCGCTGGCGGGCCGCTTCGACGGTGAGTCCGAGCTCGTCGGCGATCTGGGCGAAGGGAAGCCCTTCGACGTCGGCGAGCCACAGGACGGCCCGGGTCGTGGGTGGGAGGGTCAGGAGCGCGGCGGTGTCGGACGGGTAGGCGTCGGTGTCGGCGGTCGGTGGCCCGAGACGCACGAGCGCAGCCAATTGGCGTTGGAGCGTTCGCCGTCGGTTCTTCGCGAGGTTCAACACGGCGCGACGCAGGTAGGCGTGCGGGTGGGTGAGCTCGGTGAGTTGGCGCCGGGCGAGGGTTCGGATCAACGCTTCCTGCACCAGGTCGTCGGGGTCGTCGCCGAGGGGAGCGACGGCCGAGGCGAATCGGTGCAGGCCGGCGTAAAGGGCGCGGATCAGGTCGTCGGATTCCGGGGTGGCGCGGTGAGGCATCGCACCTACAACACCACTCCACTCCGGTTTGTGACAGAAGACCCGAGGAGTCGCAGCGTCGTCAACCTGGGTTGACGACGCTGGCGTCTCGGCGGCTGGCCCCGATCGACAGGTTGGTGGTCTGGCCGACCGACACGCCCTCGGCCTCGAGCGCGTCGACGAGGGTGCTCAGCAGCAGGCCCCGGAACCACGGCTCCTCGGTGCGGTCCTCGATCCACGCGTAGGCCGAGAAGAACATCGCCTCGGAACCGACATGGTCGAAGGCGACGAAGGCCGTCTTGCCGGGGCAGTTCCAGTCCAGCTCGGCGATCGCCGCGTCCATCACCGTGCGAGCGAGCGCCCGATCGGACGCCCGGTCGAGCGGTACCTGCACGCTGATGCGCCAGCCGCCCATCCGGCTGTGGTTGAGGACCCGTCCCTCCTGGAACGCGGAGTTCGGTACCCAGGCCGTCGATCCGTCGGGGAGGGCGAGCTCCGTGCGCAGCAGCGATCGGTAGACGACCCGCCCGTGGAGCTCCTCCACCGTGACCACCTCGCCCACGTCGTAGACGTCGTCGATGCGGATCATCGTGCCGGCGACGAGGTTCTGGCCGACGGGGGTGAACACGACGGCGCCGGTGAAGCCCACGGTCGCCATCACCGCGGCCATACCCGACACGTCGATGCCGATCGCGGCGAGTCCGAAGACGGTCGACACCGCAGCGGCGCCTTTGGGGAGGAAGAACAGCAGCTGATCGCGCGTGCGGTCGTCGTCGACCCGTCCGACGGCGCGCCGCACGAGCTTCAAGACGATGAGCACGCCGACGAGCAGTGCCAGCCCCTGCGCCAGGATGACAGGCAGTTCGTGCATGTTGGTGGCCTTCCGAGGATGACCGCCCCGCAGGGACCGTAACACAACTGCAACATAGGCGCGGGCATGTTCGATGGGGGACCTTCGCCTCATGGCGGCGCGGCGAGGATCCGTCTGACTGACGACTGTGACGATCGACTGGCCCATGCTCCGTTCCGCCGCACTCGAAGCCGCCGCCACGGCGTACGCCCCCTACAGCGGCCTGCATGTCGGCGCGGCGGGGTCGACGGCCGACGGCACCGTCCTGAGCGGCTGCAATGTCGAGAACGAATCGTTCGGCCTGACGCTGTGCGCCGAGTGTGGTCTGGTGTCGGCCCTGCGCCGGAGTGGGAATGACATGCTGGTAGCCGTGGCGGTGGTGGACACGGACGGGCGGACGCTTACGCCGTGTGGGCGGTGCCGCCAGATCCTGCTCGAACACGGAGGCCCCGAGATGCTGATCGACGCCGAGCCCGCACCCCGGCGCCTCGGCGACCTGCTTCCCGATGCATTCGACCTGGAGGAGCTCGGATGAGAGCGCTCGACGTCATCGTCGCGAAACGCGACGGTCACCGGCTGACCGACGAGCAGATCGACTGGTTCATCAGTACCTACGCCGGGTCCGAGGTGATCGCCGACGAACAGGCGGCCGCGCTGGTCATGGCGATCTTCCTCAACGGCATGGAGGACGACGAGCTCGCCCACTGGACTGGCGCGATGATCGACTCGGGCGACCGGCTCGATCTCTCCTCGATCGATCGGCCGACGGTCGACAAGCACTCGACCGGGGGAGTGGGCGACAAGATCTCGCTGATCGTCGTCCCGCTGCTGGCCGCCTGCGGGGCGGCCGTGCCGCAGCTCTCGGGACGAGGACTCGGCCACACCGGAGGCACGCTCGACAAGATGGAGGCGATCCCCGGCTGGAACGCCCAGATGTCGCTCGCACAGATGCGGGAACAGCTCCAGTCCATCGGAGGGGTGATCGCCGGCGCGTCGGCCTCGCTCGCACCGGCCGACCGGAAGCTCTACGCCCTGCGCGACGTGACCGGCACCGTCGAGTCGATCCCGCTCATCGCCAGCTCGATCATGTCGAAGAAGATCGCGGAGGGCACCGACGCCCTGACCCTCGACGTCAAGGTCGGATCAGGCGCCTTCATGGGCGATCTGGCCTCGGCCGATGCCCTGGCCCGAGCCATGGTGCGCATCGGCCAGGCGCACGGCGTGGCCACGTCGGCGCTGGTGACACGAATGGACGATGTGCTCGGCGTGGCCGTCGGCAACGCCCTCGAGGTTCGCGAGGCGCTCGACGTGCTCGCGGGCGGTGGCCCCGCCGATGTCGTGGCCCTCTCGGTGGCGCTGGCCGAGGACATGGCCCGTCTCGCCGGCCTCGACGCCGACCCGGCCGCCGTTCTGGCCTCCGGGGCGGCGATGGAGACCTTCGACGCGATGGTGAGGGCCCAGGGAGGCGACCTCGAGGCCGGGCTGCCCTCGGCCCCCCACCGGCGCATCGTCGTGGCGGGATCCTCCGGGATCGTGCAGGCGATCGACGCCCGCCACGTCGGTGTCGCCGCATGGCACCTCGGTGCCGGCCGGGCCCGCAAGGAGGATCCCGTGAGCGCAGGGGCCGGGATCATGTGCCTGGTCCGTCCGGGCGACACGGTCGCCGCGGGTGAGCCGGTGTTGGAGCTGCACGCCGACGACGAGGAGCGCTTCGCTCGGGCCGAGATCGCGCTGGAGGGTGCCATCCCCATCGGCGATGAGCCGGTGGATCCGTCGCCGGTCGTGATCGAGACGATCACCGACCCCTGACGCAGCGGCTCAGTCGGGCGGCCGCTGGTCCAGGTCGGCCAGCACGGCGTCGAGAAGGCTCGAGGCCCCGAAGCGGAAGCGCTCCGGAGTCAGCCATTCATCACCCAGCACGGCACGGACGAGTGCGACGTAGCCGAGCGCGTCGTCGGCGGTGCGGACGCCGCCGGCCACCTTCAGCCCGACCCGGCGTCCGGTCTCCTCGGCATGGGTGCGGATCGCCTGGGCCATCGTCCACACCGCCTGCGGGGTGGCGCTGACCTTGGACTTGCCGGTGGACGTCTTGATGAAGTCGGCCCCGGTCTCCATCGCCAGTCGTGCGCCCTGTTCGATGCGGGCCGTGTCGAGTTCGCCGACCTCCAGGATCACCTTCAGGTGGGCAGTGCCGGCTGCGGCGCGCGACGCGGCCAGTTCGTCTCTGACGTCGTCGAGGCGCCCTTCGAGCAGGGCGGGGCGGTTGACGACGATGTCGATCTCGTCGGCGCCGGCCGCGACCGCGGCCTCGATGTCGGCCAGGCGAACCGGGAGGCTCGACAGGCCGCTCGGGAACGCGCCGGCCACGCTGGCCGTGCGGACCGGGGTGCCGCCGAGGATCTCGGCGACGAGCGGGACCAGGGCCGGGTAGACGCACACCGCGGCGACCGGTCCGACCATCGGGTTGGCCACGTCGGGCCGCCGGGCCTGGGCGCACAGCGCCCGCACGCGGGCCAGGGTGTCGTCGCCCTCGAGTGTGGTCAGGTCGATGCAGCGCACGACGAGGCGGAGGTCGTCGACCCGGTCGCGGCCGACTGGCACGGCGGCGAAGGTGTCGGCGACCGTGGGGGTCGGGGGGCCGGCCGGTACGGCGGGAGTGGCGTCGAATCGGGTGGTGTGGAGTTCGGCATCGTGGAGGATGCGACGGAGTCGAGCGCGGGTCTCCAGACGCGCGGTGTGGGGGTCGCTCCCGGGCGGTGCCCAGGTCTCGCCGTAGATCTTGAGCTTCGGCTCGGTGCCGCTGGGGCGCACCACCAGCCGGGCATCGGCGAGTTCGAAGACCAGCCCGTCGGTCGGGGGCAGGCCGGTGTCGCCCCGCGCGAGGTCGTGGACGGCATCGACGTCGACACCGCCGAGCGAGGTAGGGGGATTCTGACGCAGGTGGTCCATGGCGACCTGGCGGGCCGGGCTTCGGCCGGCGAGCTCCTCGAAACGAATCGAGCGCTGACCGGTCGTGTGGACGCCGTGGGCGCGGTGCAGTTCGTCGAGGCGGTCGAGCAGCGTGCGGCCCTCGTCCTTCAGCTCGCCGGCGAGTTCGGTGATCGCGAGGGCTGCGCTCACGCCGTCCTTGTCGCGGACCCCGTCGTTGACCGCGTAGCCGAGCGCCTCCTCGTAGCCGCAGGCGAAGCGATGGTCCTCGCGCTCGGCCCGGGCGTGCATGATCCACTTGAAGCCGGTGAGGGTCTCCACATCGGTCGCGCCGTGGTCGGCCGCGATCCGGGCGAGCAGCCGTGAAGACACGACGGTGGAGATGACCAGCGCAGGGCGCGGGTCGTCGGTCGACCGTCGAAGGGCCTGGTCGGCCAGGATGCAGCCGAGGTCGTCGCCGCTCAGGTTCTGCCAGCCCCACGGGGTCGGGACGGCGACGGCGAGGCGGTCCGCGTCGGGGTCGTTGGCGAGGGCGAGGTCGGCGCCGACGTCGTCGGCGAGGGCCAGGAGCAGGTCGAGACTGCCCGGCTCCT
This sequence comes from Acidimicrobiia bacterium, assembly GCA_030432715.1. Classification (GTDB taxonomy): domain Bacteria; phylum Actinomycetota; class Acidimicrobiia; order Acidimicrobiales; family Aldehydirespiratoraceae; genus JAJRXC01. The sequence goes on along the minus strand of JAUIML010000059.1, from coordinate 4,002 downwards.
CGGGGTTCGGGAACGGGGCGGTGGGGAAGTCTGGGTCGGGGTCGGCCTGCGCGGCGACGGTGGCCGGCGCGGCGAAACCCGCCGCGGCGAAGGCCGCTCGGATCGTTTCCGTGCCCACACCGTGCAGGGCCGTGTGGGCGGCGACGGCCGAGCGCGAGGAGGTCGGGTCGATCGTCGCGACGACCGTCTCGACGTAGGCGTCGATCACGTCGTCGGACGCGGGCACGAGGCCGGGGTCGTCGACCGGCGCGAGATCGTCGTCGCCGAGAAGGGAGCGCGCCGCCATCGCGGCGGCGATGGCGGTGTCGACGGGTGAGGTGATGAGCGCTCCGCCGCGGCCGTAGACCTTGTAGCCGTTGTCGTCCCGCGGGTTGTGACTCGCGGTCACCATCACCCCGGCCGACGCGTCGAGGTGGCGCACGGCGAAGGACAGCACCGGGGTCGGCAGCGGTCGGGGAAGCAGCGTGCATCGCACCCCGAGGCCGACGAGCACGCGTGCCGTGTCGTCGGCGAAGTCGGCACTGCCGTGGCGGGCGTCGTAGCCCACGACCACGTGGGGATCGTCCTCCTTCGCCACCTCGTCACCGAGGGCCGCGGCGGCGAGTCTGACGATCACCCGGTTCATGCGGTTCGGGCCCGCGCCCAACCTCCCTCGCAGGCCGGCGGTGCCGAACTCGAGCTGGCCGAGGAAGCGGGATTCGAGCTCGTCGCCGCCGGCGGCGAGGAGCCGCTCCGTTTCCGCCCGCGTCTGTGGGTCGGGATCGACGGCGAGCCAGGCGCGCGCCCGCGCCTCGGCGTAGGCGGCGCGGGCGGAGGTCACGGAGCCGTTGCGGCGAGCAGGCCGCTGATCAGATCGACCACTCGGGTTTCGGCGTTCTGGGCGGCTTCGAGCACCTCGTCGTGGGCGAGCGGCGCGGGGGACAGCCCGGCCGCGAGGTTCGTCACCAGCGAGAGACCGAGCACCTCGAGGCCGAGGTGGCGGGCCGCAATGGCTTCGAGCACCGTGGACATGCCGACGAGCTCGGCACCCATCGCTGCGAACATCCGGATCTCCGCCGGGGTCTCATAGCTCCCGCCGAGCACGCCGGCGTACACCCCCTCGGCCAGTCCACCGTCGATCCCGTGGGCCAGTTCGCGGAGCCGGGGGCTGTAGATGTCGGTGAGATCGCAGAAGCGGCCCGGGAGGTCGTCGGGCGGCGGAGGTCCGGTCATCGGGTTGTGGCCGCTCAGGTTCAGCTGATCGGCGATGAGCACCAGTTGACCCACCGGCCACGCCGGGTTCAGGCCTCCCGCCGCGTTGGTCAGGATGACGGTGCGACACCCGGCCGCGGCTGCGCTGCGGACGCCGTGCACGACCGTCGACGCAGGGTGTCCCTCGTAGAGATGGGAGCGTCCGCCGAACACGAGCACGTTCTGGCCGTGAGCCCGCACGGATCGCAGCAGGTTGCGGTGACCGGCCACCATCGGTGGCGGAAAGCCCGGCAACGACGACAACTCCACGTCGGCCTGCACCGTGCCGATCCGGTCGGCCGCACTGGCCCAGCCCGAACCGAGCACGAGGGCGACGTCGTGGGTCTCGACCCCGGTGGCGCTGCGGATCGCCTCGCCGGCCTGCTTCGCCAGCCCGTATGCGTCGTCGGTCATCCTCGGCCTCCTCGTCGTCGGCAGATCGCTGCCGTCCCTGATCGTGCCACGCGAAGCGACGCCGGGCGCAGCCGACCGCCGGGGTGTGGCGAACAGATGCGTGCCCGACGAGACTCTTGTGGTGACGAACGAACTCGAGGCCCACTACGGCCGACACGACGGGCTGGTGGCGGACATTCTTGCCGGGCTCTCCGCCGCGGGATACGACATCGACTCGCTCGATCCGTCGGCACTGTCGGGCGCTGACGAGTTCCATCTCGGCGGAAGGGGCGCGACGCTCGCGCTGCTCGACTCGGTGCGTGGAATCGCGCCGGCATCGGTACTCGATGTCGGGTGCGGCATCGGTGGGCCCGCGCGCACGATCGCGACTGCACTCGGGGCAACGACGTTGGGTATCGATCTCACGCCCTCGTTCGTCGAGGCCGCGATCGAGCTCACTGCCCGGGTCGGCCTCGACGACCGGGTGTCGTTCGCGGTCGGCGACGCGCTGGCCCTCGACCTGCCCGACGAGCGGTTCGATCTCGTCACGCTGTTGCACGTCGGCATGAACATCGCCGACAAACCCGGGCTCTTCGCCGAACTGGCCCGCGTCCTGCGGCCGGGTGGCCGACTCCTGGTGTACGACATCATGCGCATCGCTCCCGGGAGACTGACGCTGCCGGTGCCGTGGGCGTCGTCGGATGATCACCAGCACCTCGGCGAGGTCGACGACTATCTCCGCGCCCTCCGTGCGGCCGGTCTCGAGCCGGGAGCGCCGGTCGACCATCGACCGCTCGTCAGCGCTGCGCTGCAACGCGCGGCCGACGAGCCGCCGCCGGTGAACCTGGCCAACCTGATGGGCCCCGACTTCGTCGAGATGTTCGCGAACCTACGGAGTGCCGTGGCCGCAGGCCTCGTGGCCCCGATCCAGATCGTTGCGCGCAAGCGGGCCTGAACGTCGAAACCCCAGGCCGCCCGGACATTGGGCCGACCTGGGGTCTCTGGTGGTACACCCCCTGGGACTCGAACCCAGAACCTGCGGATTAAGAGTCCGATGCTCTACCAATTGAGCTAGAGGTGCAGGAATCGCTCCGAAGGGCGATTCTACGGGTGAACGAGGGGATTCGAACCCCCGACCTCCTGGACCACAACCAGGCGCTCTAACCAACTGAGCTACGCCCACCACGCTGACCCCGAGGGGTCAGGCGAAGGAGGAGTGTACCGGGCATCGACCCGTGGTGGCACCGGGAAATCGGTGCTCGGGTCTGAATCAGTGGCCCCCGTGCCCGCCGCCGTTGTCGGCTTCGTCCCAGCACGGGTCGCCGTCTCCGTGCGTGGCCGGCCCGCCGGCGTGGAGGCACGGGTGATGGTTGGTGAACACGTCGGCCTTGGTCTGCCAGCCGTCGACGATCCACGCGTGGCTCATCCAGTACTTGGAGAGGTCGAGGTTGGTTCCGCCGCGCGAGGTGCAGGCGCTGTCGGTGATGTTCTCGCCGACCACCAGGAAGGAGTCGTTCGTGAAGCAGAGGCTCTCGTGACGATGCCACCAGTCGTTGCCGCCGGCGAAGCCGTCGGGAGGCGTGGTCTCGGTGCCGAGCACGAACCATGCGAAGCCCACGAGTTCGGCGTCGGGGCCGTTGCCGTCGTACATCAGGAACTCGGGCTCCCATGACGTGAACTGGTCGTCGATGTTGGTGCCGGGGAAGAGCGGATCGTCGGGGTCGAACGTCGGGTCGTTGGTGGGGTCGAACGTGCCGAGGCGGGCGTGGTGGGGGCCCATGCCTTCGACATAGTTGACCATGCGGTGCCAGCCGTCGGCCTCGGCGTCGCCGAGGGTCGGCCACTGCTCCGCCCACGAGAGCGCCATGTCGAAGCCCATCGAGTTGAGCTTGCAGTCGGACCAGCTGAGCATGCCCTTCGTCTGCCCCGCATAGGCCGGATCGACATGGTGGCCGCCGTTGCCGGTGCTCATGCACCACCAGGGCCGGGTGGTGGGATCATTCGCCTCGTGCTGCAGAACCTGCGCGCTGTAGCAACTGGACGCCACCACGGTGAGCAGCGCGACGATGGCGACCAGCCGCCAGCGGAGTCCGCGAGAGGGAGTGGACATGCGAAGGGCCTCCTCAAATCGATCCTGCCGGCACTCTAGGTGGTTGCCGTGACGGGTGTCACGCTTGGCAGCACGGCCACGGCGGCGATCTCGGCGGCGATCGGGTTCGCGGCGCCGACGCGTGACCGTCTCGGGTCGCCCCGGCTGTCGACCTCGCCGGAGGCAGCTGGGCCACCGTTCGGTTGTGGCCGGCAACGCCTACGCTGTCCTCGCCCCCGTAGCTCAACTGGATAGAGCAGCGAGCTTCTACCTCGCAGGTTGCAGGTTCG
>JAUIML010000058.1 GCA_030432715.1 Acidimicrobiia bacterium | reverse complement strand
GCCGTGCAACTCGCGGTCGTGGCGCGCTTCTACGAGCGCATCGGCGACCACGCGGTCAACATCGGCGAGCGGGTCTGCTACATGGTCGACGGCTGGCATCCCGAGCACACCGGCGCCCTCCGCGCCGCCGCCCGCAAGCAGGAACCCGCCGATGTGGACGAAGGTGACACCGACGTCTGAGCACCCGCCACGGGCGGCGTCGTGACCGCGGTCCTCGTCGTCGTGGCTGTGGCGGCGTTGTTGTTGGCCGTCTTCATGGTCGTGCACGCCGAGCGGCAGCGAGGACGGGTGATCCGTCGCGTCGATCGCATGACCGCCGATCTCGGTTACGACCACATGCCCTCGGTGTCACCCGACGAGTCGGTCGCACGACTCGCGACCTCCTTGGAGCGGTGGCGCGCCTCGGTCGTCGATGTCGCCTACGAGCACCGCTACCGCGCCGCGCTCGAGGCGATTCCCCTCGGGGTCGTCGTCGTCGATGCCGACCGGAACCCGCTGTTCGTCAACAGCGCGGCGGCATGGTTCCGAGAAGGACGACACAGCGAAGCAGTGGTGGCGCATGCCATCGAACGCCTGATCACGTTGAGTTTGAGCGGGGAGAACCACGAGGAGACCGTCCAGCTCTACGGCCCCCCGCGTCGGCTTCTTCACCTGACCGCAGCCCAGATCGAGGCCGATGGTGAGTCGCTCGGCACGCTCGTGCTGATCGACGACGTGACCGAGCAGGCTCGCATCGATGCGGTGCGGCGCGACTTCATCACCAACATCAGCCACGAGCTCCGGACTCCGATCGGGGCGATGTCGCTGTTGGCCGAGACGCTCGTCGGCGAGACCGACACCGCCGTGGTCGAATCGTTGGCCGAGCGGCTCAGTCGCGAAGCCGATCGCCTCGCGGCAACCGTCGACGACCTGCTCGAGTTGAGCCGGATCGAACACGGCGGCGACGCGGACTTCGAGCCCATCTCCCTCCAGAGTGTCGTCGCCGGCGCCCACGACCGGGTGCGGTCGGCGGCGCAACAGCGCGATGTCGAGATCGGCGTCAACCTCCCCGAGACGCCGCTCATGGTCCATGGCGATCGCCGCCAGTTGACCTCGGCCGTGTTCAACCTCCTCGACAACGGCGTGAAGTACAGCGGATCGTCCTCCGCCGTCGTCTCGATCCGTGGTCGTCTCGTCGACGACGAGATCGAGCTGACGGTGCAGGACAGCGGGATAGGCATTCCCCGCAAGGATCTCGGTCGGGTCTTCGAACGCTTCTACCGTGTCGATTCGGGCCGGAGCCGCAACAGTGGCGGGACCGGCCTCGGGCTGTCGATGGTGCGCCACATCGTCGCGAATCACGGGGGTCGGATCTCGGTCGAGTCGGCCGAGGGCGAAGGGACCACCTTCACCCTCCAACTCCCGGCGCTCCCACCCCCCGATGGCGAGGAACCCCCCGATGACCGTTCCGACGGTGACATGGATCACGAGGTGAATCCCGCATGACCGACAATGCTCCGCGCGTGCTCATCGTCGAGGACGAGGACAGCTTCGTCGAGGCCCTGCGGGTCGGGCTCCAGCGCGAGGGGTTCGTGGTCGACGTCGCCCGGGATGGGCGAGAGGCGCTGGACCGGTTCGCCGAGAGCGAGCCCGACCTGGTGCTGCTCGACGTGATGCTGCCGAAGATCAGCGGAATCGATGTGTGCCGTGAGATCCGCGCACAGTCCCAGGTGCCGATCATCATGGTCACCGCCAAGGGCGAGGAGATCGACACCGTCGTCGGGCTCGAGGTCGGAGCCGATGACTATGTGCCGAAGCCCTACCGGTTGCGCGAGCTCGTCGCCCGGATGCGGTCACTGCTGCGGCGATCGAACTGGTCGGGGCAGGAGGCCGAGGAGATCGACGACGGCAACCTGCGGGTCGGGCCGCTCACCCTCGACAAGGATCGCCACGAGGTGACCCTCGACGGCAAGGACGTGCAGTTGCCCCTCAAGGAGTTCCAACTCCTCGCCCTGTTGATGGCGAACAAGGGTCTCGTCGTCACCCGCCAGACACTGATCGACCGCGTGTGGGGCTACGACTATGTGGGCGACACCAAGACGCTCGACGTCCACATCAAGCGCCTCCGGGCCAAGGTCGAGCCCAACCCCGACACCCCCGAACTGATCGTCACCATCCGCGGCCTCGGCTACAAGCTCGTCGCCTGACCGTCCGCCGGTCCGTGGGTGTCACCTGCCCTCGGTAGGGTGACCCGGTGCCCGACTCGCCGCTGCTCGATGGCCTGAATCCCGCCCAGTTCGATGCCGTCGTCCACGACGGCGGCCCCCTGCTGGTCGTCGCCGGTGCGGGCTCGGGCAAGACCCGGGTGCTCACCCATCGCATCGCCCACCTGATGGACGAAGGCCTGTCGCCGTTCGAGATCCTGGCGATCACCTTCACCAACAAGGCCGCGGGTGAGATGAAGCACCGCGTCGGCGGGCTGGTCGGCCCGGTCGCCCAGAAGATGTGGGTCTCGACGTTCCACTCGGCCTGCGTGCGGATCCTGCGCCGCGATGTCGAGCGCCTCGGCTTCCCGTCGCGTTTCTCGATCTACGACCAGGCCGACGCCGTGCGGCTCGTGGGCTACGTCATCCGCGACCTCAACCTCGACCCCAAGCGGTTCCCGCCCCGATCCGTGCACGCCGCGATCTCCGCTGCGAAGAACGACAACATCAGCGCCGCGGTCTACGCCGAGGAGGCGCAGCAGATCTTCGAGCGCAAGATCGCCGACGTCTACTTCGAGTACCAGAAGCGTCTGCTCACCGCCGGGGCGATGGACTTCGACGACCTGCTGCAGCGGACGGTCGAACTGTTCCGCGCCCACCCCGACGTGCTCGACAGCTGGCGGCGACGCTTCGGCCACGTGCTCGTCGACGAGTACCAGGACACCAACCCGGTGCAGAACGACCTCGTGCTGATGCTGTCGGAAGAACACCGGCAGGTGACCGTCGTCGGCGACAGCGACCAGTGTCTGCCGCCCGGCACGATGATCGCGACGCCGTCCGGCCCCCGCGCGATCGAGACGTTGGTCGAGGGCGATGAGGTACTGGGCACGGGGGGAGACGCCTCGCTCGTTGCCCGCCCGATCACCCACGTCCACCGATCACGCCACGCCGGTCGGCGCTATCGCGTGACCGCGGGTGGGCGAACGATCGAAGGAACACCGCACCATGTTCTTCCCGCCCGCCTCGGCCCCTCGCCGACGGCTCGGTCTCGACGGTGGCTCATCGAGAAACAGTCAGCGACCGACCGGCGGGGCCGCAGGGCGTGGATGATCGAGACACCGAGCGGTCAACTTGGGTTGACGACGCTCGGCGCAGACGAGTCACAGGCGCTGTTCGGGGAGCAGGATCTCCACCCCGACTTCCCGCACGAGCGTGATGACGACGCGATCGAACTCACGATGTTCGGGGCTGACAAGGTGCTGGCCGGAGTCCGCGGTCATGTCGTCGCTCCGAGCGATGGCGAGGCGGTGCACTATGGCGCGTATCGAGATGCCGTGGCGGCCGCGTCGGAGGGTCGAGTCGCAGCCGCCCTTCCGATCGCTCGGCGTGTCGTGATCGACGGAGAGCTCCACACCTTCCAGCCCTTGTCCCACCTTCGTCCCGGGATGATCATCAAGGTCGCCGGACCCAACGGCCTCGTCGACGCGACCGTCGATCACGTCGAGGTCATGGAGACCGAGGGTGAGGTGTTCGACCTCGAGGTCGACGACATCCACACGTATCTCGCCAACGACGTGTTGGTGCACAACTCGATCTACCGATTCCGCGGCGCCGACATCCGCAACATCCTCGAGTTCGAAGAAGCCTTCCCCGACGCGACCGTGGTCGTGCTCGAACAGAACTACCGCTCCACCCAGTCGATTCTCGACGCCGCCAACGCGGTCATCGCGAAGAACGTCGGTCGCAAGCCCAAGGACCTCTGGACCGACCAGGGCCCGGGCGACAAGATCATCCGCTACCACGCCGACGACGAGTCCGACGAGGCCCAGTACGTCGCCAACGAGATCGCTCGTCTTCACGACCACGAGCAGGTCCGCTACGACGAGATCGCCGTGTTCTACCGGGCCAACGCCCAGTCCCGTGTGCTCGAAGAGTTCCTGCTCCGGGTCGGCATTCCCTACAAGGTCGTCGGCGGCACCCGCTTCTACGACCGCCGCGAGATCAAGGACGCCATCGCCTACCTGCGGGCGATCGTGAATCCCACCGACGAGGTGTCGGTCAAGCGCATCATCAACGTGCCCAAGCGAGGGGTCGGCGATTCGTCGATCGGCAAGCTCGACGCGTGGGCGACCGCCACCGGCGAGTCGTTCGACCAGGCGGTCGTCCGCTTCGACGAGGCGGGCGTGAGCGGACGGGCGGCGACCGGGCTCGAGAAGTTCCTCGTCCTCACGACGGAGATCCGCAAGCTCGATGCCGGCCCGGCCACCATCATCGAGGAAGCCCTTGATCGCTCGGGCTATCTCGAAGAGCTCCAGGCCGAGCGTTCCGTCGAGGCGGAAGGTCGGCTCGAGAACCTCTCCGAGCTCGTCGGCATGGCCCGCGAGTACGAGACCGTCGACGACTTCCTCGAACAGATCTCGCTGGTGACCGACACCGACGACGTCGACGACGAGGAATCGACGGTCACCCTCATGACGCTGCACTCGGCCAAGGGCCTCGAGTACCCCTACGTGTTCATCATCGGCATGGAGGACGGCGTGTTCCCCCACGTCCGCTCGCTCGGTGAACCACACGAGCTCGAGGAGGAGCGACGCCTGGCCTATGTGGGGATCACCCGGGCGATGCGCAAGCTCCACCTCACGAGTGCGTGGAGCCGGATGCTCCACGGGACCACGCAGTACAACCCGCCGAGCCGCTTCCTCGACGAGATCCCGGCCGAGTTGATCGAAGAGGTGGGCGGCGCCCGCATGTTGCGCAGCAAACGAGACCGGGGCTCCTACGGATCGAGCGGCACGACCTACGGCGGCGACCGTCAGCGCATCGGGGCCGACCGGGAACATCGCCATCGCGAGCGGGTCGTCGAGCAGGCCATGAGCGCCGGCGCGGCGCCCTCGCCGTCGGGCGCGGAGACGATGGGGCTGCGCATCGGCGACGACGTGCGCCATACCCAGTGGGGCGAGGGCGTCATCGTCGACATCGAGGGCTCCGGCGACAAGGCCGAGGCGAGCGTGCACTTCCCGAGCGTGGGCGAGAAGCGGCTCCTGCTGTCGTGGGCCCCGCTGGAGAAGATCTGACCGGCCGTGGGCATTTTGGCTCATAAACGTTGATGACAAAGGCCATCGGCCGACAAAACCAGTGACATGTCACTGTTCCTCGAGCGCAAGACGCTTCGATGACGGGCGCCCGCGCACCGTTGCCGTCCACGACGTCCACCATGGGGCGCCGGGCCTTCCTCGGCCGTACCGCCGCGGTGGGCGCTGCCGCGTGGACCGTGCCCTCGGTGATCTCGATGGACCCGGTCGCCGCCGCGGTCGGCTCGTGTTCGGGCGTGAGCGTGTGCGAGTTCACCTCCGGGCTGGAGGGGTGGACCATCGACAACTCGTGGGGAAGTGGCGTCAACGGCCTCTGGAACCACAACACCGAGGCGTCGCGCGACGGAGGCTCGCTCCACTACGGCCGAGGCACGAGCGGGAACTTCCAGACCGGCAACAGCCGCAACAGCGGACGGGTGCTGTCGCCCGACTTCGAGATTCCCGGCACGGGCCCCAACACGGTGAAGTTCACGGTGTGGCGCGAGGTCGAGGTGCAGGATCCCGGCTACGACCGGTTCCGCTTGCGCATCCTCGGCTCACCGAACCGGACGCTGTACGAGGTGTCGTCGATCGGTGACACGAGCGGCTTCGAGGCCTACACGATCACGATCCCGTCCTCGTACAACGGCCAGACGGTGCAGTTCCAGTTCGACTTCGACACGCGAGACGGGCTCTACAACGATCACGAAGGCATCTATGTCGGCCGCTTCGAGGTGACGGCGTGTCCGCCGGCCGGCGCCGGGGCCGCGGTCGGGTTCGCCCCCGCCGGCTTCTCGTCCTTCTCCCTCTCGACGACCGGAGCCGACGACGGCGACGACGACCCGGTTCCGGCCCGCTGAGCGCTACTCGGGGCAGCTGAGGTCGGGGCCCTCCGGTGCCGGGTCCTCGGCGTCGGGGTCGGTCAACAAGGCGGCGACCTCCTCTTCGGTCTCGTTGAGGAAGACGATGACCTTGTCGTCGATCACGCCGACCGGGACCGACGGGAGACCGCACCCGAGTTCGTTGAACGTCGCCGCATCGCACTCGCGGTCGGTGCTCGACGTCAGGGTGAACGTGCGTCGTTCGGGATCCCACACCACGGAGCAATCCCGCGGGTCGGCCGGGCGCCGGGCCTCGAAGGCCAGCCAGCCGACCTCCGGGTCGTCGCCGATGTGCTGGAGGTAGATGTCGCGCTGCCCCTGCGAGCCCGCGTCGGCGTAGAGGATCGGACCGCGAGCGGCGATCTCCTCGCTCTGCCGGCCGATGAACCCGGCGTCGAAGCGGGTGTCGCCGAACAGCACGGTGGCCGTGTCGCTCTGGCGGGCGACCCAGACGACCATCGCTCCGAGCAGGAGTGCGATCACGACGCCGGTGATGCCGACGAGCACTGCGCTACGGGCGTTGATCTGTGGGCCTCTGGCAACGGGCATGGGTGGTCACTTCCGACAGGGGCCGCCGGTGCGGGGCGGATGTGGAGGGGATGAGCGGACCCGCCTAGTATCGCCGGTGTGCCGCCGCTGAGCCGCCTCGGCCGGTGATGGCACTTTTCGCGTCAGCAGGAGGAAGCGATGGATCTGTTCGAGCATCAGGGCAAGGAGTTCTTCGCCCAGTACGGGATGCCGGTCTCGCCGGGTGAGGCGGCCTTCAGCGTCGACGAAGCCGTTGCCGCGGCCGAGCGCCTCGGCACACCGGTGATGGTCAAGGCCCAGGTCCACACCGGGGGACGGGGCAAGGCCGGTGGCGTCAAGTTCGCGGCCGACATCGATGCCGTGCGCGAACACGCCGGCAACATCCTCGGGCTCGACATCAACGGCCACATCGTCCAGCGGCTCTGGATCGAGAAGGCGTCCGACATCGCCGAGGAGTACTACGCGAGCTTCACCCTCGACCGTTCGGCCAAGAAGCACCTCGGCATGCTGTCCAAGGAGGGCGGTGTCGAGATCGAGACCGTCGCCGAGGAGAACCCCGACGCCATCGCCAAGATCTGGATCGACCCCGTCGATGGGTTGACCGAGGCGGCGTGTCGTGAGTGGGTCGCGGCGGCCAACCTGCCCGACGCGGCCACCGAGGGCACGGTCGACATTCTCCTGAAGCTCTACACGGCCTACACCGAAGGCGATGCCGATCTCGTCGAGATCAACCCGCTGATCCTCACCCCCGAGGGCAAGGTCCACGTGCTCGACGCCAAGGTGACCCTCGACGGGAACAGCGAGTTCCGCCACGAGGACTACGCCCAGTACGACGCCACGCAGCCCCGTGACGAACGAGAAGAGGCCGCCCACGCCAAGGGTCTGCAATACGTGGGGCTCGAAGGCAGCGTCGGCGTGATCGCCAACGGTGCCGGTCTCGCGATGAGCACAGTCGACGTGGTCAACCAGGTCGGCGGCGCGCCGGCCAACTTCCTCGACATCGGCGGCGGCGCCAACGCCGACGTGATGGCCGGTGCGCTCGAGGTGATCAACAACGATCCCAACGTCAAGTCGATCTTCATCAACATCTTCGGTGGCATCACCCGGGGTGAAGAGGTCGCCAACGGCATCCTCGAGGCGATGCAGCGGGTCGACATCGACTCGCCGATCGTGATCCGTCTCGACGGCACCAACGCCGACGAGGGTCGCGAGATCCTGCGCCCGAACCTGAACGACAAGTTGATGATGGAAGAGACGATGCTGGACGCGGCCCGCAAGGCCGTCGAGCTGGCGAGCTGAGGAGACCCGAGATGAGCATCTTCGTAGACGAGAACACCAAGGTCATCTACCAGGGCCTCACCGGCTCACAGGGCAGCTACTACGGCCGCCTCAACGCCGAGTACGGCACCCAGGTGGTCGCCGGCACCCACCCCAAGAAGGCCGGCAGCGATGTCGACGGCGTGCCGATCTACGCCAACGTGGCCGAAGCCGTCGCGGCGACCGGCGCCACCGCGAGCTGCATCTTCATCCCTGCCCCGGGGGTGAAGGGTGCGGTCATGGAAGCCGCGGAGGGAGGCGTCGAGTTCATCGTCGCCATCACCGAGGGTGTCCCCGCCCACGACGAGGCGTACTTCTACAACGACCTCAAGCGGAACTTCCCGAACGTGCGGCTGCTGGGCCCGAACTGCCCGGGCATCATCAGCCCGGGCAAGTGCAACATCGGCATCACCGCGGGCCACATCGCGAAGCCGGGAGGCCCGGTCGGCATCGTGAGCCGTTCCGGCACGCTGACCTATCAGGCCCTCTACGAGCTGAAGCAGAAGGACATCGGCGTCACGACCTGCGTCGGCATCGGTGGCGATCCGGTGCCCGGCACGTCGTTCATCGACTGTCTCGAGGCGTTCGAAGCCGACCCTGACACCAAAGCGGTCATGATGATCGGCGAGATCGGCGGCTCGGCCGAGGAGGAGGCCGCCGAGTTCATCAAGAACCACATGACCAAGCCGGTGTCGTCCTACATCGCCGGCGTCACCGCCCCTCCCGGCAAGAAGATGGGCCACGCCGGTGCCATCGTGTCGGGCGGCAAGGGCACGGCCGCCGCCAAGATGGAGGCGCTGGCCGATGCCGGCGTCAAGGTCGGTAACAACCCGACCGAAGCGGGCGAGCTCATGGCGGAGATCGTCGCCGGTCTCTAGCGGTGTCACCACTTGGGTGACGAACACTGCAAGCGTGGAGGGGTGCGCCCCCTCCACGCTCTGTTTTTGACGTCTGCGCTCCTCGTCTCGGCGTGCGGTACCCGTTCGGTCGAGGTCGCCGAGCGCGACCGCATCGGCGACGTCGCTTCGACCACGATCGGCACCACGTCGACCCCATCGACGACGACCACGACCACCAGCACGACGACCACGACCACCAGCACGACGACCACGACCACCAGCACGACGACCTCGGTTCCGCTGCCGCTCGCGTTCGACGACGAAGGTGTGCCGGTCAACGGCCAGAGCGACGGGGTCGTGCTGACCACCACCGGGTGGGTCGTGCCCGTCCTCGGGCCGCAGGGCGACGGATGGCGGGTCTGGACCCCCTGCGGGCGCGAGGCCGTGATCTCCTCCGGGACCTTCATCGACGAGGTCGACTTCGTGCTCGATCCCGGTCACGGCGGGTCGGAGCCCGGCGCCGTCGGACCGAGCGGCACCCGCGAAGCTGACCTCAACCTGCAGGTCGCCCGGCGTGTCCGCGATGTGCTGGAAGGCGATGGCCACACCGTGCTGATGACCCGTGACGCCGACGTGCGCGTTCCGATCGTCACCCGCGCCGAGATCGCCCTGGCCCTCGACCCGATCGCCAACATCTCGATCCACCACAACGCCGGTACCGACGTGGTCAGCAGCGAGCCGGGCACCGAGATGTACTTCCAGCTGGCATCGGAAGACTCGAAGCGCCTCGCCGGCCTGCTCTACGAGGAGACGCGGGCGTTCCTCGATCCGCTGGGCACCCGGTGGTTCGCGCTGGCGGATGCCGGGGCGATGGGACGGGAGAACCGCGATGGCGGGGACTACTACGGGGTCCTGCGCCGCCCCGCCGGAGTCACGAGTGTGCTCGCCGAGTTCGCCTATCTCACCAATCCGGTGGAGGAGGAGCTGCTCAACCGGGCCGACGTGCAGGACGGCCTGGCCGAGGCCGTGCGAGCGAGTGTGCAGCGCTTTCTCGAGACCGACGATCCGGGCTCCGGCTTCACGATCGACCCGATCTTTCGTGGCTACGGGCCCTCCGGCGCCGGACGGACCACCAACTGCACCGATCCGGCCCTGGAGTAGCGATGCGACGACTCCTGACGGTCGTGGCCCTCCTCGCCGGTGCCTGTGTGGGCGGTGAGGCCGAGGTCCGTGAACCGGTACCCACCCTGTTCGACGACTCGACGTCGACCTCCATCGACGTGGTCGAGCAGACGTCTGCGCCCACGGTGACCACGACGCTGCCGGTAATCGACCGCCTGCCCGAGCTCCCCACGGACGTGCCGGGAGCCGTGCTCGCCGATGGCATGGTGCTCCCCATCCTCGGGACCGACGGCGACGCGTGGTTCCTGCTGGGACCGTGCGGCGAAGACCGGGTCGCGCCGGCCTCGACAGCGGTCACGGTGGCGCCCCAACACGTGGTGCTCGATCCGGGTGGCGGTGATGATCCCGCCGGCGTCGCCAATCTGGCGCTGGCCGAACGCACCGCCGAGCTGTTGGCCGCCGACGGCGTGCAGGTACTGCTCACCCGCACCACCGCGGTCGAACTCAGCGCCTCGACCCGCGGGGCGGTGGGTCCGGCGGTCGGTGCCCGGGTGCTGGTGTCGTTGCATCGCTCCGAGGCAGACGCGGAGAACGCCGGCGGTGATGCCCGGCCGACCGTGTTTCCTCGCGCCGGTGATGCCGACAGTCGTCGGCTCGGGGGCCTGCTGCACCAGGCGGTGGCCGACGCGATCGAGCCGCACTCGGCGGCCTTCGTGTCGGGGGCGGAGCCGGGCGTGCGGCCGCTGCTCAACCAGCGGGGCGCCGACTACTTCCGCGTGCTCCAGACGAGCGCCGGCGTCGCCGCCGTGCGGGTGGAGCTGCCCGCGGCGGCGCAGAACGACCCGACCCTCCTCGCGGAGGAGGAGGGTCGGGACATCGAGGCTCGGGCCCTGGCCGACGGCATCATCCGCTATCTCGTGACGAACGAGGAGGGTGATGGGTTCGTCGACCCGGTCGAGGCCGTGCGTACCGCACCGACGTCGAACACGCCGGGCGGTTGCTGATCAGTTCAGAACTGCGTGGGCGGCGTGGCGTCGCCGGCAGTCTCGTTCGCTTCCATCACCGCGCCGACGATCATGACGATCGAGGCGATGGTCGACAACCAGAGGCCGATGCCCACGTCGCCACGGATGACGAAGCCGATCGTGATGAGCACGGCGAAGAGGCTCAGCACGATGTGGAGCTGGGCGTGGGTGAAGCCGAAGGGCAGCCCCGGCATGGCGACGTTGCCGAACTGCCGAGCCGCCGCGCCGCCACCGATGACGAGGCCGATCAGGGCCGCCACGATGCCGAGGAGCCCGAACCAGTCGGTGTCCCAGGCATTGGCGCCGAAGTCGCCGAAGCCCGAGTCGACACTGACCCAATCGAGGAACGTGCCCAAGAGGAGCACCACCCCTCCACCGATGAGCATGAGCGTGCTCGGCTTGATGTCGCTGTTTTCCATGTGTTCCTCCCGCGGTACACCGTTCGGCCCCCGACACTAGTGGGATGACGTCGGCCACGCCGGGAACCGGGCTTGTTCGGCCCCTTTGCTAGGTTCGCCGGTGATGTCGACTCCTCCAGATTCTCCTCGCCGCGCCCTGCTGTCCGTCTACGACAAGACCGGTGTCGCCGACCTCGCCCGAGGCCTCGTCGACCTCGGTTGGGAACTGATCTCCAGTGGCGGCACGGCCCGCGTCATCGCCGATGCCGGCCTGCCCGTGACCGACGTGGCCGACCACACCGGGTCGCCGATCATGCTCGGCCACCGAGTGGTCACGCTCCATCCCAAGGTGCACGGTGGCATCCTCGCCGACCGCGACGACCCCGACCACCAGGCCGACATGGCCGCCCACGACATCGACCCCATCGACCTCGTCGTCGGCAACCTCTACCCGTTCGGGTCGAGCGTCGCCGAGTTCCAGCACGGCGCCGGTCGACCCGAGGAACTGATCGACATCGGCGGTCCGGCGATGGTGCGGGCCGCGGCCAAGAACCACGCCCAGGTCGGGGTGATCGTCGATCCGGCCGACTACGACGAGGTCCTCACCGAGCTGCGGTCGGCCGGTTCGCTCAGCGACGCCACCCGGCGGCGGCTCGCTCGCTCGGCCTTCGCCCACACCGCCGCGTACGACGCCGCCATCGTCACCTGGTTCGACGAGACGGACGAAGAACCGGAGACCCTCCCACCCACGATCCATCTGGCCCTCGAACGCGCCGATGTCCTGCGCTACGGCGAGAATCCCCACCAGTCCGGGGCCCGCTATCGCACCATCGGGCAGGCCAGCATGTGGGACGACGTGGTCCAGCACTCCGGCGTGGCGCTCAGCTACCTGAACCTGTTCGACGCCGATGCCGCCTGGCGCCTGGCCCACGATCTCGGTGATCAGCCCGCGGTCGCCATCATCAAACACGCCAACCCCTGTGGGGTCGCGACCGGGGCGGATCTCGCCACCGTGTACCAACAGGCGTTCGAGTGCGACAGCCGGAGCGCGTTCGGCGGCATCGTGGCGACCAACCGGGTGATCGACCTGTCCACGGTCGAGGCGATGGAGGCGGCCGCCCAGGCCGACGTCGTGATCGCTCCCGGGTATGCCGACGGCGTGGTCGAACGGCTCGTCGCCAAGCGCAAGAACACGCGACTGCTCACCGCGACCCCGCCGGCCCCCGCGAGCGGGCTCGAGCTGCGCCAGATCGGCGGGGGATATCTCGTGCAGGATGCGCACCACTTCGCGGCCGCGCCGGCTGACTGGCAGGTCGTCACCCAACGCCAGCCGACCGAGCAGGAGATGGCCGACGCCGCGTTCGCGTGGCGGGTGTGCGGCCACGTCACCTCCAACGCGATCGTGCTCGCCAAGGACGGCGTGGCCTGGGGCATCGGCGCCGGTCAACAGAACCGGGTCGAGTCGGGTGAGATCGCCGCGGCGAAAGCCGACGGGCGGGCCAAGGACGGTGCCTGTGCCAGCGACGCGTTCTACCCCTTCCCCGACGGCATCGAGGCGGCGGCGGAGGCGGGGGCGGCGATCATCGTGCAGCCCGGTGGTTCGGTCAACGACGACAAGACGATCGCGGCCGCCGACGCCCGCGGGGTGGCCATGGTCTTCACCGGCGAACGCCACTTCCTCCACTAGGCGGCGGATCATGGCGGAGCAGACCGGGCCCGAGAAGCAAGCTCGCAGCCTCGAGTGGGCGGTGAGGGTCGGCCATCAGCGATCGTCGCTGCTCTTCTACCGGGCCGTGCACTTCTTCATCCGGACCGTCGTCTTCCGCTGGGTCCGCACCGAGATCCGGGGGGCCGAGCACCTCGAACTCGAGGGGCCCGTCATCGTCGCGCCCGTGCACCGCTCCAACCTCGACTCCCCCCTCGTCGCCGGAGCGGCGCGCCGCAGGATGCGGGCCCTCGGCAAGCAATCGCTGTTCGTCAATCCGATCGGCGCATGGGTGTGCGCCGCGCTCGGCGCGATCCCGGTGCGGCGGGGCGAGGCCGACCGTGACGCCATGCGCTCGGCCCGCCGGATCCTCGACGACGGCGAGATGATGATCGTCTTCCCCGAGGGAACCCGCCAGACGGGCGATCGGGTGGCCGGGGTGTTCGACGGCATGTCGTATCTCGCGTCGAAGACCGGCGCGACCATCGTCCCGGTCGGGATCGCGGGCACGGAGAATGCGCTCCCGCCGGGCGCGAAGTTCCTCCACCGCTGCCGCACGGCCGTCGTCGTCGGCGAGCCGATCGCGGCACCACAGGGGCGCATGAGCCGGCCCGCACTCACCGCGTTCAGTGACGACGTCGGCTCACGGTTGCAGGCTGCCTTCGACGAGGCCAACGACATCATCCGCGGCTGAATCGGTCCGCGATCCGGGACGGTTCCGACAGGCGGAACACCGGTCGTTGCGGTTGTGTGAAAGGGCCGAACTCCCCATTCTCGGCCTGCGGCCAACCTCTACCGTGGGGTCCCATGACCGCGATCCGTGAGCTGCTCGACCGAGGTCCCACCCTCTCCTTCGAGTTCTTCCCGCCGAAGACCCATGAGGCGCAAGCCAAGCTGCGGTCCACTGTCGACCTCCTAGAGAAGGTGGAACCCGACTTCGTGTCGGTGACCTACGGTGCCGGCGGCACGACCCGGGAGACCACCCGCGACACGGTGCTCGACCTCGTCGAGCACCGCGCCTTCCCGGCCATGCCCCACCTCACGTGCGTCGGACACAGCTACGCCGAGGTGCTCGAGCTGATCGACGACTACCAGGCCCACGGCGTGCACAACATGCTGGCCCTGGCCGGTGATCCCCCCGCGGACGGCAGCCCGAGTCCGGGCGACTTCTGCTACGCCCTCGAACTCGTCGAGATGCTGCGCGCCCAGTCCGACATGTGCATCGGAGTGGCCGCGTTCCCCGAGACCCACCCCCGGTCGACCTCTCGCGCCGACGACCGGGCCCGACTCGCCGAGAAGCTCGACGCCGCCGATTTCGGCATCACCCAGTTCTTCTTCGACTGTGACGACTACTTCCGCATGATCGACGAGCTCTCGGCCCTGGGCTGCGACACGCCGGTGCTGCCCGGCGTCATCCCTGTCGTGAACCCGGTGAGCGTTCGTCGATTCGCCGGGATGAACGGTTCGAAGATCGACGAGGCCCTGTGGGGTCGGCTCGAGGCCGCCGCCGATGCCGACGAGCGCGTGGAGATCGCCGTCGACGCGGCCGTCGCCCAGATTCAGCGACTCCTCGACGGTGGCGCCCCCGGCGTGCATCTCTACACGCTGAACCAGGCGCCTGCGACCATCAGGATCTGCGAGCGTCTCGACATCCGCTGACGTCTCGCACCAGCGGTTTCGCAGGGTAAGGTCGGCCGCATGGCTGACAAGATCACGATGCAAGACGACGGCACACTGGCCGTTCCCGACAACCCGATCATCCCCTTCATCGAAGGCGACGGGACCGGGGTCGACATCTGGCCGGCAGCCAAGCTGGTGCTCGATGCCGCCGCCGCCAAATACGGCAAGACCATCGAGTGGAAAGAGGTCCTCGCCGGGGAGAAGGCGTTCAACGAGACCGGCGACTGGTTGCCGCAGGCGACGATCGACGATTTCAACGAGTATCTCATCGGCATCAAGGGGCCGCTCACCACACCCATCGGTGGCGGCTTCCGCAGCCTCAACGTCGCGATCCGCCAGATCATGGACCTCTACGTGTGTCTGCGCCCCGTTCGTTGGTTCACGGGCGTGCCGTCGCCGGTGAAGGAACCCCAGCTCGTCGACATGGTGATCTTCCGTGAGAACACCGAGGACATCTATGCGGGCATGGAGGTCGAGGCCGGCACTCCCGAGGCCCTGAAGATGATCGAGATGCTCCACGACGCCTTCGGCTGGGAGATCCGCGAAGGCTCCGGCATCGGCGTGAAGCCCATCTCGAAGACCGGATCGCAGCGTCTCCAGCGCGCCGCGATCGAGTACGCGGTCAAGCGGGGCCGCAAGCGGGTCCACTGGGTCCACAAGGGCAACATCATGAAGTTCACCGAGGGCGCCTTCCAGAAGTGGGGCTACGAGCTCGTTCGGGAGGAGTTCTCCGATGTTGCCGTCGGCTGGGACGACTGTGGTGGCGACCCCGGCGACAAGATCCTCGTGCAGGACGCCATCGCCGACATCGCGCTGCAGCAGGTGCTGACCCGGCCGGCCGAGTTCGACGTGATCGCCACGATGAACCTCAACGGCGACTATCTCTCCGACGCCCTCGCCGCCCAGGTCGGCGGGATCGGCATCGCGCCGGGCGCCAACATCAACTACGTCACCGGCCACGGCGTGTTCGAGGCCACCCACGGCACGGCGCCGAAGTACGCCGGCCAGGACAAGGTCAACCCCTCGTCGGTGCTGCTGTCGGGCGTGATGATGTTCGAGCATCTCGGTTGGCAGGACGCGGCCGACGACATCATCCGGGCCGTCGAGGCCACGATCGGCGACAAGGTCGTCACCTACGACTTCGCCCGCCTCATGGACGGTGCGACCGAGGTGAAGTGCTCCGAGTTCGCCAGCGCGATCGTCGACCGACTCTAGAAAACGCCGCGGCCCCCGGCGGAGGGGCCGATACCGTGTCGCCGTGAGCGACGCGGCAGGGGTGAGCGCCGACGGGGGCGAGATCGAACACGTCTGGCGACGTGGTTCACGGCTGATCCTCCGGTCGCTGCGCGCCCACCCCTGGCCGCATCTGGTCGCCATGATCGGCGCCTTCCTCTTCGTCGTTGCGGCCGTGGGCGGCGCCTGGGTACTGCGCGCCATCACCGACGATCTGATCGTGCCGGCCTTCGAGGACGGCTTCGGCGAGGGGGGCAGCGTCGACGGCGGCGACGTGTGGCTGGCGGTCGCGGTCCTGATCGGCGTGTCGCTCGCCCGTGGACTGACGGTGGTGGTGCGACGGCTGTTCCTGTCGATGGCCGAGTACCGCACGCAGCGGGACTGGCGGCGCGACCTGCTCCGTCACTACCTCGAGGTGCCGCTGCGTTTCCATCGCTCGAAGCCGACGGGTCAGCTCCTGGCCCACGCCGACATGGATCTCGTCCAGGCGACCATCGTGCTGAAGCCGCTGGCCTTCTCGGTGAGCGTCGTCCTGCTCGTCATCGTGGCATTGGTGAGCATCCTGCTCGTGCACTGGACGCTGGCGCTCATCGCCGCGGTGCTCTTCCCCGCGCTGGTCGTGCTGAGCCGGATCTACACGGCGAAGGTCGAGGGCCCTGCCGCCCTGGCCCAACAGCGGGTCGGCGAGGTCTCGGCCGTGGCCCACGAGAGCTTCGACGGCGCGCTGGTCGTCAAGACGCTGGGGCGCCAGGAGGAAGAGGTCCAGCGCATGTACGAGGCCTCGGATCGCCTCCGCCAGGCCCGGATCCACGTCGGGCGGCTCCGGGCCAACTTCGAGCCGGTCATCGA
>JAUIML010000057.1 GCA_030432715.1 Acidimicrobiia bacterium | reverse complement strand
CGCGGCGGCCCGCATCCCGAATCTGCTGCAGAACCTCCTCGGTGAGGGCGTGCTGTCGGCCAGCTTCGTGCCGGTCTACAGCCAGATGCTCGATGGCGACGACGAGGCCGACGCGAACCGCGTCGCCGGCGCCGTGGGCGCCCTGCTCGCGGTCGTGACGGGTGTCGCGGTGCTCGTCCTCGTGCTGGCCGCCCGCCCCATCACATCCGTGCTCGCGCCGGGTCTCTCCGGACAACGCTTCGACCTCGCGGTCGATTTCACCCAGATCATGGCGATCGGCATCGGGTTCCTGGTGATGTCGGCATGGTGCCTCGGCATCCTCAACAGCCACCGCTCCTTTTTCCACCCCTACGCCGCCCCGGTGCTCTGGAACGCCGCCCAGGTCGTCGCCCTTCTCTTCATCTGGTGGCGGGACTGGGCCCTCGAGGACGCAGCGCGTGGCCTCGCCATCGCGGTGACGGTCGGCGGGCTCCTCCAACTGCTCATCCAACTGCCCACGGTTCGCAGGCTCGCCCGGGGCATCCGGTTCCGGCCCGACAACCACCATTGGGCCGTCAAGGAGGTCCGGCGACGGTTCGCGCCGGCGGTCCTGGGCCGCGGCGTCGTGCAGTTGTCGGCCTATCTCGACCTGATGCTCGCCACGTTCCTCGCCGCGGGTGCATTGTCGGCCCTCTTCAAGGCCCAGATGCTCTACACCCTCCCGGTCTCGCTCTTCGCGATGAGCGTCGCCGCCGCCGAACTCCCGGAGATGGCCCGACTCGCCGACCAGCCGGCGGCCCTGGTCGCCCGCACCCACCGCAGCCTCGACCGCATCGCCTTCTGGATGCTCCTCGCCGCCTTCGTCATGATCGCCGCCGGCGACCTCGTCGTGGGCGTGCTCTTCCAGGGCGGCGCGTTCGACGCCACCGATGGCGTGCTCGTCTGGTTCATCCTCGCTGCGTACGCGTTCGGATTGCCCGCAATCGGAGCGAGCCGACTGCTGCAGAACACGTGCTACGCGGTCGGCGACACGCGCGGCCCGGCCCGCATCGCCGCCGTCCGGGTCGCGATCGCCGCGGTGATCGGCCTGGTCGTGATGTTTCCGCTCGATCGGGTGCTCGTCGGTCCCGACGGTCTGCTCGGCCTGGGCGACATGCTCTCGTTCGGTCCGCTCAGCGAGGCGACCCGCAACACCGGCGACGCCGTGCGGCTCGGCGCGGTGGGCCTCGCCATCGGGTCCGCGATCGGCGCCTGGGTCGAGCTCACCCTCCTCTCGAGCCTCCTGCGCCGCACCGTTCCGGAACTGGATGATCCCCGTCGATCGCTCCGCGGACCGGCGGTGGCCGCGGCCGTCGCGTTCGCGCTCACTGCGGCCGTCAAGCTCATGGCCGCGCCGCTGCCGCTGCTGCTCGAAGCAGTCGTGGTCGGTGCCGTCGCAGTGTTCGCCTACACCACGATCTGCTTCCGCACCGGTGTACGGGACGCGGACCTACTGCTGCGACCGGCCCGTCGGGTCATCTGGCGCTGACGACCGACCGGTGCGCCTCTCGCCCACTACGATCAAGGGATGCTCCAATATCTGAAGAAGCGCTGGAAGTACCTCGTCGCCAAGCTCGGCGGCAACTTCGAAGAGAACGCCGACCCGAAGGTGCAACTGGAGCAGGCGATCTCCGAAGCCAAGGACCAGCACAAGCGGCTGAAGCAGCAGGCCGCCAACGTCATCGCGAACCAGAAGCAGACCGAGCTGCGGCTCAACCGCCAGATCGAGGAGCTCGAACGCGTCAACGCCAACGCTCGCCAGGCGGTCAAGATGGCCGACAGCGCCCACCAGTCGGGCGACGTCGAGAAGGCCGAGCGCTACACCCACGCCGCCGAGCAGTTCGCCAATCGCCTCCTCACGCTCGAGCAGGAGATCGAGAGCCTCAAGAGCCTCCACTTCCAGGCCGCCGAAGCCGCCGAACAGGCCAAGAACGCCGTCGATCAGAACAGCGACCTCCTCCAGAAGAAGCTGGGAGAGAAGCAGGCCCTCCTGAGCCAGCTCGATCAGGCGAAGATGCAGGAGAGTGTCAACAACGCGATGGCCACCCTGTCCGAGGCCGTCGGCGAAGACGTGCCCACCTTCAACGAGGTGCGCGACAAGATCGAGGCCCGTTACGCCAAGGCGAAAGCGAGCGCGGAACTCACCGAGAGCAACGTCGAGACCCAGATGCTCGAGGTCGAGAAGGCAGCGCGCAATGTCGAAGCGCAGTCCCGGCTCGAGAGCATCAAGGCCGAACTCGGCATCGCCAGCGACTCCGCCCCCGAGCTGACGGAGACGGTGCCGGAGGCCGATCCGGCCGAGTGATCACCGCTCCCGCAGCGTGATCTGCGCGCCGGGCCGCTGAGCCGGGCTGCTGCAGGTCAGCGCGGCAGCGCGACGAGGTCGTCGGCATGGACGACCACGTGCGGCGCACCGGCCGGAAGGTCGTTGCTGCGCCGCCCGGCCACCGCGCGCAGCTCGTCGGCGCTGTGGCGCACGAGACCCTTGGCGAAGATCTCCCCATCGACGTCGGCCACCTCGACCGGCGCGCCGTCGTCGAAGTCGCCCCTGACCTCACGAACCCCCGCGGCGAGCAGCGACTTGCCGTGCTCGAGTGCGTCTCTGGCCCCCGCGTCGACGATCACCGACCCTTGGGCGACCACGGCGAACGCGATCCACAGCTTGCGGGCCGGGAGACGGCTGGTGCGGGCCCGCACCATCGTGCCCACACCGGCGACGCCGTCGACGGCATCGATCACCACGTCAGTGCGGTCTGCGCTGGCGATCACGGTGGAGACACCCGACCAGGCCGCGATCTTGGCAGCCGTCAGCTTTGACGCCATGCCCCCGCTCCCCCGGACCGAGCCGGCGCCACCGGCCACCGCCTCGGTCTGGTGGTCGATCTCCACGATCTCCTCGATCAGCGAGGCCTCGGAGTCGACCCGCGGGTCGGCCGTGTGCACGCCGGCGGTGTCGGTCAGCAGGATCAGGCGGTCGGCATCGACGAGATTGGCGACCAGGGCGGCGATACGGTCGTTGTCACCCCAGCGGATCTCGTCGTCGGCGATCGCATCGTTCTCGTTGACCACCGGCACCACGCCGAGTTCGAGCAGCCGCCGCAGGGTCTGGCTCGCGTGCACGTACTGGGTGCGCACGATGAAGTCGAGGGGCACGAGCAACACCTGGCCGGCGACGAGCGAATGCGCGGCGAGTGCCGACCGGTACTGCTCCATCAGGGCGATCTGTCCGATGGTGGCGACGGCCTGGAGGGTGATCGTGTCGTTCGGACGGCGATCCCCACCCATTCCGATCTCGGGGAGACCGGCGGCGATCGCTCCCGAGGTCACGACCACGACCCGGTGGCCACGACCCCTGGCAGTGGCGACATCGGCGGCCAACTTCTCGATCGACGCGCGGTCGATCACGCCTTCGGCGTCGGTGATCGACGACGTGCCGACCTTCACCACGATGGTCCGGGGATCGCTCATCGGTCTTCTTCGTACTCGAAGGCGAAGTCGCCGATGCGGACCTCGTCACCCGGCTTCACCCCGGCCCGGGCGAGGGCGGTGTCGACCCCGATCTGCTTCAGCCGGTGCTGGGCGTATTCGAGGGCCTGATCGTCGGTGAGGTCGCTCAGGGCGACGGCACGACGAGCCGCACGGCCCAGCACCTCCCACGCACCATCGTCGTGGCGGGTCAACCGGATCTCGCTCGAGACCGGATGATGGATCGTGATCGCCTCGATCTCCGGCTCCTCTTCGCGCGCGGCACGCACCATGTCGGCGAGACGGCCGATCAGCCGCGGCAAGCCCTCGCCGGTCATCGAGCTGATCGTCGGTCCGGCGAAGGTGTGGTCGGGGGCCATGTCGACCCGGCTGCCGACGACCAGGCGCGGCCGGTCGAGCAGTTCGGGTCGATAGTTGCCCAACTCCGCGAGCAGCACTCGCTCCTGCTCCTCGGGCGCGACCCCGTCGTAGGGCGCGAGATCGAGCAGGATCAGCAGGACCCGCGCCCGCTCGACATGACGCAAGAACTGGTGTCCGAGCCCCTTCCCCTCGCTCGCGCCCTCGATGAGACCGGGGATGTCGGCCAGGACCATCTCGAAACCGTCGTCGGTGCGGACCACGCCCAGGTTCGGTTCGAGCGTCGTGAACGGGTAGTCGGCGATCTTCGGCTTGGCCGCCGACAGACGGCTGATCAGCGTGGACTTGCCCACATTGGGAAAGCCGACGATGGCGACGTCGGCCAGCAGCTTGAGCTCGAGCCGTAGCCAACGCTCCTCGCCGTGTTCGCCCTGTTCGGCAAACGAAGGGGCCCGGCGCTTGTTGGAGAGGAAGCGAGCATTGCCCCGACCCCCCTCCCCTGCCTTGGCCGCCATCCAACGATCGCCGTGGTGCACCAGGTCGGCCAGCGGCTCGCGGGTCTCGTGATCGAGCACGACGGTCCCGACCGGCACGGCGACCTCGAGATCCGCGCCTCGGCGTCCGTGACGGTTCTGACCACTTCCGTGCTTGCCGTTCTCACCCTTGCGGTGCGGGTGGTCGCGGAAGGCCAGCAACGACGCCACGTTGCGATCGGCGACGAACCAGATCGACCCGCCGTCGCCGCCGTCGCCGCCGTCGGGACCGCCCTTCGCCACATGAGCCTCACGACGAAACGCGACACATCCCGCGCCGCCGTCTCCGGCTTTCACATTGATGTTGCACTCATCGACGAACGACGACACTCCGCAAGGCTACGGCGTGGGCCGCCCACGACCTGTCCGATTCGTACGGTCGCTACTCGATGAGCCTGATCGGATCACCCGTCACGTTGGCCGACCAGGTGGTGGTGTCCGAGGGGGTCCCGTTGAACGACAGCTGGGCGGTGACCCAACAACCGAAGGCACTCGCGTCGTTGCAGGTGTAGCCCACCGGGATGTCGATCAGCGCGGCGATCGAGTCGCCGTTGCTGCCACCGTTCTGCAGCTGCGGATTCGCCGCAGCCGTTGCGACACAGTTCGTCTCGTTGAGGTCGACCGACCCGCCGCCCTCCGGGAAGAAGATGAAGTCGCAGCTCCCGAACGAGCCGAGACCCGAATCGGTCGGCGGGACGAAGGCGACATCGATCGACGAGCCGTCGGTCAGGTCGAACACGTCGAGCTGGAGCTGCTGCCCGGCCCACTCCGGAAGGACCCGGGCGATGTAGAAGCACGTGGGGCTGCCGGCACACGACGAGGGTGCGCCGGGGGGCACGTTCACGAACATCGGCAGACGACCATCGGCCGAGATCGACACACCGGTGCCGTAGGTCGCACTCGTGGACGCCCCGAAGCCGACCTTCATGCTGTAGCGGTTGCGTCCCTGGGTGTTGATCGAGGTGTCCCACAGGGTCGGGTTCGTGGCGTCGGCGTTGGTGCGGATCTGCACCACGTAGTCGCCGACGACCGGCGTCGAGACCGAACACACGTTGGCGAACTCACGGAAGTAGTCGCGGAAGGGCATGCTCGCCGCCGCCGGCACCGTGTAGCCGGCCGCGGAGCTCGAAGCCACCGGCTGGCGTCCGGTCGGGTCGAGGAGGTCCGTGACGAACTCGGCCTGGTTGGCCGGCTCGTCGTTGCCCCACCGGGTCCAGCAGACAACCGGGTTGTCGGAGTTGTCGAACGGCGTGCCGTCGGGGGCCCGCACGATCACGGTCATCTCGTAGTTCCCGACGAGTCCGTTGTCGCCGGGGCACCACGCGGCGCCGCCCGGGTTGCCGGCGCCGCCCTTCTCGTAGCGTTCTTCGGGATAGTTCGCGAGGCCGTCGACGTTGCCGCTGTACCACGGCTCCGCCCCGACGGTGCCGTCGTTGAAGAGGAACCCGGCGCTGCAGAGATCCTCGTAGTCGTGGTGCACGGCATCGAAGATCTCGAAGTTGAGCGGCGCGGCCTGGACCCCGGTGACGGAGACCGTGAAGAAGTACCCCTCGGCTGTGAACTCGTCGTTCACCGAACCCGAGCAGAAGATGGCACCGCCGCAGACCTCGGTGTGATAGCGATCGCCGGAGCGCTTGCTGGTCTGCGGCCCGAAGGTCGCCAACCAGAGGTTCGGACTGTTGCCCTGGATCGGATCGTTGCCGAGATAGTTCTCGGGGCTGCCCATGGGCACGCTCTTCACGTATTCCGAGGTGGACGAGCGCCCGATCGACACGTTGTCGACGAACAGCCCGGCAAAGTAGAGGTCGGCGTCGGTGTCGGTGATCCGGACTTCGATCTGGTTGGGTCCGGCATCGAACACCTCGACGGTGATGCCGTCGACGCCGTGGGTGAAGCCGTTCCGTGCCGCAGCGGCTCGAGCCTCTGCTTCGGCCGTCGTGAAGTCGGGCTGCCAGACGACACCGGCGAGCGACGCCGCGTCGGCGGCCCGCTGCAGCGACGAGGCACGGGCGTACCAGCCCCCGACGTCGACGGCGAAGCCTGCGAACCCGAGGAGGGGAACGAGCACGAGCGCGGTCATGACCGCGGCGTAGCCGCGTTCACGCGAGTCGGTACGGGGGACGCGAGTGTGTCGGTTCATCGTGGCTCCACTCTCATGACCGTCTGATCGGTGATCGTCACGCCGTTGCCCGGCAACAATCCCGTGATGTAGTCGCGCTGGATCCGGACCCAGACCCCGACGACCGTGGTGCCGGTGCCCTGGTTGGTGCTGCGGGTCTGCGGACAGAAATACGTGGCCCAACCACTGGCACACGACGCGTCATCGGGGAACTCCGCGCACGCCACCGAGCAGTCGATCCCGGAGATCGCTGCGAGTTCGGCAGCCGTGTAGTAGTTGCAGCGGCCGGCCGAGTCGACCGGGTCGCCACTGCCGTCGAAGCAGCTGGCGTGGGGTTCGCCATCCGCGGCGCTGGCCTCGTAGATGAGGACACCCTCGATGTTGAGGTTCGTCAGGCCCGACAGGCCGGCATCGAGCGCCAACAGCGCCTCGTAGTCGGCGAGACTGTCGTCGCCGAGATTCGACGCGACGCGAGCCGCGGCCCGAGTCGCCGACGACGCAGTCATGTCGTCACGCCACAGCATCCCGAACTCGACCATGCCGCCGACGATGAGCGCGAGCAGCGGAGCGACGATCGCCATTTCCACCATCGCGACGCCGCGGTCTCCTCGGGCCCGGCGGCGACGGACGGCGGCGCGAAAGCGGAGAATGGCACTCATTGGTCCTGCGGCTCCACCTTGAGGATGAGTTGGTCGTCGAGGGTGACCGAATCACCGAACAGGCCCGTGATGTAGGTGTGGGTCGTCTTGATCCACACGCCGACATAGTCGAGTCCCGTCCCCACCGACACCTGACGGGTGGTGGGGCACCACGCATCGTCGGGGGCGTTGGGCGTGACGGTCGACGAACCGTTGCAACCGAATTCATCGGCGGCGCGAAGGAAGTCGCTCGGGCCGTACACGTTGCACAATCCGGCCTGTGACCCGGAGAAGCAGCTGGGATCGGGCGAGTCCCCGGGCCCGGACGCCTTGAAGACGATGATCTGCTCGAGCGCATCGTCGGGAAGCGCCGCGGAGCTGCGGCGGATCGCCCGGAGCATCCGATAGTCGGCATCGGCCTTGTTCCCGGCCACGCTGACCTCGCGGGCGCCGTCATGGGTCGCGTTGGAGACGGTCAGGTAGTCGCGGAACGCGAATCCGAACTCGAAGATGCCGAAGACGAACAGCAGCAGGACAGGCGTGATCAGCGCGGACTCGACGATGGTCGCCCCTCTCTCGCCTCGCACACGTCGGTTCTTCACCGGTACTCCCGTGGATCGCTCGACCGCGCCGATCGACGCCGTCTCTCAAGTCTGTCGGCACCTCACCCTCTGTGGTTGAGCCATTCACACCCTTTCTCGGGGTCGGATGGCGGTTCGGGACCGGGTCGTTCGGCCCACTGAACCGGCACCGTAGGCTCGGGTGATGAGTTCCACCGACGGGTTGACCGAGCGCGAGCGCGAATGGGGGGCGACGATGCGGGGCCGCCGGAGCGCCGGGGTCGAGGTCGCCCACGCCGACTCGCACGCGGCGGTCGACGACGGGTTCGCTCTGGCCAGAGAAGCCCGCGAGGCCCGCGAGAGCGAGTCGTTGCGACCCGGCGCCACCCGCAGCAGCGGCGCCGGCAACCGGCGCGTCGAAGAGGCCCCGGATCGGACCCGGACCTGCTTCGAGCGCGACCGCGACCGCATCCTGCACGCCACGGCCTTCCGCCGGCTGGCCGGCAAGACCCAGGTGTTCGTGTTTCCCGACGACCACCAGCGCACCCGTCTCACCCACGCCCTCGAGGTGGCCCAGGTCGCCCGCAGCGTCAGCCGCGCCCTCGGTCTCAACGTGCCGCTGACCGAAGCGATCGCGCTCGGCCACGACTGCGGCCACGGCCCGGGCGGTCACGCCAGCGAGGACGCCCTCGCTCCCTTCCTCAGCACGGGCTTCGACCATGCTGTGTGGGGCGCCGACGTCACCCTCAGCCCGCTGAACCTGTGCGCCGAGACACTCGACGGCATCCGCAACCATTCGTGGTCACGCCCCGCACCGTCGACCCCCGAGGCCGAGGTCGTCAGCTGGGCGGACCGGATCGCCTACGTCTGCCACGACTTCGAGGACGCCGCGACCGCCGGAATCGTTCGCACCGAGGAGCTCGATCCGGTCGTGCTGGACCGATGCGGGGCGACCCGGCGCACCCAGCTCGCCGCCTTCATCGGGGCGATGATCGATGCCACCGAGTCGACCGGCCGGATCGGCATGACCACCGACCACGCCGAGGCCCTGGGCGCGTTTCGGTCGTTCAACTACGAGCGCATCTATCTTCGCCCCGACTCACGCGCCCAGGCCGCGCTCGTGGTCGACATGCTGCAGGGCCTCGTGGAGTACCTGGCCGCCGACGCGACAAGACTCCCCGCCCGTCTCCTCACCGATGATTCGGAGGAGGGGGTCCGGAGAGCCTCGGTCGAGTGGGTGGCCGGGATGACCGATCGCTACGCCCACAGAGCGGCTCAAGAGTGGCTGGGCATGCCGCCCGAGTCACTCCCGCAGGGAGTCGACTGACCCAACCCTCCAGGTGGCCCGGGAGTTCTGCGCAGCAGAACTCCACGCAACGCGAAGCGTTGCCGCTAGCCGGGGATGATGTCGACGAGCTTGCGGCCGCGGCGCTGGCCGAACTTGACCGTGCCGTCGGCAGTGGCGAAGAGCGTGTCGTCGCCGCCGCGCATGACGTTCTCACCGGGGTGGATCTTGGTGCCGCGCTGGCGCACGATGATGGCGCCGGCCAGGACCTGGCCACCGTCGTAGACCTTCACGCCGAGGCGCTGGCTGTTGGAATCGCGGCCGTTGCGGGTCGACCCGCCGCCCTTCGTCTTCGACATGGAGAGTCAGCCCTTCGTGATGCCGGTGATCTCGATACGGGCCAACGTCTGACGATGGCCGTAGCGCTTCCGGTTGTTCGACTTGTTCTTGTAGACGAACCCGTTGATCTTCGGGCCCTTCACTTCCTCGAGCACGGTCGCGGACACGGTGGCGCCCTGGAGCTGTGCGGGGGTTGCGAGGACGGTGTCGCCGTCGACGAGCAGGACGGGGTCGAGGCTGACATCGGTGCCGGGCTCGCCCAGACGCTCGACGTCGAGGGTCTGGCCCTCTTCGACGCGGTACTGCTTACCGCCGGTCTTCACTACTGCGTACATAGGGGGACAACTCTACCGTTTCAGCCGAGCATTCCGTCGATGAGGACATGGCCGCGTCCGTCACACGTCGGACAGATGTCGGACACGGATTCGAGGAGTCCCTCGCCGATGCGCTTGCGGGTCATCTCGACGAGCCCGAGCTCGGAGATGTCGAACACCTGGGTCCGGGTCTTGTCGCGCGCGAGCGCGGCGCGGAACGTCTTGATGACGTCGGCCCGGTTCTTGGCGACCTCCATGTCGACGAAGTCGATCACGATGATCCCGCCGATGTCGCGCAGCCGTAGCTGGTTGGCGACCTCCTCGGCCGCCTCCAGATTGTTGCGGTAGACGGTTTCCTCGAGCGACGACTTGCCGACGTTCTTGCCCGTGTTGACGTCGATCACCGTCAGGGCCTCGGTGCCCTCGATGATCAACGAACCGCCCGAGGGCAGCCAGACCTTTCGGTCGAGCGCCTTGCGGAGCTGCTCGTCGATGTGTTGACGCTCGAACAGCGGCAGTTTCTCGGCGTCGGCGTCGTAGTACTCCACCCGGTCGGCCAGGGCCGGCGTGATGCTCTCGACATAGCCCTTGATCTCCTCGTAGAGCTCGCGATCGTCGATGATCACACCGCGGAAGTCCTTGGTGAACTCCTCCCGGATGATCCGCACGGCCGCCTCGGGTTCGCGGTAGAGCAGCGCCGGGGCCTTCGTCTTCTTCGCGAGCGCCTCGATCTCGTCCCACTGGGCGACGAGCCGTCGCACGTCACGCTCGATCTCCTCGGAGGTGACGTTCTCGGCCGCCGTCCGCACGATCACGCCGTGGTGCTTGGGCTTGGCCTTGTCGAGGATGGCACGCAGGCGCTTGCGTTCGCCGTCGGGCAGACGCTTCGAGATGCCGTAGGTCGTGCTGTTGGGTACCAGCACCACGAAACGTCCGGGCAGCGACACCTCCTGGGTGAGGCGGGCCCCCTTGTGGGCGATCGGGTTCTTCGTGACCTGGCACAGGATCGACTGCTTCGCCTTGAGGATGTCTTCGATCCGGGGCTGCTCCTTGCGGCTTCCCTTCTCGACATCGTCGGGGTCGTACTGCACGTCGCCGCGGTACAACACCGCGTTCTTCGGTGTAGCGATGTCGACGAAGGCGGCTTCCATGCCCGGCAGCACGTTCTGTACCCGGCCGATGTAGATGTTGCCGTGGATCTGGCTGACGTCGTCAGCGGGCCGCGAGACCTGGTGTTCGACCAGCTTGCGGCCCTCGAGGGTGGCGATCTGGGTCGCCTTCTCCCCGACCGACACGCACATCAGGTAGCGGCCGATGGCCTGGCCGTTGCGGGTGCGACCGCGTCGGCTCTCGAGTGTCTTCTCGTCGAGCTCGATGGCATCGTCGGCGATGATCGCCTCGACCGGCGTCGGGCGCTGCCCGCCACCGCGGCTCTGACCCCCGCGCTGGCCCTGCTGGCCTCCGCCCTGGTTCTGCTGGCCCCCGCCTTGTCCGCCGCCGGAACCGCCACGGCCGCGCCCGCGTCCGCCCCGTCGACGTCGACGTTTCTTGGGGCTGCCCTCGCCCTGGTTCTGTTGTCCACCACCCTGCGGGGACGGACGGGAGTCGCCCACGCGGGGCGCCGGTCGGCTGTCGCCGATCTTGGGCTTGTTGTCGGCGGCGGGGGTTTCAGCGGCCTTCGGAGGGTTCGCGCTGGTGGACGGGTCGTTGTCGGCCCGAGAATCGGCCATGGGTGTGTTCCTTCGTTCGGGGCACCGCTCGGTGGGCGTTCACATCGCCCCTGCAGGTGCCGGGGACGCCGCGGCGCTCAGCGGATCGCTGCGCTCTGCGGTGTCGTCGTTCGTGATCCATTGGTGAAGCCGTACTACTCGACGCTCGGTGAGCGGTGGATCGAGGGCGGCCAGCAACTCTGCCACCCGAACCGCTCGCGGTTGGGTACCCAGCTCGGCCAGCAGCCGCACACCGGCAACGGTGCCGGTGTCGTCAGCTTCAATCGGCCCGATGACGTCGAGACTGAGCACGAGCGGGCGCAGGTCGTCGGTGACCTGCTTGCCCTTCCGTTCCCGGGTGACGACGAGATCCTCCGCCGCGAGCGCACGGGCCACGGCGCAAGCGACAGTGTCGGCATCGACGTCGATGACGTCGATCTGCCAGATGCAACTGGTGACCGATTCCTGCAACGAGGGCGTACGTCGATCGACGAATGCCATGTCGGTGACGTGCATCCCGACGGGCAGGTGGCCGCTGAGCTCGGTCGCGAGCGACTCGAGATCCATGGCCAGGTCGGTGCGATCCGGATCGAGCTCGATGTCGAGATACTCGGCATCACTCTCGTGTCCGGTGGACAGCGCCAGTCCGAAGCTGAGCTTCGGTCGGGGCGAGAACCCCTCGCTGTAGGCGACGGGCAGGGATGCCCGCCGCAGGGTGCGCTCCCAGATCCGGGCCACGTCGCGATGCGAGGTGAAACGGATCTTCCCGTGCTTGTCGAAGCGGATACGGAGCTTGACGTTGTCGTTCTTCACGACCCCACCGCGCCTGCATCGATCTTCGGACGGGGTTGCAGCACCACGGGCACCGAACCGCCGGTGGACAGGTCGACGCCGGTCCCCTGGCTTCCGCCCGCGGGCGGCGTGGCCGAGGCCACACGATGTTCGATGCCATAGCCGGTGCACGCGCCACAGTCGTAACACGGGGTCCACCGGCAGTCTTCGAGGCCGAGCTCGTCGAGCGCGTCGCGCCAGTCCTGCCACAGGAAATCCTTGTGGAGACCGGCGGAGAGGTGATCCCACGGGAGCACTTCGTCCTCGGTGCGGTGGCGGTGGACGTACCAGTCGACATCACAGTCGTTGGCCGCCATCCCCTCGAGCCACAGCTCGTAGCTGAAGTGCTCGGACCACTCCTGGAACGTGCCGCCATTGCGCCACACGTACTCGATCACGGGACCGAGACGACGATCGCCGCGGCTCGTGATGCCTTCGGCCAGGGTGGCCTTGGGGTCGTGCCACTTCAGCTGCACACCCTTGGAGCGTCGGGTGTCGTCGCGCAGGAGACCGATCTTGCGCTGCAGTTCCGACTCGGTGTTCTGCCCGAACCACTGGAACGGGGTGAAGGGCTTCGGCACGAAGCCACCGACGGAGACCGTGACCGAGGCCGAACTCTTGTGGGTCTTGCCGAGTTTGACGCAGTTGCGGGCCAGTTCGGCGATCCCGAGGGTGTCTTCGTCGGTCTCGGTGGGCAGGCCGGTCAGGAAGTAGAGCTTCATGCGCCGCCACCCCTGGGAGAAGGCGGATTCGACGGCCCCGTAGAGATCTTCTTCGCGGATGAGCTTGTTGATCACCTGCCGCATGCGCCACGACCCGGCCTCGGGAGCGAAGGTCAGGCCGGTTCGGCGGGCTCGCTGGATCTCGGCGGCGATGCCGACGGTGAAGGCGTCGACCCTCAGGCTGGGCAGGGCGACGGAGATCTGGTCGGTGCCCTTGTCGGACACCGCGTGCTTGACCACGCCCTCGATGCCACTGAAGTCGGCGGTCGACAGGCTGGTCAGCGCCACCTCGTCATAGCCGGTGCGCTGGAGACCCTCGGAGATCATCCGACTGACCTGTTCGGCTGGGCGCTCGCGCACCGGGCGGGTGATCATCCCGGCCTGGCAGAACCGGCAACCGCGGGTGCAGCCTCGGAACACCTCGACCGACAGCCGGTCGTGGACGACCTCGGTCATCGGCACGAGCTGGTTCTTCGGATACGGCCATTCGCCCAGGTCAGCGACAGTGCGCTTCTCGATGGTGGCGGGCACGTCTGCGTAGCGCGGCGTCACGCCGGCGAGGAAGGCGCCGTCGTATTCGACCTCGTACATGGAGGGCACATAGACCCCGGGGAGCTTCGAGAGTTCGCGGAGGAGGCCTTCACGCGTGCCGCTGTTCTTCCCCGCCACCTTCCACTCACGAACCAGTTCGGTGATGTCGCCGACGGCTTCCTCACCGTCGCCGAGCACGACGAAGTCGACGAAATCGGCGATGGGCTCGGGGTTGTAGGTGCAATGGCCTCCGACGCCGATCAACGGGTCGCTGTCGGCCCGATGGGACGAGTGGATGGGCACCCCGGCCAGGTCGATGCAGTTGACCAGGTTCGTGTAGGTGAGTTCGGCGCTCAGGTTGAAGGCGATGATGTCGAAGTCGCCGCCGGCGCGGTGGGTGTCGACGGAGAACAGCGGAATCCGCTCCCGCCGGATCACCGCCTCCATGTCGGTCCAGGGCGCGTAGCTGCGCTCGGCGGCACCGTCGGGACGCTCGTTGATGATCTCGTAGAGGATCTGGAGCCCCTGGTTCGGCAGGCCGATCTCGTAGGTGTCGGGGTAGGTCAGCAACCAGCTGACGATGCCCGGACCGTGCGTGGGCGTCTGCATTCCGTCTTCGCAGCCGATGTACCGGGCAGGCTTTTGCACGTGTGGAAGCAGCGGTTCGAGCTGCGGCCACAGGGAGTTCATCCGGTCAGGCTACAGGGCTTTCAGTGACGCTCGGTGTAGTCGAAGCGGCGGCGATGGACACCGAGCACCAACCCGATCGCGACGAGCGACGTGATCATCGACGATCCGCCGTAGGACACCATCGGCAGCGGAATGCCGGTGACCGGCATCATCCCCATCGCCATGCCGGTGCTCTGGAAGATCTGGAACAGGAACATCGCCATCACGCCCACGGTGAGGAGCCGGTCGAACTGGTCGGTGGCGCGGACCGCGATCCGCCACATCCGGAACACCAACAACGCGTAGACCGCCAGCAGCACCCCGGCGCCGCGAAAGCCCAGCTCCTCTCCCGCGACCGAGAAGATCCAGTCGGTCTCCTGGAAGGGGACGAGATCGCTGGCCGTCTGGGTGCCCTCGAACAGGCCCTGGCCCGAGATGCCCCCGTTGCCGATCGCGATCTGCGACTGCTCGGCGTTGTAGGCCACCCGTCGCACCGCCAACGGCAGGTCCTCGACCGCCGCGTCGTCGAGCAGGAACACGGTCAGCCGGTTCTGTTGGTAGTCGGCCAGCAGGTCGGACTGGAACACACCGATCACGGCCGTGAGCCCGATGATGGAGAGGAGCACGATCACCCGAGCCCGCACCTCGCTCATCATGATCATCGCGGCCACGACCACCATGTAGACGAGCACGGTGCCCATGTCGGGCTGCAGGAGGATCATCAGGATCGGGAGTCCGGCGACCGCCAGGGTGACCAGCAGGCGTCCGACGGTGACCGCGGAGGCGGCGAGCACGGCCGCGAGGGCGATGATCAACACCAACTTCCCCGGCTCCGAGGGCTGGAAGGTGAACCCCGCGACTCGGTACCAGGCCCGGGCACCGTTGCGGTCCACACCCAGCACCAACACCCCGACCAGCAGGACGATGAGCGCGACATAGGCCAGCGGGATGGCCCGGCGAACGCGACGGATGTCGATCAGGGCCGCACCGAAGGCGAGACCGACCCCGACCACGGCGAAGAATGCCTGCCGTTCGAGGAACGACGTGTCGGCCGGATCGAGTTCGGTGGCCGGCCCCCGTGTGGCCGAGAAGACGAGCACGATGCCGAGCATCGTGATGAACAGCGCACAGGCGATCAGGATCGGATCGACCACGAACCACCAACGCTCGTCGTCGTCCTGCTTCACCCGAGGTGTCCCGGCCCCGAAGGCGCCCACGGTGGTCACGGCGACACCTCCTCGTCGCCCTCGCCCGGTTCGGCTTCGTCGGCCGCGATGCGGGCGAGCTGCTCGGCCTGGGCACTCTCGATCTCGTCGAACGTCCGGGCACGGGGCAGTTCGTCGTTGGCGAGCGGCTCGAGGATGTTGCGCACGACGGGCGCCGCCGCGCTGCTGCCGAAGCCCGACTCCTCCAGGACCACCGCGATGGCGATCTCCGGCTCGCCGAGGTTCGTGCAGCCGTAGGCGACGAACACGCTCGTGTCGGCCTTGCCGGTGACCTGGGCCGTGCCGGTCTTGCCGGCGACGGTGCACTCGCTGTGAGGGAACCCGGCGAACGCCGACACCGCGGTGCCGCCGGCTCCGGTCAGCACTCCCTCCAGGCCCCGCTCGACCTGGTCGAGGTGATCCGGTTCGAAATCGAGTTCGCGCAACACCCGCGGCGCGAACTCGAAGACCTCGCCAGGGACGAGATTGCCGTCGGCGTCGCGGGTGTCGGGCTGCTCGACCCGAAGGGCGACGTTGATCTGGTGCAGGTCGCCGCCGTTGCCGATCGTGGCGTAGACGTTGGCCAACTGGGTCGGCGTGAGCAGGAGGTCGCTCTGGCCGATGGCCAGCTGGATGGTGTCGCCCGGGAACCACTGCGACCCGTCGCGGAGAAAGACTCCGGCCTCCGCCTGGGCGTCGAAGTAGGCACGGTCGGGGACGACGCCCGAGCGCTCGTAGGGCAACTGGATGCCGCTCGACGCGCCGAGGCCGAACTCCCGGGCCTTCGCCTGGATCCCTTCGTCGCCCTCGGGTCCCTGGACCGGCTCCGCCCAGAAGCCCTCGCCTCCGAGCGTGTAGAAGAACACGTCGCTCGAAACGGCCAAGGCCTCCGGTAGCGGGTAGGTCGCGCCGCCATCGGAGGGACTCTCGAACACACAGGTGTCGGCCGCCTCGAAGTCGTCGCGACAGCCCGGATAGACGTAGGTCCCGGTGTCGAATATCGAACCGTCGCGGGCCTGTTCGATCGGGCTGTCGGGACCGAGATAGCCCCGCTCGAGCGCGGCGAACGCGGTGATCACCTTGAAGGTCGAGCCGGGTGCGTAGGTGCCCTGGATGGCCCGGTTGACGATCGGCTGGAAGTTGTCGGGCGAGGTGAGGATCTCGAACTGCGAGAACGAGATCCCGTTGACGAAGTCGGATGGGTCATACGTCGGGTAGCTGGCCATCGCCAGCAGGCCACCGTCACGCGGGTCGATGGCCACCGCAGCGCCCGCCGACGCCACGATCGGCGGGTCGCCCGGCCGAGCGCCGCGCCGGCGAGTCGCCGCGAGTCCTTCGGCCAGCTCCTGCTCGACGACCGCCTGGAGGTCGATGTCGATCGTGAGGTAGAGGTCGGCACCGGCGATCGGCGGGCGCCGGAACTCGACCCGCTCGCCGATCACCTCACCCCGGTTGTCGACCTCGAGATAGCGCACACCGGGTACGCCGCGCAGCACGTCTTCGAACACACGCTCGACGCCGGTC
>JAUIML010000056.1 GCA_030432715.1 Acidimicrobiia bacterium | reverse complement strand
CGTGGGCATCGGTGTCGTTCCCAACACCGAATGGCTCGAAGGCTCCGGCCTCACCCTCGACAACGGCGTCGTGTGCGACGAGACCTGCCTCGCCGCGCCGGGGGTGACCGCGGCCGGCGATGTCGCCCGCTGGCCCAACCGACGATTCGACGAGGTCATGCGGGTCGAGCACTGGGACAATGCCGTCGAACAGGGCGGGCATGCGGCGTTGCGTCTGCTCCGGTCCGACGACGAGGCCGAGCCCTTCACCCCCGTGCCGTGGTTCTGGTCCGACCAGTACGACCGCAAGATCCAGCTCGCAGGGCGGATCCGACCCGATGACGACATGCAGATCGTCACCGGAAGCGTCGACGAGCGTCGGTTCGCGGCGCTCTACGGCCGGGCCGGCCGCCTGGTCGGTGTGCTCGGCTTCAATCGCCCACGCCACGTCATGCAGTACAAGACCCTGATCCAAGAGGGCTGCTCGTACGACGACGCGCTCGCCGCCGAGATCTGATCCCTCGGTGCGAGCGAGTCAGCGGTGACCACGACGGCGGTGATCCTGCTGGTGGCCGCCGGCGTCGCGGCCTCTGTCGACTGGTGGTCGGTCGCGACCGACCGTCTCGGGGTCGAGTTCCTCGCCAAACCCTCCGTCATCATCTGCCTCATCGGTGTGGCCCTGGCCATCGAGATCGACCCGGGTGGAGCCAGCAATGTGGAGCGCGGCATCTTCCTGGCGGCCCTGGGGGCGTCGTTGGTGGGCGACGTGGTGTTGATGACCCCCGACGCCCGGTT
The DNA here is from genome assembly GCA_030432715.1 of Acidimicrobiia bacterium. Taxonomy (GTDB): domain Bacteria; phylum Actinomycetota; class Acidimicrobiia; order Acidimicrobiales; family Aldehydirespiratoraceae; genus JAJRXC01. The sequence continues at coordinate 16,127 of JAUIML010000056.1, read as the reverse complement.
CGAAGCCGGTCTCGCTGCGTTCCTGGTCGCCCATCTCTTCTACATCGCCGCGCTCGCGCCCGACTTCGAGCTCGGCGTGGGCTTGATCGCCGCGATCCTCGTCATCGCCCTCGGGTTCGGCGTGGTCCCCCAGCTGTTGGGGGCGGTGCGGGCCCACGGTCCGGTCATCACCGCAGCAGTGGCCGCCTATGTCGTGGTCGTCAGCGTGATGGGGATCGTGGCCGCGGGTACGGGTTTGGTGGTGACCGCGGTGGGTGGCGCCCTGTTCGTCGTCTCCGATGCCCTGCTGGGTTGGGCCCGTTTCGTCGGACCGGCCCCCGGCGGGCGGGTGCTGGTCCACGTCACCTACCACCTCGGGCAGGCGGGTCTGGTGCTGTGGCTCGCCGCCTGATCGCGGTCGTCGCCGTTGCGCTGACAGTCGGCGCGTGTGCCGAGCCGGCACCCCCGACCCTCGCGACGGGCTCGCTCGAGGGCGCGCTCCCGGCGTCGATCTGGGCGGACGACCCGTCGTTGGTGACCGATGTCGAGTGTCCCGATGTCGACCCGGTCCTGATCGCACAGTCCACGACCTGCACGGCCACACTCGACCAGGCTGCGGTCACCGTCGATGTGATCATCGACGAACTCGGTGCGGCCACCGCAACGATCCGGGAACCGCTGTTCGTGGTCGCCGATGCGGCCGATGCCCTGGTCGAACGGCTCCGGTCCGATCTCGGCATCGACGCGATCCAGGCGGGGTGCGTGGAGGTCGTCGTGATCGCAGCGGTGGACCGGGTGCTCGATTGCGAGGCCACCGACGGGGATCGCGCCATCGAGTTCGAGCTCGTCCTCGGGGTGTCGAGCGGTAGCGGGTACTGGACGCTGCGTGTCGTCGACTGAGCCGAGCGATACCCTTTGAGGGTCCGATCAGGTGATCGGTGGCGACGGTCTGCGCACTGCGGGGCTCGTGGCCGGGTAAGAAACCCAGAAAGACAGAGAACCAAGAACCATGGCCGTCAACCTGCCCCCCAAGAACGAGACCATCGCCAGCATGGCGAAGGCCTTCGATCTCGCCGAGAACGACACCGGATCTCCCGAGATCCAGATCGCGTTGCTCTCGGACCGCATCACGCACCTCACCGAGCACATGAAGGTCCACAGGAAGGACCATCACAGCCGGCGGGGTCTGCAGATGCTGGTGGGCAAGCGCCGTCGTCTCCTCGACTATGTCAAGGACAACGACATCGAACGGTACCGAGCAGTGATCGCCCATCTCGGGCTGCGTCGCTGACAAGATGTGGGAGCGGTCCTTCGGGGCCGCTCCTTTCGGTTTACCGGGACCTGCCCGGTGAACCCGACGAACCCCAGTAGCAGGAACGTCCTGCGCACGAACCGAACACACGGCAGTTGGTGTTAGTCGCAAGTTTCGAGGCCACCTCGAGATTTGCGACTGGGAACTGGCAGTCGTGTGCTCGAATCCCAAGGAAATACACACATGACTGAAACCCAATCCGTCACCGGCGCGTTCACGCGCGGTGAAGGCAAGGACGCCACCTTCGAGATCGGCAAGTTCGCCCCTCTCGCCGGTGGTTCCGTCACGGCTCGCATGGGCGACACCGTGATCCTCGTCACCGCCACCGGCGCCAAGTCGGCCCGTGAGGGTGCCGACTTCTTCCCGTTGACCGTCGACATCGAAGAGCGCATGTACGCCGCGGGCAAGATCCCCGGCTCGTTCTTCCGCCGTGAGGCCCGAGCGGGCGAGCAGGCGATCCTCACCTGTCGCCTGATCGATCGCCCGCTGCGTCCGGCGTTCCCCGACGGCTACCGCAACGAGGTCCACGTCGTGGGCACCGTGCTGGGCGCCGACCAGGAGAACCCCTACGACGTGCTGGCCCTCAACGCCGCGTCGCTCGCCCTGAGCATCTCGCCGATCCCGTTCGACGGGCCCATCGGCGCCGTGCGCATGAGCTGGTCGCCCGAGGGTGAGTGGATCCCGTTCCCGACCTACGAAGAGTCCGAGGAATCGGCCTTCGAGATGGTCGTGGCCGGCCGCCTGGCCGACGGCGACGTCGCCGTGATGATGGTCGAGGCCGGCGGCACCGGGAACTCGTGGAACCTCTACGAGTCCGGCACCCCCAAGGTCGACGAAGACGTCCTCGCCGGTGGCCTCGAGGCCTGCAAGGTGTGGATCCGCGAGATGATCGAGCTGCAACAGCAGGCCATCGACGCCGTGGGGCCCGTCGAGAAGATGAACCCTCCGACGGTCACCGACTACACCGACGAGATCCTCGCCGCCGTGCAGGCCGCCGCGACCGACCGCATCGCCGAGACCCAGAAGATCGCCGACAAGACCCAGCGCCAGGACGCCGAGAGCGAGCTCCAGGCCGCCGTCGTCGCCGAGCTCGAAGGTCAGTTCGCCGGTCCGAACGGCGAGGCCGATCCCGATGCCGTCAAGCAGATCAAGAACGCGATCCGCTCGGTCACCAAGGCGGTCGTGCGCAAGCGCATCGTCGAGGAGGGCATCCGCATCGACGGTCGCAAGACCAACGAACTGCGCCACGTGACGAGCGAGGTCGGGGTCATCCCGACGGCGCACGGCTCGGGCCTGTTCCAGCGGGGCGAGACCCAGGTCCTCAACTTCACGACCCTGGGCCTCGGCCGCAGCGACATGATGATCGACGACCTGTCGCCGATCGACAAGAAGCGCTACTTCCACCACTACAACTTCCCGCCCTTCTCGACGGGTGAGACCGGCTTCATGCGCGGTCCCAAGCGCCGCGAGATCGGTCACGGTGCCCTCGCCGAGCGGGCCGTGTTCCCCGTGATCCCGTCCTTCGAGGAGTGGCCCTACACCATCCGCACCGTGTCCGAGGTCATGGCCTCCAACGGTTCGTCGTCGATGGGTTCGGTCTGCGGTTCCACGTTGTCGCTCATGGACGCCGGTGTGCCGATCAAGGCCCCCGTCGCCGGTATCGCGATGGGCCTCGTCCACGCCGAAGGCGAATACGTCACCCTCACCGACATCCTCGGTGCGGAGGATGCGTTCGGTGACATGGACTTCAAGGTCGCCGGCACGACCGACTTCGTGACGGCGCTTCAGCTCGACACGAAGATCTCCGGAATCCCCGCCAACGTGCTCTCCAGTGCGCTGGCGCAGGCCAAGGAAGCCCGCCTCGACATCCTCGACGTGATGCTCGAAGCCATCGCCGAGCCCCGCGAAGAGGTCCGTGACACCGCGCCGAAGATCGTCTCGTTCGAGATCCCGATCGAGAAGATCGGTGAGGTCATCGGCCCGAAGGGCAAGGTCATCAACTCGATCCAGGCCGAGACCGGCGCCGTCATCTCCGTCGACGACGACGGCATGGTCGGCGTCGTGTCGATCGCCTCGCCCGACAAGGGCGTCGTGAACGAGGCCGAGCGTCAGATCCAGCTGATCCTCGATCCGCCCACCGCCGAGGTCGGTGCGACCTACCAGGGTCGTGTCGTGAACATCACCAAGTTCGGTGCGTTCGTCAACATCCTCCCCGGCCGCGACGGTCTGCTCCACATCTCGAAGATCGGTGGCGGCAAACGCATCGATCGTGTCGAGGACGTGCTCGAGCTCGGCCAGGAAGTTGCGGTCACCGTCGAGGACGTCGACCCCAACGGCAAGATCAGCCTCAAGCCCGAGGGTGCCCCCGACTCCGACAAGAAGTCGGGCCGTGAGCCCCGCGAGCCTCGTGGTGACCGCGACCGCGGCGACCGCGGCGGTCGCGACCGCGGCCGCGATCGCGACGGCGACAGCGACGACGACAGCCCGGCGTCGGATGCCGACACCGAGGTCGTCTCGTTCGAGGCCGCCTTCGACGAGGAGCTCGCCGGTGAGTACGGCGACCTCGGCCCCGAGGCTCCCCGCCGTTCCGGCGGTGGCGGCCGTGGCCGCGGCCGTGGGCGCCGCTGAGCGCCCCTGAGGCGATCAGCACACCTTGACCCCCTACACCACCCGCGTCGCCCGCCTGTCCGGCGGGCTTCGTGTGGTCACCCAGCACGATCCGACGGCTCGATCCGTTGCGGTCGGCGCCTGGGTGGGGGTCGGAAACCGTGACGAGGCGCCGGCGATCGCCGGCGCCTCGCACTTTCTCGAACACCTGCTCTTCAAGGGCAGTTCCACCAGAGGGGCGCGAGAGATCGCGGAGGGCATCGACGCCGTCGGCGGCGATCTCAACGCGTTCACCTCCAAGGAGTACACGGCCTTCCACGCCCGGGTGCCCGCCAAGGATCTCGACTTCGGGCTCGACACGTTGCTCGACGTGCTCTCCGATCCCGGGTTCAGCGACGCCGAGGTCGACGCCGAACGCCGCGTGATCCTCGAAGAACTCGCCTGGAGTGCCGACACCCCCGACGACGTCGTGCACCAGAACCTGGCGCTCGGCCTGTTTCCCGATCACTCGCTGGGGTGGGAGGTGCTCGGTTCGGCCGAGTCCGTCGGCGGGATGCGAGCCGACGACATCCGGGCGTTCCACGACCGCTGGTACCGGCGCGCCAATCTGGTGGTCGCCGTGGTCGGCAACGTCGATCACGACGACATCTGTGCTCGGGTCGACACCGGGCTGGCGTCCCTCGAAGCCGGCGAGGTTCCCACGCGGATCCCGCCGGTCGCCCCGGTCGAACCCGAGGTGGCCATGGTCCGCAACATCGAGCAGGCCCACGTGGCGCTGGGCTGGCGCGGGCTCGACCAGTTCGACGACGACCGATTCGCCCTGGCCGTGGCCAATCAGCTCATCGGTGGCGGGTGGTCGAGTCGTCTGTTCCAGGAGATCCGCGAGAAGCGGGGCATGTCGTACTCGGTGTACTCGTCGATGGGCAGCTATGTCGACGCCGGCACGTTCTCGATCTACGCCGGCACGTCGTCCGATCGGGTGGGCGAGCTCTGCGACGTCGTCGAGTTCGAGCTCGCCGATCTCGTCGAGAACGGCCCCGGTGAGCGGGAGATGGAGGTCGCGCGCGGGGGCTTCGAGGGCGGCACCGTGCTCGCTCTCGAGGACGCGGGGAGTCGGATGGCGCAACTGGCGACCAACCTGCTCGTGCGCGATCGCGTGATCGAGGTGCCCGAGTATCTCGAGAGGGTCAGGGCGGTGACCGTCGCCGACGTCCAGCGCGTGCTCTCGAAGGTGCTCAGCGGCACCCAGGTCCGGTCGGTGGTCGAACCCCGGCCGTGACCTGTACAGCATCGTATTCTTGACAAAGTCCAGAATACCTGCTGTGATCGTCGACGATGATCGACACCACACAACAGTTGCGTGATGCCGGAGTGCAGGTGACCGCCCAGCGGATCGCGATCCTGCGCGCGGTGGCCGAGCGGCCCCACGCCACGGCCGACGAACTCCACGAGGACGTCAAGGCCGTGATCGGTTCGATCTCGAGGCAAGCGGTCTACGACACGCTGGGCGTGTTCGCGGCGAAGGGTCTCGTGCGACGTATCCAACCGTCCGGGCGCGCCGCGCGCTTCGAGGACCGGGTCGGCGACAACCACCATCACCTGATCTGTCGTGAGTGCGGCGACACGTTCGACGTCGACTGCGCGGTCGGCGACGTGCCGTGCCTCACTGCGGCTGAGGACCATGGCTTCACCATCGACGAGGCCGAGGTCATCTACTGGGGCCACTGCCCGGGCTGTCGCGACCGCCGCCCCGCCCCATCATCCGAGAAGATCCCCCACAAGGAGCAGCAATGAGCGAACAGGTAGCCCCCGAGATCAACGAAGGCCAGAACGGGTGCCCCGTCATGCATGGAAGCGGTGCCCCCCACAATGCGAGGGGGACGACGGCTAACCAGCAGTGGTGGCCGAACCAACTCAACCTGCGCATCCTTCATCAGCACGCACCGGCGTCGGACCCGATGGGCGACGACTTCGACTACGCCGAGGAGTTCGCCTCGCTCGACCTCGCCGCGGTGAAGGCCGATCTCGCCGCCCTGATGACCGATTCCCAGGACTGGTGGCCGGCCGACTACGGCCACTACGGACCGCTCTTCATCCGCATGGCCTGGCACAGCGCCGGTACCTATCGCATCGAGGACGGACGGGGTGGCGCCGGCAACGGCACACAGCGGTTCGCGCCGCTCAACAGCTGGCCCGACAACGGCAATCTCGACAAGGCCCGGACGCTTCTGCTGCCCGTCAAGCAGAAGTACGGCCGCAAGATCTCGTGGGCCGACCTGATGATCCTCGCCGGCAACGTGGCGCTCGAGACCATGGGCCTCGAGACCTTCGGCTTCGGCGGTGGTCGGGCCGACGTCTGGGCCCCCGAGGAGGACATCTACTGGGGTCCGGAGACCACGTGGCTGGGCGACGAGCGCTATCACGGCGACCGTGAGCTGGAGAACCCGCTGGGCGCGGTCCAGATGGGATTGATCTACGTGAACCCCGAGGGACCGAACGGCGAACCCGACCCCCTGGCCTCGGCTCGGGACATCCGCGAGACGTTCGCCCGGATGGCGATGGACGACGAGGAGACCGTCGCCCTGGTCGCCGGCGGCCACACGTTCGGCAAGGCCCACGGTGCCGGTGACCCCGACCTCGTCGGACCGGAGCCCGAAGGGGCGCCGATCGAGCAGATGGGACACGGCTGGAAGAACGACTTCGGCACCGGCAAGGGCGTGCACACGACGACCAGCGGTATCGAGGGCGCGTGGACGCCCACCCCGATCACCTGGGACAACAGCTATTTCGACACACTGTTCGGCTACGAGTGGGAGCTGACCAAGAGCCCGGCCGGCGCCCATCAGTGGACGCCCACGGATCCGGCGGCCCGCACCACCGTGCCCGACGCACATGACCCGTCGGTCACCCACGCGCCGATGATGACCACGGCCGACATGGCCCTGCGGGTCGACCCGATCTACGAGCCGATCGCCCGCCGATTCCACGAGAACCCCCAGGAGTTCGCCGACGCGTTCGCCCGGGCCTGGTTCAAGCTGTGCCACCGCGACATGGGGCCCGTGTCTCGCTACCTCGGACCCGAGGTGCCCCAGGAGGAACTGATCTGGCAGGACCCGGTCCCCGCGGTCGACCACGAGCTGATCGGCGACGCCGAGATCGCCGAACTGAAGGCGAAGATCCTCGACTCCGGCCTCAGCGTCGCCGACCTCGTCTCGACGGCGTGGGCGTCGGCATCGACCTATCGCGACAGCGACAAGCGGGGCGGCGCCAACGGCGCCCGCGTCCGGTTGGCTCCGCAGAACGACTGGGAGGTCAACAACCCGGCTGAACTCCGTCGGGTGCTCGGCACGCTCGAAACGATCCAGGCCGACTTCGAGGGCACGGTGTCGCTTGCCGATCTGATCGTCCTCGGCGGTGCCGCAGCCATCGAGGCCGCAGCCCGGGCCGCCGGTCACGAGGTGACCGTGCCGTTCACCCCCGGCCGCACCGACGCCACGGCCGAGCAGACCGACGCCGAGTCGTTCGCCCCGCTCGAGCCGAAAGCCGACGGCTTCCGCAACTATCTCGGCAAGGGCCACGACACCGCCGCCGAGCATCTCCTGGTGGACCGGGCCCAGCTGCTGACGCTGAGCGCGCCGGAGATGACCGTCCTGGTCGGCGGGCTCCGGGTGCTGGGGGCCAACACCGACGGATCCGATCACGGTGTCTTCACGTCCCGCTCGGGCACGCTCACGAACGACTTCTTCGTGAACGTGATCGACATCGGGGTGGAGTGGCATGCGGTCGACGACACCGAGCAGGTGTTCGAGGGCCGCGACCGCTCCACGGGTGACGTGAAGTGGACCGGAACCCGGGCGGATCTGGTGTTCGGCTCGAACTCCCAGCTCCGGGCCATCGCCGAGGTCTACGCGGCCGAGGACGCCCGCGAGAAGTTCGTGGCCGACTTCGTGGCGGCGTGGGTCAAGGTGATGAACCTCGACCGGTTCGATCTCGCCTGAGGCCGGGCCCATCGCTGTCGAAAGCCTGTGTCCGACCCGTAGTCTGCGTGCATGACACGCGTCGGAGTGGTTGGAGCTGCGGGCCGAATGGGACAGGAGGCCTGTCGAGCGATCGACGCCGACGACGACCTCGAACTGGTCGCCTCGGTCGACGTCGACGACGACCTCGCGGTGCTCATCGAACGAGCCTGCGAGGTCGTCGTCGACTTCACCGTGGTCGATTCGGCCCGTCGAACCGTCGCGTTCCTGGCCGAGAACGGGATCCATGCCGTCGTCGGCACCTCGGGATTCGACGAGTCGGACCACGAGGCGTTTCGTCAGGCGTTCACGACGAGCAACTGTCTCCTGGCCCCCAACTTCGCGATCGGGGCGGTACTGATGACCCGCTTCGCGGAGATCGCCGCGCCCTTCTTCGACACCGCGGAGATCATCGAGTTCCACCACGACACCAAGATCGACGCGCCGTCCGGTACCGCCACCCACACCGCCGAGCGGATGGCGGCGGCGTCGGCTGACTGGGCGCCCGATCCCACCACCCACGAGGTCCTCGCCGGCGCCCGCGGCGGCGAGGGTCCAGCGGGCATCCGCGTCCACGCCGTGCGCATGCGCGGCGTCGTGGCGAACCAGGAAGTGCTGCTCGGGACGACCGGTCAGACGCTCGCGATCCGTCACGAGACGGTCGACCGCACCTCGTTCATGCCCGGAGTCCTGCTCGCCTGCAAGCGCATCGCCGACTTCCCGGGGGTCACGATCGGCCTCGACACCTACCTCGGCATCTGAGCGCGTCCGTGCGCCGATTCTCGACTCCGAAGTGGCTGCTGTCGCACGCCTTCGTGCTGGCCATGGTCGTGCTCATGGTCGCGCTCGGTTTCTGGCAGCTGGATCGGCTCGACGAGCGCAAGGCCCGCAACGTCGAGGTGCGGGCGGCGATGGAGGCCGATCCGGTGCCCATCGAGGAACTGCTCGGGACCGAGCCACCCGAGCACGCCTCGGTGATCGTGGGGGGCGAGTATCTCGACGAGTTCTCCTTCTTCGTCGCGAATCGCACGTTCGAGAGTCAGGCGGGCCTCTGGCTCGCCACGCCGATACGGCTGGACGACGGTCGGATCGTCGTCGTCGGTCGCGGCTGGGTGCCTCGAACGTGGGCCGCCGGAACCGACACCCGAGTGATCGACACCCCCTCGGGGCGCATCGAGTTGCTCGGCCGCGTGCAGGCGTCGGTCGACGGGGGCCGGATCGGCAGAGGGGCCACCTCGACGCTTCCCGAAGTGAGTCGCATCGACCTTCCCGTGGTCGAGGAGCTGCTCGGGATCGACGTGGAGGACTCGTGGGTGCAGTTGGCCGTCCAGGCCCCACCGCTCGGTGATCTGCCCATCCCCGTTCCCCGCCCGAGCCTCGACGAAGGCCCCCACCTGTCCTACGCGTTCCAGTGGTTCTTCTTCTCGTTCGGCACCGTGGTGGTCTACGGCCTGATCCTTCGGTCGCGCCTACGCGAACCGGCTGGGGAATGACCGACCCACAGATCCTGCTGCTGCTGTCCGCCCGGCTCCGCGGTCGGGGGGCGGCCGAGGCGCTCGAGGAGACGTTCGTCGGGCTCGGGGGCGATGGCGTGGTGTTCCCGTCGCTGTTGGAGGAAGCCGAACGGCTCGAGCAGATCCGGTCGCGTGGCGAGGAGCAACGTCGCTCGCTCACCGATGCCGGGGTGGCCGAGCTCGCGGCCCACCTCGCGGCCGAAGCCGATCGGGTCGGACGGGCCGATCTCGTGACGGCCTACGAAGCGTTCCTCCCCCTCAACCGGGCGTTCCTGGCCGCCCTCAGCGCCGAGGCGGAGACGACCGAGCTCGCGGTGCTCGTGCATCGACTCGCTCCCGTGCTCGGCGCCCTGGCCGATCAGCTTCCCCGTTTCTCCGGCTACCGGGCCCGCTTCGACCGGGCGCTCCGGCGGGCCGAGACCGACCCGGTCTGGGTCGCCAGCCCGCGTGTCGATTCGGTGCACACCGTCTGGTTCGAACTCCATGAGCATCTCCTGGCGACGCTCGGGCGGGACCGCAGTCGGGAGCGCTGATCGGCGCGGTCACTCACCCAGCGGATTGCGCCAGTCGGGGACGTCGGGGGCATCGTCCTCCCACGAACGCAGGAAGACCGTGATGGCCCGGATCTGCTCCGATGTGAGCGGGCCCGCGAAGTCGAGGGAGTAGGCGCTCATGGCCGAACCGGGCACACCGACCGCGATCAGCAGCTCGATCTGTTCGTCGGTCGCGGACTGCAGGAACTGCTTGGAGTTCAACGCCGGGCCGATGCCGCCCTCGCCGCCGGTGCCGTGGCACGACGTGCACGAGAGGGCGAAGAGCTCCTCGCCCTGGTGGGCGAGCGATTCGAGGTTGGCGGCGCGGGCCTCGTCGCGGTTGCTCGGCTCGAACCAGCGATACAGCGGGAAGATCGCGACCATCGCGATCATCAGCCCGACCCCGATGGTCATCACCCGGTTGGTCGATCGCTCGAGCTCCTCGTCGGCGGACCGGTAGCTCATCCGTGGGTTCCTTCCGCGCAGGCCCCGCCGGTGGCCGGTTCGTCGATGCTCTCGCCGCCGGGGGCCGGACCCTCGATCGTGGAGCCGGTGTCGATCACGAGCAGCCCGTTCTCCTCCTCGACCGGGTAGCGGTCGAGGCCCCGCGGCGCCGGCCCCGCCCGGTACTCGCCGACGCGGTTGAAGTTGCTGCCGTGGCAGGGGCACTCGAACTGGCCCGACGACTGGCAGAACGGCACGCGGCACCCGAGGTGGGTGCACTTCTCCGAGAGGGCGATGATCTCGCCGTCGGCGTCACGGGTCAGATAGGCCCGGGCGGCACGGATCTCCAACACCCCGGACTCGGGCACGGCGTCGGGCGACACGGCGCGCACCTTGCCCCCGAAGCCGGTGGCGGTGAGCGGCTTGATCAGGTCCCACGACGTCCAGAGGCCGGCCCCGACGAAGAGTCCGGCGCATCCCAGCCACAGGCGGGTGAGGAACTGGCGGCGGTCGACGGATTCGGTCATAGCTCTCCATGCCATTCGTCCCAGGGCCACACCCAGGACCAGTTCGGCCCCCTGAACATGAACCCGATCAGCGTGAGGATGATCCACAGCACCAGGAAGGTGGTGAAGGTGATCGTGGCGACCTTGCGATGGCGCAGGAGAAGCCACGGGCTGCGGTCGATGAAGGGGAGGGCCACCAGCGCCATCACGATCGCCCCCGGGATCAGCACACCGGCGACGAGGGGATGGAAGTGGGCCAGCAGCTCCTGCAGGCCCGCGAAGTACCAGGGCGCCTTCTCCGGATTCGGCGTCACCGTCGGGTTCGCGATGTCGCGCAGGGGCGCATCGAACAGCACGGCGATGACCAGCACGAAGAAGAGCACCGCGAGCGCCGCCACCGCATGGCGCACCAGGAGATGCGGCCACACCATGACGAGGTCGTCTTCGGCGGGCTCCTTGCGTTCGCCGATGGGGGTGCCGGGGACCACCCCGAGCACGCGCCGCCCATCGGGCGTCGTGTCGGGCTCGGACACGGTCGGCTCAGACACGGTTGGCTCAGACACTGTCGGCTCAGACACTGGGCTCCTCCGTGGGGATCTCGAGCATGTTGTCCTTGCGCCAGCGCCACAGGTGCAGCATCAAGACGCTGACCATGATCACGGGCAGCACGGCGACGTGGAGCACGTAGAAGCGCAGCAACGTGGATGCGCCGACGACCGGGCCGCCGAGCAGGATCTCGCGGATGTCCTCGCCGATGAACGGCACGTAGGCCGCCATCTCGCTGCCCACCGTGATGGCCCAGTAGGCGAGCTGGTCCCAGGGCAGGAGGTAGCCGGTGAACGACATGAGGAAGGTGAGGGCGAGCAGCACGACGCCGATCACCCAGTTGCCCTCCCGGGGCGGCTTGTAGGCCCCCCGGTAGAACATCTTGCACATGTGGGCGGCCACGGCGAGCACCATCATGTGGGCCGACCAGCGGTGGACGTTGCGGATGTACTGGCCGAACGCCACCTCGGTCTGCAGCGTCTGGATGTTGCCGTAGGCCTGGTTGGGCGACGGGACGTAGAAGAACATCAGGTAGAGACCCGACACCACGAGGGAGCCGAGCAGCACCGTGCTGATCACGCCGAGGTAGTACGAGTAGCGGAACGCGATCTGCTCGCGTTTCATCTTCACCGGGTAGAGGTGGAGCAGGAAGCTGGCCCAGTGGGCTGCGGCCGTGTCGCGGTGGGTGCGCCGCCGCGGGCCGCGCCAGATCGACCGGCCGACCCGGGTCTCCCTGACCTGGTCGAAACGGTCGCGGCCGGGCAGCAGCGGCGGCGATTCCGTCTCGGCGGGCGGTTTCTCGGTCACAGACATGCAGGGACTCCGGTTCCGGTCCAAACCCCCATCGAGAGGGCGTCGGGTGGGCAGCGTTCGATGCAGAGGGCGCAGCGGATACACCGCGATTCGTCGAGTACCAGGGCCGTCGCCTCGGCGGGGGCCCGTTCGTCGACCTCGTCGGCCGGCACGAGCGAGATGACGTCGACGGGGCAGACGTCGGCGCAGAGCGCACAGAGCACGCACTTCTCCACGTCGAGCTGGATGTTGGCGAAGCAGCGCAGGCATCGGCTCGCCTCGGCCCGGGCGCTCAACGCGTCGAAGCCGATCTCGACCTCGCTCAGTCCGACCCGGCGTCCGGTCTCGAGCGTGGGCGGATCGATGCGGTCGTAGCTGTCGTAGATGTCGTCGAGCCGGTGGAACTGGCGCAGGGTGACCATCTGGCCGGGCTCCTCCCGGGCGGCCTCCTCGCCGGCGAGGGCCCGGTGGATGTCGGCGGCCGAGCGTCGCCCGTCGGCGATCGCGTCGATCAGGCTGCGGGGACCCTTGGCCGCGTCGCCGCCGGCCCACACGTCGGCGAGTGAGGTGGCGCCGGTCTGGTCGTCGACTCCGATCGTGCGGCGTGGGGAGGTCTCGGGGCCCTCGGGGCCGAGCACCTCGAGGTCGATCGCCTGGCCGACGGCGAGGATCACCGTGTCGGCCTCGATGAGCTGGATGTCGGCTTCGTCGAACTGGGGCGCGAACCGACCCTCGTCGTCCTTCAGCCGGACGACCCGCTTCGTCTCGACCCCGGTGACGTGGCCGTGGTCGACGACGATCCGGGCCGGGCCCCGACCACAGACGAAGTCCACGCCCTCGGTCTCGGCCTCCTCGACCTCGAACTCGTGGGCGGGCATCTCCTCACGCTGTTCGAGCGACATCACCGTGATGTGGCGAGCCCCGGCCCGCATGGCGGTGCGGGCGGCGTCTATGGCATCGGCCACGGGAGCCCGCCCGGCCGCCTCGTCGTAGTCGTCGGCCCGCAGAGCCGTGCGGGCCGCGTCCATCGCCACGTCACCGCCGCCGATCACCAACACCCGTTCTCCGACGTCGACGTGGAAGCCGCGGTTCATGTTGACGAGGAACTCGATCGCCTTGAGCACGCCGTCGGCATCGCTGCCCTCCATGTCGAGCCCCCGTCCGAGGGTGGCCCCGATTCCGACGAAGACAGCGTCGTAGTCGTTGCGCAGTTGCGCCAGCGTGACGTCGTCGCCCAGCCGGGTCTCGTAGTGGACCTCGATGCCCAACTCGAGGATCGCGTCGATGTCGCGCTGGAGGACCGTGCGGTCGAGTCGGTACTCGGGGATGCCCAACCACATGGCGCCGCCGAGCTTGTCGGTGGCCTCGTAGATGGTGACCTGATGGCCGTGGCGGCGCAGATCGTGGGCGGCGGCGAGCCCCGCCGGCCCCCCGCCCACGATGGCCACCCTGGTCGTGCGATCGGCCTCGGGTGCCGCAGCGACACGGTCCCACGTGTGGGCATCGCGGCTGCCGTCGTTCTCCGGGCCGTACTGCTCGGTGACGAACCGCTTCAGGGCGCGGATCGCGATCGGCCGGTCGATGGCGCCACGGCGGCAGGCGTCCTCGCACGGGGCGGCGCAGACGCGCCCACAGACCGACGCGAAGGGATTCGGCAGCCGGGCCGTGAGGTAGGCGAGCTCGTCGAGGCCGTCGGCGATGGCGGCGACGTACATCCCCGCGTTGGTGTGGACCGGGCAGGCCGCGAGGCACGGGATGTTCTCGTCGTAGTACTCGAGGGAGCCGGTCATCAGATGCGCTTTTCCCGGTGGGCGTACCAGACCGCACCCAGTACGACGAGGAGTCCGCCGAGCCACAACGAGGTGCCCACGAACTCCTGGACGGGGCGGTCGAGCTTGTTGACCGTGTCGGTCTGGAGCGCCCAGTCGGGCACGAAGACCGTGAAGGCGATGAACCCGACCACGATGCACGCCGTCTTGAGCGATGCGTCGAGCCACGGCATGTCGAGCCCGTCGTGGCTCGAGACGATCCGGGGATAGAGCACGAAGAGACCGACGGCCCCGGCGATGAGGAACGCCACCTGCATCGCGAAGTCGGCGCCCACGGGAAGATCGGATCCGCTGCCCGGCCCGCCTGGGGTCGTGGCCGCCGGTGCCACCGGGGCGACGAAGCCCCCCTGGATGTAGGCGATCACCGCGTCGGCGTCGTCGTCCGGGAGCGTGGAGAACGCCGGCATCCGGCCGTCGTAGGTGACCCCGTTGACCACCAGCTCGCCTTGGCGGCCGTTGGCCAGGACATCGCGGACGTAGGCCTCGTCGGCGACGTTCGGGTTGTCGAGGAGGGGAGGGAACTGGGGTGGGAGCCCCACGCCTCCCGGCTGATGGCAGCCGGAGCAGGACTCGCTGTAGACGGCCGCGCCCCGGATGAGCAGGTCGGTCTCGGCCTCGGCTTCCGCGTCGACCTCCGGGTCTGCGTCTGCGGGTGCCTCGGTGGCCCCGGCCCACGGGCTGGCGCCGAGGCCGACGCCGGCCATGACGATGCTCGCGGCCAGCACGAACACGATGGGGAGCGGCACGGGCTTCGCCGCAGAGGATGTGGGGAAGGGCATGGGTCGAACGAGTCCGGGTCGTTGGGGTTCCCGGCGATCATCCGGTGCCGTCGCAGGGGAGCAATAGGGCCTTTGGTCCCTGTCGCGAACGGGGTTCGGATCGCAGCATTCAGGCGATCGACGAAACGGGAGGGGAGCGCGTGAGCGCGACTGAACCAGAGGCCTCGATCGGCGCGGGCGCCGATGCCGAGGAGCACTTCAAGCCGACGGGGACGATCTTCCTGCTCGGCTGCTTCGTGGCGATGCTCATCCTCCTGTGGGTGACCGTCTATCTGATCCTGCTGAGCCGGGGGGCGACCGGGTGAGTGACGACGTGGAGCTCCCGGAGAAGGCGGCCACCGAGAAGAAGACCATGGGGATCGACCCCTACGAGCGCAACTGGATGCGCCTGTCGATCCTCCTGCTGGTCGTCTTCGCCGCGACCATCACGATCGGCGGCCTGGCGATGGGGTTCGAGGTGCCCGGCGCCGAGCAGGAAGTCGATCCCAGGACGGTGCTCGACAGCCCGCCATGGTCCGAACCCGGCGTGCGCGAGGTCGCTCCGGGGGTCTTCGAGGCGTATGTCGTCGCCCAGGCTTGGGCCTTCGTCCCCCGCGAGATCACGCTTCCTGTGGGTGCCGAGGTGACCATCAACCTCACCAGCCCGGACCTGCAGCACGGCTTCCGGGTCGACGAGACCAACCTCAACATGATGGTGATTCCGGGGCAGGTCTCGACGCTGTCCTACACCTTCGACGAGCTCGGTGAGTTCCCCTACATCTGTCACGAGTACTGCGGCCGTGGCCACGAGGCGATGTTCGGCGTGGTCAATGTCGTCTCGGCCCAGGAGTACGAGGCCCTCACGGCAACCGATGACGCAGCGACGAGCGAGGAGGCCGCGGGATGACCGCCACCGAACCCACTCCGAAGATCGAACGCAACTGGGACGGCGGGCGCGAGCTCACGGAGGAGGAGAAGCGCTTCGTCGGCATGCACATCTGGGTCGCCATCGCGGCCCTGTTCGTCGGGTCGCTCTTCGGACCGTTGCAGTCGTTCCAGTACTCGGGTTTCGACCTCTACGGCTACCTCGATCCGATCATCAAGAGCTACTACCAGGGCCTCACGATCCACGGCGTGCTCAACGCGCTCGTCTGGACGACCTTCTTCATCGTCGGGTTCACCAACCTCACGACGATCAAAGGGCTCGGACGACCGCTGGCCAACCCGCGGATCAATCGCATCGGGTACTGGGTCATGGTCGTCGGTCTCGTGACGACCGCGGCTCCGATCC
>JAUIML010000298.1 GCA_030432715.1 Acidimicrobiia bacterium | reverse complement strand
CTCGACACGCTCCTCCCAACCCCAAGCGTCTCGCCCGTCGATCGTCAGCGCCTCGAGGCTGCCGAAGCGGGTATCGGGATCGCTTGCGTTCCCGCGCATCGTCTCGACGGCGGCCAGGACGTCGTCCTGCGTGGACGTCCCCGGATATCCATCGATGAAGATCGTGCTCACGCCACCGAGGTCGGTGTGCACCCACGCCGTATGGAAGGCGATCTCCCGGTTCGGGAACATCCGATGGGCCTGGGACGTGCCCGGCTGCTGGAAGAAGCCAGCCGGCGGCGACTGGATCTCCGGTCCTTCGAAGCGAGGCACGGAACACCCCGCCGTGGCGACGAGTGCTGTGGCGATGACGAGACGACGACTGTTCACGATATCCGCTCCCCCGAGGCAGATGGGCCTACTACAACGGTGTAAACAGATGTTTCAAGTCGCCAGCTATTTATGTCGGGGCGGTTCGGAATGATCGGGACGTCACTTTCGGCCGATCCATGCGGCGGTGTAGGCTGTGGGACGTTCCCGGCCCTTCGGCCGGCCATCGGACTCCGACCAGCCCCGAAAGAGGAAGGCCCCGTGAAACGCTCGATGACCGTAGGCGCACTCGGTGCAGTGGCGACCCTGATGACGGCGCTTCCGGCGGCCGGCCAGACCATGGACGGGGTGCAGATCCGGGCCGAACAGTTGGCCGACGGTGTGTACGTGCTCTTCGGTCAGGGCGGAAACATCGGTGTCTCCGCGGGCCCGGACGGGGTCTTCCTCGTCGACGACCAGTTCGCGCCGCTCACCGACCGGATCCTCGCCGCGTTGTCCGAGATCACCTCCGAGCCGGTGCGTTTCGTGTTCAACACCCACTGGCACGGGGATCACACGGGTGGGAACGAGAACCTCGGTGAGGCCGGGGCCCTCATCGTGGCTCACGACAACGTGCGCGAGCGGATGAGTGCCGATCAGGTACTGGAACGGATCGGGCGCCCGGTCTCCACGACGCCGGCGTCACCGGACGGGGCGCTGCCCGTCGTGACCTTCTCGAGCGATGTGAGCTTCCACATCAACGGAGACGAACTCCGCGCGTTCCACGTGTCGCACGCGCACACCGACGGGGATGCCATCGTGCACTTCGTCCGGGCCAACGTGGTGCACATGGGAGACACCTTCTTCAACGGTCGCTTCCCGTTCATCGACACCGCCACAGGCGGGTCGATCGACGGTGTGATCGACGCTGCGGGCCGGGCGCTCGCCGTCATGGACGCGGAGACCCGGGTGATTCCCGGGCACGGTTCGGTGACGACGCGGGAGACCCTGCGCGACTACAGGGATCGCCTGCGTTCGATGCGCGACGCCGTAGCCGAGCTCGTCGACGAGGGCTTCTCGCTAGAGGAGATCCAGGCTCGACGCCCGATCCGGGATCACGCGCAGGCGTGGGGACAGAACCTCGAGGCGGAAGAGAGCTTCGTGGCGACGATCCACTACGGGGTGACGGGTCGGTAGGAGTGAAGCCCGTGGCCTGACCCGTCGAGGCCCGAGCCCTCCTCCTCGCCCAGCCCTCTGGGTCAGTTCTCCGCGTACGCGGCCTTCGCCTGTTCGATCAACTCACGCCACGCGTCATTCTCGTCCGGGTTCCACACCTCGAGCATCGTAGCTCGGGCGTCGGCCTCGGGCTCCCCGAGCACCAGGGTCCGGTAGAGATAGACGAAGGCGGTGGCACGCATGTTCGCAAAGCAGTGCACGAACACCTTCCGACCCTCGTTGGCCCGCATCACGTTCAAGAACTGCTCGACGTGATCCAGGGTCGGCGCCTGCCACTCGACCGGGATGTGCACGTACGTGAGACCCTCCTGGGTGACCAGGAAGCCCTCGCGTCCGTTCCTCTCCTCATCGGCGATCGCCAGGTTCACCACGACGTCGTAGCCGGCGTCGTCGAGAAGGGGGATCTGGTCGTACCCGATCTGCCCGGCGGAGGCCAGCTGGTCCGACACCCACGTGTAGTTGCGGATGTTCTCGAGCGGGGCCTGCCCGGAGAGTCCGGACGTCACGACCACACCTGCGGCGAGAGGCAGAGCGACCCGCGTGATACGATGCAGCATCGGATGTGTCCGGGGACGGAAGGGTGGAGCATCCCGAAATAAGCGATTCCCGCTCGGGCTGCGCAATTTCTTTAGTGGCTCTCTCTTAGTACGAGCAGAACCTCGCCCAGGATCCCACGCCACTGACGCACCGTCTCCCGCGTCTCCAGGCGCACACGTGTGAAGGCATCTCTCTGGTGCTCCATGTGCGCGATCATGTCTCGCTGGAGACGGCCCGCGCGGGGTAGGGAGCGGGCAACCTTCTTCGCGGCCCGCTTGGCCGCTTCGGCATCCTCGATCTCGAGGACGTCGGTCACCGTCTGGAGTCCGCCCGACCGGCGCGACGTCCGTTCGTAGCTGAACTCCTGAGGGAAGATCTCGGGGTCCTCGGCCTCGGCGAGCTCGCGGAGTGCTTCGAGGACCTCTTCGATCCGGTCGGTTTCACCGAGCTTGTGCTCGATCTCGTTGTCGGCGCTGCGCTCGAGCGAGCGGGCGCCGCTCTTCACGACCTTGCGGAGCTCGGCGGCGGCCGTGTCGACCGCGTCGTTCTCGTACGTGGCGAGGAGGGGCCAGTGCAGCTGCCTGCCGACCCGGCGGATCGAGCGTCGAACGATCTCGCGACGACGGATCGGAAGGGGGCCGTCGAGGGTCACGCGCTCCGCCGCTTCTTCGGCCAGGCGTCGGCCCAGCTCGCGGAGTTCGGGGGAGCGGAGGGACACCTCCGGGCGGTCGAGGTCGGGTGCGTCGGGCGAATGTGTGATCGTCGTACTGATGGGATGCTCCTGGTCAGGGTCGTGGATTCGCCGCCGCTGCATCGAGCGGATTCGAGCCGAGGTCCTCCGCGCCGAGGAGGACCACAAGCCGTTCGGTGGCTTCGAGCAGACGCGACCGCTCGGCCTCGGGAACTGCATCGAGTTTCCTGGCCAACGCCTCGTTCAGTGGCTGTCGGATCGAACGGGCGATCTTCTGGCCCGTCGTCTCCAGGTGGATGAGGACCCTCCTTCGGTCCCCCGCGTCACGCTCACGTCGGATGAGGC
>JAUIML010000055.1 GCA_030432715.1 Acidimicrobiia bacterium | reverse complement strand
CGGGATCGAACTCGACACGCGCGACGTCGACACCTTCGGCCGCCAGATCGCGCCGGTGGCCCGCGAACTCGATGTCCGCCTGCGGGGTGTCCGTCCGCTCGACGACGATCTCGAGAGCGTGTTCCGCTATCTGGTGGAGCGCCGATGAGTGCGACCGTGAGCCTTCTCGACTCGGTACGGGTCGTCTATCGGGTGCTCCTTCGTCAGCTGTTGACCCGCGGCCGGGTGATCGCTCTCGTCGTCATCGGCGCCGTCGTCGTGTTGTTGGGTTTGCTCGTCGGTCGGGCCGAACCGGCCGAGCAGTTCCCGCCGATGACCGCGGCCGAGATCGCGCTGGAGGAGTTGGAAGCCGGGGTGTTCGTCGTGTCGCTCATCGGTTTCACACTGCTGGTGCCGATCGTCGCGTTGGTGTTCGCCGGCGCCTCGCTCGGCGACACCAGGGAGGACGGCACGCTCGTCTACCTGTGGCTCCGACCCATGCCGCGGGCCGGCATCGCCGTGGGCGCGTGGCTCGCCGCGATCACCGTGAGCCTCCCGCTCACCCTGATACCGATGACCCTGACCGCCGTGTTGCTCGACGCCGGATCCGATCTGGTGGTGGCGTCGGCCCTCGCCACGGTCGTCGGGATCCTCGCCTACAGCGCCCTGTTCGTGTTGCTCGGCCTCACGGTCAAGAACCCGATCGTGTGGGGCCTCGGCTACATCCTGATCTGGGAGGGCCTGGTCGCGAGCTTCGGCAGCGCCGCGGCCAAGGTGGCGGTGAGGGGCTACCTGAGCTCGATCCTCACCGATCGCACCGGTGTCGACCTCGCACTGGGCGACCTCTCACAGATCGTGGGGGTCGTGGTGCCCCTGGTGGTCGCCGTCGTCGCGCTGGTCCTGGCCACCTACCGACTCGACCACCTCGAGGTCGCCTGAGCCGTCTGCGTCCCGGCTCAGCGCCCCGAGAAGGTGGCCGCTCCCGGACCGTGTTCCATGAAACTCGCCACACCGACCACCTTGTCGTCGGTGGTGAAGGCATCGGCGAACCCCTGGGCTTCGATCTCCACCGCGTCTTCCAGTGGCTCGTGGTAGCCGTCGAGCATGACCCGCTTCGCGATCCGCAACGACGCCGGTCCGGCCGCGTAGACGGCGGCCTGCTCGATCGCCGCGGCCATGAGGCCGTCGGCGGGATACACGGCCGAGACGATTCCGGCCTCGAGGGCTTCGGCGGCAGTGATCTGGCGGCCGGAGTAGACGAGGTCCTTCGCGTAGGTGATACCGGCGAGTCGGCTGAGGCGCTGGGTGCCGCCTCCGCCGGGGATGATGCCGAGCAGGATCTCCGGCATCCCGAGCCGTGCGTCGTCGGCCGCGAACCGGAAGTCGGTCGCCACGGCCAGTTCGAGCCCTCCACCGAGGGCGTAGCCGTTGATGGCCGCGATCGTGATCTGGGGGAGCCGTTCGAGGGCGAGCGCCGCACGGTTGAACATGCGGGAGAACTCGAGGGCCGCCTCGCGGTCGAGGTCGGGAAAGGTCTTGATGTCGGCGCCGGCGGCGAAGTTGCGTCCTTCGCCGGTGAGCACGATGGCGCGGACGTCGAGGTCTTCGGCCAGTTCCTCGCACACGGCCTGCACTCCGGCCAGCACGGCGCTGTCGATCGCGTTGACCTTCGGCCGATCGAGACGGATGGTCGCCACGCCCGGTGCGGTGTCTCGTTCCAGCTTCACGAAGTCGCTCATGGCCGGGCACGCTATCTTCGTTCTCGAAGGGGGCGGACATGCCGAAGTTGAAGGTGCTCACGCAGAACCCGGCGGAGCCGGGCGCGGTTCTCGAGATCGACGGCGCGCCCTCCGACGGCCGGGTGTTGACCGACCACGCCGGTGTGACCGCCGCGTTGGGGTGGGAGATGAAGCCCGAGGGGCTCTGCCGCGGCGACGTGTGCGTCCCGGTTCGCGATCCGGCCGCCGTGGTCACCGACGACGGGATCGACCTGACCGCCGTGGCCGGACTGCTCGGCATGTCCACCCTGGTCGACGAGGAGGCAGGTGTCGTCGCCGTCAGCGCACCGGCGGGCGACCGCCGGGCCGCCCTCGTGGGCCGGCAGGCACCGAACTTCGTCCTGCCCGATCTCGACGGCGACCTCCACTCGCTGGAACAGTTCAAGGACCGGAAACGACTGCTGATCGCCTTCGCCAGTTGGTGAGGTTGTCGCTACGAGCTGCCCGGGTGGCAGACACTCCAGGACGAACTCGAGGCCGAAGGTCTCACCGTCATCGGCGTCTTCCTCGATGAATCGCCCGACGACGTGCGTGAGTGGGCGCAGGGCATCTCGTTCCCCGTGCTCGTCGACCGCGACCATCTCCTCGCCGAGCTCTACGCCGTCAGCAACGTGCCCACGGTCGTGTGGATCGACGCCGACGGTTCCATCGCCCGGCCCAACGCGGCCGAGGTCGGCACCGACATGTTCGTCGACTTCACCGGGGTGACCCCCGACGCCCACATGGATCAGGTACGCGAGTGGGTTCGTCAGGGCACGGTGCCCGACGATGCCGAGCACGAGGTCGACGATCTCAGCGACGACGAGGTCACGGCTCGTCTGGCCTTCCGCCTGGCCGTGCATCGCCGCCGGGACGGCGATGCCGAGGCAGCGGCCGCGTGGTTCGCCCGGGCCGCGGCGTTGGCTCCCATGGACTTCACGATTCGTCGCGCGGCCATGCCGCTCCAGGATGTCGACCCCTTCGGAGAGGCGTTCTTCGAGCTGTTCGGCGCCTGGCGCGAGGCCGGGAGCCCCTATCACGGCGTACCCCGGGGCTGAACGGGCGTGTCCGACGGTCTCAGATCGGCGCCGAACCGGCCGATTGCTGGCTGATGCCCAATTCCAAACGGTCGTGGGTCGCACAGGACGTCCTGTGGGAACTCGGCGCTTCGTTCGTCGACGCGACCGCGGAAACGGCCACGCTCGTGATCGAGAAGGGAATCGCCCGTATCGGCGAGGTGCTCGATGCGCTGTCGGTCGGGATCTGGGTGATCGACCCCGACACGATGTCGGGAACGGCGGCGCACCGTTGGTCGGCTGACGCGTGGCTGGAGCTCGAGGAGGGATTCGAGGCCACCCCTGATCCTGCCGTGCGCGATGCGGTGGTCGCCGGCGGCGGCCTCGCCATCGTCGAGCTGAAGATGGTGCTCGGCCCCGAGGTCTGCGAGGCCCGGGGCTGGCGGGACGGCTACGCCGTCGTGGCCCTCGTCGAGCAGCAGCGCCACGAGAGCGTGGTCCTCGTGGTCGCCTCGGCCACCGACGACTGGGACGAACAGGACCTCGAGCTCATCCACAGCGCCGTGATGCTGCTGCGCCAGTTCCATTCCCGCGTCCGGGTCGAGCAGCGGCTCCAGCAGCGTCTGCTGCTCGACGACTTCACCGTCTCCCTGGCCGCCCGCTTCCAGAGCGTGTCGCCCGACACGGTCGACCAGGCCGTCGACGACGCGCTCCGAGAGGTCAAGGAGCTGTTGGCCCTCGAATCGATCGTCCTCGTCGATGTGATCGACGACGAGACCATCGAGGTCCCGACGATGATCGCGAAGAATCCCCTGCCACCCGAGTTCCGCCGGCTCCCGCTTCCCGACATCAGCCGACTTCCCGGTGCCGATGCGGTGAACCTCCGGCAATACATCTCCGAGCCCCGAGTGGTCGAGCTCTCCGCCCTCGTCGACGCGCTGGTCGGACCCGAGATGACCGACTCGCTCGCACTGCGCAACCCGCCGAGAACGGTGGCCCTCCTGCCGGCATCGATCGGGCGTGGCGACAGCCTGCTGGCCGTGTCCCGATACGGCAGCGGCGACTGGAACCCGGAGGAGTTCGACACCATGTCGACGGTCGCCTCGCTCATCGCCCAGACCCGTGGTCGGGTCGATGCGGAGCGGGCGTCGCTCGACCTCCTCGACGCGCAGCGAGCCCTCGTGTGGACGGGCAAGACCTTTCTCGAAGCCGACGCGACGAACGCAGGCGCGGCGATCCGCGAGACGCTCGAACGCATGGCCGCTCACTTGGGGGCCGACCTGGCCGTGATCGCGAGGATCGAGGCCGATCGTGAGACCGTCTCGATCACCGAGTCGTGGTCGAGCTCGTCGGCCCTGTCGGTCCCGCCCGGCACGAAGCTCAACCGCAACGCCATGCCCCTGATCGAAAGCCTCATCACGAGCGACACGGCGGTGAGCGTGCAGGACGCGGAGCCCTTCGACGCCCCGCTCCTGCGCGACAGCCCTGGGGGGAAGTGGACCACGGTCGTCGTGCCCATCCGCGGCGCCGGCCTTCCCTCGTCGGCCCTGACGTTCATCTGGGCGGCTTCCGAAGTGCCCCATCTCGAGACCGCCCGCGAGCTCGCCGATGCCACCGCTGCGCTCGTGGGTCAGCTCCAGGTGCGTCTGCGGGCCGAAGAAGCCGTCACCCGTCGACTGCACCTCGACGAGGTGATGTCCGCAGTGGCCGACGAGTTCCTGGGAGCCTCCCTCGACAGTGCCGAGCAGGTGGTCGACCGGGCGCTGGAGCGTCTCGGTGAGGAGCTCGGCGTCAGCGGGATGGCCATCCGGGCGGTGGAGCCGCCCCGGGCCGTCGTGGAGGCCGCGTGGGCACCCCGGGGCCGACTCCGCCCGGCGATCGGCCACGAGATCGTGTTCGACCATGAGCTCGGCCTCGATCCCAGAACGCTGCACCTCGTGTTGCCCACCGACTCCCAGTGGTCCGACTTCCTCGCCGAGCAGTGGGGGCCGGGCATCGGTGTGCACACCTTTCCCGTGCTGGTCGGCGGCCGCGTGGAGGCGCTCGTCTCCGTCGCCGGCGCCCAACCGCTGTCCGACGCCGACATCGAGGTCTTCCGGGCCTTCGCAACCATGCTCGGACAGTTCCGGGCTCGCCTCGTCGGGGAACGTGTCGCGCAGCGCCGCCTGGCGGCCCAGCGGCTCCTGAGCAGATGTGCGGCCGAGCTCGCCGAGTCGACCCCCGAGGACTTCCGTGAGGTTCTGGCCGGGGTGATGGGCGCCGCAGCGGAGTTCTGCGGCATCGACCTGCTCGTCGACTGGAGCATCGACGCCCGACACGAGCGGTACCTGCGGTCGACCATCTGGGTCGACAACGACACGGAAGTCGAGGAGATCCCCGCGGTCCAGGACTGGAAGGACGGGAGCCTGCTCGACTCGGCCCGGGTGTCCGGCGAAGTGAGTCAGCGCATCGTCGGCGATGCCGGCGAGTGGGGGAGCGCACGTCTGGCGATCCCTCGTGGCGATGGCACGTCCGTCGAACACATCATGCTCGCGGCGGCGGCCACCACGGAGTGGTCGGAGGACACGGTCGACCTGCTCTCGTCGCTGAGCCGCATGATCCATGAAGTCGACACCCGTACCGCCGCGCAGCGCTACGCCCAGGCGGCGTTCCAGGGCGCGCCGATCGGTGTCGTGTTGCGCGACGAGGAGCTGAACCTCATCACCTGCAACCAGGCGTTCGTCGACTTCATCGGGGCGTCGTCGATCGAGTCGCTCGTCGGGACATCACCCGACTTCGTCTACGACGATCAGTACGAGGCGGTCACGTGGACGGAGGAGCCCAACGGTCAGCTGACGTCGGAGGCAGCGTTCCGGGGCCCGGGCGACAGCCGCGTGTGGGGCCAGATGCGAGGCCAGGTGATCGTAGGAGAGAACGGCGAGCACTTCTGGCTGATCCACATCGAGGACGTCACGGAACGACGCCGGGCCGAGCAGCTGCTGCGTTTCCAGGCCTCCCACGATGAGCTGACAGGGCTGGCCAACCGGCGCCGACTGCTCGACGAGATCAACCGCGTGGCCGACGGCTCGGGTTCGGTCGCCGTTCTGCTGCTCGACCTCGACCGGTTCAAGAACATCAACGATTCGCTCGGCCACGATCGCGGCGACGAGTTGCTCGTGGTGATCGCCGACCGCCTGCGACTCGCCGTGCGCCCCGGCGATCTCGTCGCCCGTCTCGGGGGCGACGAGTTCGCGGTCGTCCTTCCCGGGCCGGTGACGGTGGTCGATGCCGAGTTCGTCGCCGAACGGTTGATGCGCCTGATCGGCGAACCCGTCACGCTGGGACGCCAGAAGATCTATCCGACCGCGAGCATCGGGATCGCCGTCGCCGACGAGCACACCGCGGTCGACGACCTGATCCGCCGGGCCGACACAGCCATGTATCGGGCCAAGGCCAAGGGTCGGGCCCGTTCGGAGGCCTTCGACGAAGAGCTCCGCGAGGCCGTCCACACGCGGATGGAGACCGAGGCCGGGCTGCGCGGTGCGTTGCGCAGCGACGAGCTCACCGTGCACTACCAGCCCGAGTTCTGCCTCCACGACGGCGTCATGCTCGCGGCGGAGGCGCTGGTCCGTTGGGAGCACCCCACGAAAGGTCTCCTGCCGGCCACCGCGTTCATCGAAGTGGCCGAGGAGACCGGCCTCGTCGTCGAGATGGGCGAGATCGTGCTCGCCGCGGCCTGTGCCGAGGCGGCGAGCTGGCCGGGCGGAGATCACGCGCCGGTCGTGCGGGTGAACCTCGCCGCAGCACAGCTCCAGCGCGAGGAAACGGTCTCGCTCGTGCGGTCGATCCTCGACGAGACCGGCCTGGCGCCGCATCGGCTGTGCCTCGAGATCACGGAGTCGGCCGTGATGAGCGATGTGCACCGGTCGGAGGAGATCCTCCACCGCCTCAAGGCACTCGGTGTCCACCTGGCCGTCGACGATTTCGGCACCGGGTTCAGTTCACTGGCCTACCTGAAGCGTTTCCCGGTCGATGTCCTGAAGATCGATCGTGCCTTCGTCAGCGATCTCGACCGCGAGTCCTCCGATGTCGCGTTCGTGCGGTCGATCGTGTCATTGGCCGAGGCCTTGAGCCTCGACGTGGTGGCGGAAGGGGTGGAGACCGAGGAGCAGGCCCGGATCCTGGTCGAGCTGGGGTGTCATCGGGCCCAGGGGTACCACTTCGCGCCGCCGGCTCCGGCCACCGCCCTGCACGTACACCTCAGCAGCACCGGCGGCTAGGTCAGCAACGCCATCTCGCCGCCGTCGACCCGGACGCGGCGACCGACGGTCTCCTCGACGGTGACGAGACGCATCAGCTCCTGATCGCTCGACACGGTCCAGGCGCGCGCCCCGTCGTCGAATTCCACCACCGCGATCGCTCGTTCGGGACCACCGTGGCCGTACTCGACCGTGATGCCCGCGATCGTGGCGTCACCCTCGCGATCGGGTGCGGCGATCGGCGTGGCGTCCCCCACCCGACCGAGGTCGCGCACATGGTGCGGTCGCGAGGGGGGCGTCGTGGAGTAGACGCCGAAGGAATGCTTGGTGGCGTGGCCCCCGTTTCCCTGCACGACGCCGATCGTGCCGGGGTCTTCCCGCAGCGTGCGGACCATTCCCACCAACCCCTGGCCGGCCGCGAAGTTCAGCGGTGCCCCGGCGAAGGCGAGCCCGCCCGTCGTGGTCAGGGGCCGGTCGGTGTCGATGCCCAGCGCGTCGGTGGTCAGCGTGACGATCGACGGAAAGCACGAGTACAGGTCGATGTGGTCGATGACGTCGACCGACCCGAGCTCCTCGATGACGGCCGATGCCGTCGCCCCCAGACCGGGGACGACATCGAGTCGGGCCCGGTCCAGGATCGTCGGTGTGTCCTCGGCGTTGACGCAGAGACGGGGGTAGACGCGCCGGTCGGTGGGCACACCGAGCTCGTCGGCCCGGGCTGTGCTGCACACGATGATGGCCGCCGCCTGGTCGACGGTGTTGTTGGCACACATGGCCTTCGTGTAGGGCCAGCTCACCATCCGGTTGCCGTCGGCGGGTTCACGGATGGCTGCGGCGTCCGGGCCGGACCGATCGGCGGCGTGGGGGTTCGTCGCGGCGACGGCGGCGTATCCCTCCCACAGCTGGGCGGCTCGGTCACGCGCTTGGTCGAGGGTTTCGCCCCGTCGGGCACGGATCGCGCTGTCGAGGATCGCGTAGCTGTTCCGCGGCGTCTCGCCGCCGCGCTCCATCGCCGTCGTGTCGCCCATGTCGAGCGGCGGCCCCCAGTGTTCGACATCGTCGGCTCGGGGCTCGTCGCGGACGCGCGGCTTTTCGCCCCGGGCTGCGAGCGCGCGCCTGGTGAGGTTGGCTTCGCCGCCGGCGAGGACTGCGAGGTCGACGGCGCCGGCCTGGATACGTTCGGCCAGCGTGTGGAGTGAGGCGATCGGGAGGTTGCCGCCGAACGTGGTGAGCACGCAGCGGACCGACGGCGCGAGCTCGAGTTGGTCGGCCACGAGCGCGGCCGGGTTCTTGTGACGCCACAGGCCCCCCACCACGGCGATCGTGTCGACCGATCCCAGAACGGCGGCCGGGTCGAGCCCGGTGTCGGCACCGGCTTCCTGCACCGCGTCGCTCATCAGGTCGATCGGGTCGGGGGCATCGGCCGGATCCGAACCGGTGGGTCGGTGCGAGACCTGGGCAACGCCGATGATGACAGGGGTTCGGGGGTCGAGGGTCACGGCGCATAGGGTACGCGGCATGGATGTCACCCCCGACCTCATGGATCTCCGCGGCAAGGTTGCCGTCGTCACCGGCGCTGCCCAGGGAATCGGCGAGGCCACCGCCCGGGCGCTGGCCGCGTTCGGTGCCGACGTGGCGATCTGCGACAACCAGGCCGACAAGCTCCCTGCCGTGCACGACGCGCTCGCCGCTGCGGGTCGACGTGTCCATTCGGCAGTACTCGACGTGCGCGACGAACCGGGCGTGGGCGAGTGGCTCGCAGCGGTGGCCGCCGAGCTGGGGCCGATCGACATCATCGTCAACAACGCGGGCGGCGGGTTCCACGCCCTCTACGAGAACGTCTCGCCCAAGGGCGAAGGTGTGCTGATCGCCGAGAACTTCGGCACGGTCGCCAACTGTGTGCGCCACGGCGTGCCGCTCATGAACGACGGGGGTGCGATCGTCAATGTCACGTCGGTCGAGGCGTATCACGCCGCGCCCGGGTTCGCCGTCTACTCGGCCATGAAGGCAGCGGTCGAGCAGTTCACGAAGACGCTCTCCATGGAGTTGGGCCATCGAGGCATCCGGGTCAACTGTGTGGCGCCCGACATGATGCCCACGCCGGGCGACGAGGAGCTCCAGGCCGACTCGAGTGCCTTGATGCCGGGGCTCCACCCCACATCCCTGCGCCGGATGGGCGATGCCACCGAGTGTGCGGCGGTCATCGTGTTCCTCGCGAGCGACATGGCGAGCTTCGTGACCGGCACATCGATCCCCGTCGACGGCGGCACCATTGCTGCCGCGTCGTGGAAGGTTCGTGAAGACGGCACCTTCGGCCTCTGATCAGTCGCGGGTCGCCCGCACGGTGTCGTAGTCGGCGAGGTCGACACGACGACGGCACTTCCACCAGTAGTCGACGGTCGATCCGGGCCAGTTGTTCACCACCTTGCCCGCCTCGTTCTTGTACCAGGAGCTGCAGGAGGTCACCCAGACCCGCTTGTTCATCCGCTGTTGGATGCGGCGGTTGAACCGGTCCTGGACGTGGCGGTGGATGTCGATCGCGACGATCCCCTCGTCTCGCATCTCCTCCAGCAGCCCGACGATGTGACGGATCTGTTGTTCGATCATGAAGATGATCGAGTTGTGGCCCAGGTTGGTGTTGGGTCCGTAGAGCATGAACAGGTTGGGGAAGTCGGCAACCGTCACCCCGAGGTGGGCTTCGGCGCCGTGGGCCCATCGTCGGCGGATCGAGATGCCGTCGCGTCCGATGAAGTCGATGGGGGCCAGGAAGTCGGTGGTCGCGAAGCCGGTGCCGAAGATGATCGTGTCGGCCGGGTGGTGCCCGCCGTCCTCGGTGACGATCCCGTCGGGGACAACCTCCCGGATGCCGGTGGTGACGACCTCGACGTCGTCGCGTTGCAGGGTCGGATACCAGTCGCTGTGGGCGAGTATGCGCGTGCAACCGATCGGGTAGTCGGGCGTGAGGACGGCCCGCAGGGCGGGATCGGGGACCGCCTCGGCGAGGTACTTCTCCGCTTCCTGGGTGGCCTTCCGGTTGACCACCGAACCGGTGTTGAACACCTGGTTCATCACGACCTCGAACTGGAGGTAGATGGCCAGCCGCCGCAACCGGCGGGCGCCGGGAACCCGGCGGTAGCGCCGCCTCCGCTTCTCGTCGATCGGAGGATTCTCCCGCGGCATGACCCAGTTGGCGGAGCGTTGGTAGAGATCGAGGTGGGCGACCTCGGGTGCGATCTCGGGCACGAACTGCACGGCTGACGCCCCGGTGCCGATCACGGCGACGCGTCGGCCGGCGAGGTCGTGGTCGTGGTTCCAGCGGGCGGAGTGGAACGTGGTGCCGGCGAAGTCGGCCAGGCCGGGGATGGGTGGGATCGAGGGTCGGTTCAGCTGCCCGAGGCCGGAGATGACCACGTCGGCGCGGAACTCGTCTCCTTCGGTGGTGGTGAGCGTCCACTCGGTGGCGTCGTGATCCCACACGGCGGCGGCGATCTCGCATCCGAACCGGGTGATGTCGGCCAGTCGGTG
Organism: Acidimicrobiia bacterium; assembly: GCA_030432715.1. Taxonomy (GTDB): domain Bacteria; phylum Actinomycetota; class Acidimicrobiia; order Acidimicrobiales; family Aldehydirespiratoraceae; genus JAJRXC01. The sequence goes on along the minus strand of JAUIML010000055.1, from coordinate 6,709 downwards.
CTTCGCCGCCGTCGCCTGGACGTGGGCCAGGATCTCCGGTTGTCCGGCGAAGGTCTCGGTCCAGTCCGGGTTCGGCTCGAACGACAGTGTGTAGAGGTGGGCGGGGACGTCGCAGGCTGCGCCCGGATAGGTGTTGTCCAGCCACGTGCCCCCGAAGTCGTGTGACTTCTCGAGGATGGTCAGGTCGTGGAACCCGGCCTCGCGGAGCTTGATCGCCGCGCCGATGCCGCCGATGCCGGCACCGATGATGACGATCGAAGGGTCGTGGCTCATGTCGGGCGCCCGTCGTGGGCGGTGGGGGTCTTCCTCCGCCGGGCGACCACGGACTGGCTGGCGATGGCCTGGAGCCGTCCGTCGTCGCCCCAGATGCGGATCTGGCCGTGGCCGAACCCGTGCCGGATCCCGGCGGCTTCGATCTCGAGGAGATACCACTCGGTCGGGTGGACGTCGAGGACGCGGAGGGTGTTGTCGAGGCTGTTGCTCGACAGGGCCTCGCCCGAGGTCATCCCGATGCCCATCGGGACCCAGTCGCCGAGCACCGCGAGGGTGATGGCCGACGGCTCGAACGCCTCGGGGGGTTTGGCCCACATGCACACCCGCCCGGCGCCGTGCCCGGTCGGTCCGCCCTCGCCCTTGTCGGCTGGGGCCTTCGCCAGCAGCTGGTCCATGTACTGGCCCAGGCTCTCCTCCTCGTAGTGGCGCTCCCGGGGGCGACACTCTGCCGGCGCGAGCACGGCGGGCATGGTCGGGAACTCCCGCTCGACGTCGAGGTCGCGGCGTCCGAGCGCGGCGGTGACGGCGATGACCTCGTTGTCGCCGACATGGCCGATGATCCGGGCCTGCGAGGTGAATCGGCTGCTGACCGAGACGTGGACATCGAGGTCCATGACCGACCCGACCGGCGCGAATGACAGGTACTGGGCCGTTGCCCAGACGACCGGGCGTTCGGTGGTTCCCTCGAGCGCGGCGATGGCCGCACCGAGCGCCGCGCCGCCGAACAGGAATCGCGAACCGACGCTGATCTTCGGCGTGATGGGCAGAATCCACCGCATCGGATTGTGGGTCGACTCGAGTCCGAGCCATTCGCGCGCGTCCATCGGCTCAAGCTATCGGGCAGCCGCGACCGGGCACGGAGCTCACCCGATGGCGGCGAGGATCTCGGTCGCAGCCCGCGCCGGGTCCTCGAACGGACCGAAGTGGGTTCGGTCGGGCCACGGGGTGAGGGTGCCGGCCGGGAGCGCGTCGGCGATCGCCGGCGCGGCGAGCGCGGGCGGCATGCCGTCGCCCGAGCCGACGATCGTCACGGGGATGTCGATCTCGCCGAGCTGGGCGAAGAGCTCGAGGTCGATGCCGTCGAAGGTCCGTCCTTCCATCTCGCCGGTGGTCTTCAGGGTGACGCCGTCGGGTGTTTGGCGGAACCCGTGGACGACATAGTCGCGCAGCACCGTCGGGTCGACGTCGACGAACGGGCCGCGCCCGGTGTAGCGCTCGATCACCTCGTCGATCGACGCGAAGTCGTGCCGTCGGCGCCGAGCCCCCGCAGCCAACGGGTTCTCACGGGTGCTCGTGCGATGGACCGACGGGAAGACGATGGGCTCGTAGAGCCAGGCGGCGGAGATCGTGCCGGGCCGCCGCCTCTCGGTGGCGAGCACGGTGGCTCCGCCCATCGAGTGGCCGCAGGCCCGGATCGGGCCGTCGACGTCGAGATGGTCGATCACGGCCAGGGTGTCGTCGACCATGCCCCGCCAGGGCAGGGCGATGTCGGGTGTGATGCTGTCGCCGTGACCCCGTAGGTCGGGGGCCCACACGTGGAAGTGCTCGTGGAGATGCTCGGCGATCCGTCGGTAGCAGCGGCCGTGGAAGCCGGTCGCGTGGAGGAAGAGCAGCGGGGGGCCGTCGCCACCCAGGTCGTGGAGCGCGACGGAGACGCCGTCGCTCGACGGGATCATCGTGACCATCGCGCTTCGTCAGTCGCCCTCGGGGAGCAGGTAGAAGCCGTCGTCGTCGGCCTCGATACCGAGCACCGTCATGAAGCGTCCGTTGCCGACGGTCATCGCGCACAAGGCCGCGAGCTCGATGATCTCGACCGCGGTGAACTGGGCCTTGATCTCGCGCATGAGCGAGTCGTCGATCGAGTGGTGATCGGTGGCGAACCGGTCGGCGAACTCGCCGGCCAGGCGCTCGCGCTCGGTGAGTCCGTCGATCGCGGGGACGGTGCCGATCGAGCAGGCGATCACTTCCTGCACCCCCGCCTCGTCGAGACCTTCGGCCTCGGCCTTCGGCGAGCGCGTATTGAGACAGACCGGGCAGCCGTTGGCCACCGCCACGCGAAGCCGGGCGATCTCGCGCAGGCGTGGCGGTAGGGAGGTCTTCTCGTAGACGGCCTGCGCGAAGGCGCCCATGCCGATCGCCACGTCGGGCTGCATCATCAGCAGCCGTTCGCGTTCGAGTCCTCTGCCGTCGGGAACGTCGATCCGTGCCATGGGCCCGAGCCTACGAGCGGACGAGGACGGCGGCCATCCAGTCGTCGTCGCTCATCGTGCGTTCGATGGCTCCGCCGTAGGCGGTCGCGGCCCGGGCGAGTTGATCGTCGCCGAGCACGCCGGCGACGATCAGCCGTCGGTGGACCGGGGACAGCAGCGGGGCCAGTCCTTCGTGGATGTCGATCGTCACGTTCACGAGCACGAGATCGGCCGCGTCGGCCCGCGCGTCGATCGACCCCACCCTCGCCTCGACGAGATGGGCGACACCGTTGCGGCGGGCGTTCTCCGCGGTGGTGGCCACCGCGGCCGCGTCGATGTCGACCGCGGTCACCGCCGCTCCCCGCATGGCTGCACCGATCGCGAGGACTCCCGATCCACATCCCACATCGAAGACGGTCCCCGGCGGCGGGTGCTCGTCGCCGAGCAGCGAGAGGGCGAGGCGGGTGCTCGGATGCGAACCGCTGCCGAACACGTGGCCGGGATCGATCTCGATGCCGATCCGGTCGTCGGGCGCCGCCAGCCAGGGGGGATGCACCGCGAACAGCCCGGCCGTCTCGATGGTGAGGAGGTCGCGGGCCGCATCGAGTCCATGCGTGTCGGCAACGGTCTCGATGGCGCGGCCCGGGGCCAGCACGTCGCGGGCCCGCTCGGCTGCCACGCGGGTGGTGAACGCGGCCCGGAAACCGGTGGGGGTCTCCTCGACCCCCACTGCGCCGTGTTCCCAGAGTCGGTAGCTGATCAGCTCGCGGTCGTCGCCGGCCCCGGCGGTGACGGTGAGCAGATGGTGACCGTCATCGCTTGAGGACATTGGGTCGGCCCAGACCCTGGGCCTCGCACAGGCCCATGTAGGCCGCGTAGATCCCGGCCGCGTCGGTGATCGACTCGACATTGCCGTCGGCGTCGAGATTGAGGTTGGCGCCGTAGATCTGGAACCAGACGTCGGTGAGCTCGGTGTTGTCGTCGAGCACGGTCAACGTGTGTTCCGATCCGGCCGGCTCGAACAGGAACGAGCCGGCACGGTTGACGTAGGGGTACTCGGCGTACTTCCAGGCGCCCGTGAGCGTGTAGCCGAACACCTGGCCGGTGTGCTTGTGCTTCTGGACGACGGAGCCGGCGGCGAAGCGGTTGCGCACGATCCACAGACCGAGCTCGACGTCGGCCTGGACGAGCTTGATCTCGACCCCCTCGCCCGCGGAGACCCACGGGATCTCGTCTTCGCCCAGGTGGACGGCTTCGGTCAGGTTCTCCACTGCAGTCATGACCGGAGCGTAGGTCAGTCGTCGTCGTGCTGGCGAAGGAAGCGTTCGAACTCAGCGGCCAGATCGTCGGCGTTGGGAAGCGTAGACACGGCGCGGGCGTCGTAGTGCTCCTCCAGCCGTCGGACGTAGTGGGCGATGTCGTCGTCGTCGGCCATCGCCTGGTTGACGCGCGCTTCCCAGTCGCTCGCTTCCTGGTCGAGATCGGCCCACCGGGTCGGCAGCCCCGTCACCCGCTCGAAGCGTTCGAGCAGGGCCCGCGAGGCCTTGGGGTTGGGGGCTCCGGAGACATAGTGGGGCACACTCGCCCGAAGCGACACGGCCGGAACACCGATGCGGTCGAGGTGTTCGTGGAGCGCACCGACCACACCGGTCGGCCCCTGGTACGACGGCCGATCGAGGCGCATCAGTTCGGCGAGTTCGGCGTCGGTGGTCGAGCCGGTGATGGACGGTGGTCGGGTGTGGGGCGTCTCGGCGATCATGGCGCCGAGGGTGACGACCATCTTCACGTCGAAGCGGCGCACGACCTCGACCACGGCATCGACGAACGTGCGCCAGCGGAGATGAGGCTCGACCCCGTCCATCAGCACGAGATCACGGTCGCGTTCGTCGAGCGGGAGCGCGTAGATGTCGTTGTGGGGCCACACGATCTCACGGCGCCCCGAGGCGTCGAGCCGCACGTGGGGCCGGCGCTCGTTGAAGTCGAAGAACTCGTCGGCATCGACGTGCCCGACCTTGACGGCGGCGTCGCCTCTGAGCGCCTCGAGGGCGCCGGTCGCCGCACCACCCACGTCGAAGAGCCCATCCCACGCGGTCACGAGGATGGGTCGGCGGAGTGTCCGCGTCGGCTCGTGCTCCCAGATGAGTTGCTCCACGCTCTCCAGCATGCCCGGGTGAGGTGGAGGCTGCCCACCCTGGCCCGCTCACGCGGATGCATCCCCGTGCCGATGGGAGGGGTGTGACGATCGCGCCCGGGTACGAAGAGGAGCCCCGTTGGGACCCCGCGCTGGTACGTCGCCTCGTCTGGGGGCGGGCGATCTCCTCGGTCGCCCTCGGGATCACCGTTGCGCTTCTCCCGGCGCTCGGCCCGCAACGCTTCGCCATCGCGGCCCTCCTGCTCGCGCCGATCCCGGCGGGCTCGTTCATCGTGCAGCGACTGGTCGAGCCCGACCGTGTGTTGGCCGTGGCGACGGTCGTGGACATGGTCTGGTGCCCGATCGTGGCGCTCCTGCTCCCGAGCACCTACTCGCCCTCGATGGTCGTCGCCGTCGTGATGCTCGCCTTCGTCGCCAACGAGAGCACGCGGGAGCTCTTCATCTCGGCCGCCATCGGTGCCGTCGGCTTCACCACGGTGGGACTCGTACGTGACGTCGACATGTGGATCGTCATGGTGGCCGTGTACCTCGTGCTGCTGCCGCTGCTGTTCTTCCTCTCGTCCACCCAGCTCGAGCGGGAACAGCGCCACAAGGTGCGCGTCCAGCACCGCGTCGAGCACGATGCGTTGACCGGTCTGCGCAATCGCACCGGGCTGGCGGCGTCGATTGCCACGACCGACGACGTACGCGCCGTGATCGCGATCGATCTCGACGGGTTCAAGGACATCAACGACACGCTCGGCCACAAGGCCGGCGACGAACTGCTCATCGCCCTCGCGTCCCGCATGGACCGCGTGATCGGCCACGGTGGTGTGCTCGCCCGCACCGGCGGGGACGAGTTCTCGGTCCTGGTCCGCGGTGCGGACCCGAACCAATTGGCCAGCGATCTGCTCCGGGCCTGTCGCCATCGGATCTCGCTGGGCGACATCGACGTGTCGATCGGCGCGTCGATCGGCGTGGCCTTCACCGAACCCGGGGTGCATCCGACCGAACTCATCCGGCGCTCCGATCTCGCCATGTACGAAGCGAAGCGGACCCAGGTCGGGGTGCGACGGTGGTCGGGCCTGACCCGTACCGCATCGCGCCAGCGCGTCAGCCTCTCCGGCGACGTCGAGCGGGGGTTCGACCGGAGCGAGTTCGAGCTCCATTTCCAACCGATCGTCGAGCTCTCGACGAACCGGCTCGTCGATGTCGAAGGTCTGCTGCGCTGGCGTCACCCCGAGCAGGGGTTGCTCGTTCCCGCCGACTTCCTCGAGCTCGTGGAGGGGATCGGGCACCGGTCGAGCATGGATCGTCTGGTCTTCGACGAGGCCGCGACCCTGGCGGCTCGCCTCCAGCCGCTCAACGTCGGGGTGTCGGTCAATGTCTCGGCCGGGAGCCTGCTGCGGTCCTCGGTCCCGCAGGTCCTGGACGAGGCGTTGCGGCGCCACGACGTGGTGGCCCAGCGCATCACGGTCGAGGTGATCGAGGACGAGATGGTCGACGAGCGTTCGACGGCGCGTGCGGTGCTCGGCGCCCTCGGCGAGTTGGGCGTGGGCATCGCGATCGACGATTTCGGGACGGGCCACTCGTCGCTCGCCCGTCTCCGCCGCCTTCCGGTCACGTCACTCAAGATCGACCAGAGCTTCGTCTCGTCGATGCTGCGTTCGGAGGACGACCAGGCGATCGTCACCGCGGTGAGCCATCTCGGACGAGCACTCGACCTCATCGTCGTGGCGGAGGGGGTCGAGGACCTGGCCGTCCGGACGCACATGCTCGACCACGATCTCCCCGTCGACCGGCTCCAGGGCTACGGCATCGCCCGGCCCATGCCCGTCGAGGAGTTGTTCGCCTGGATCGGCGCCCGTGACTCCGTGACGGTCTGAGCGAGCAGGACGCCCGATCAGTCGAGCTTGAGCACCCGGCGGGCGTTGTCGCGCAGGAACTTCGGCCAGACGTGGTCGCGGAACGGCACGTCGCGCATCTGCTCGAAGATCTTGTCGAGTGAGAGGCCCATGGGGAAGTAGCCGGCGTAGATGATCTTGTCGGCGCCGCGGGTGTTGGCGTAGTCGATGATGGCCTTGGGGTAGTGCTTGGGGGCGAAGGCGGAGGTGGA
>JAUIML010000297.1 GCA_030432715.1 Acidimicrobiia bacterium | reverse complement strand
AACAAGCTCTGGCGGTCGCAGCAGATCGGTGCCGGCATCGGCGATGCCGGTCCCTGCGGTCGAATTCTCGTCCGCGGTGAACCTGGCTGGGACATCGTGCCCGAGGTGTACCCCATCGCCGGCGAGCGGATCATCGACAAGCCGGGCAAGGGGAGCTTCTACGCCACCGACCTGGAATTGGTGCTGCGCAACCGGGGCATCACCCACATGATCTTCACCGGCATCACCACCGACGTCTGCGTCCACACCACGATGCGTGAGGCCAACGACCGCGGCTTCGAGTGCCTCCTGCTGTCCGACTGCACCGGCGCCACCGATGTCGGCAACTACGAGGCCGCCCTCCACATGGTGAAGATGCAGGGCGGGGTGTTCGGCGCGGTGGCGACATCCGACGCCCTCATCGAGTGCCTGGGGGTCGAATGACCGCGCGACACGCGGTGGAGAGGTTTCTCGGTCGGCTCGAGGATCTCGACGACCCGGCGGTGTTCACCTCAGTGGGGTCCCCCGATCGGCTGCACTCGCTCGCCCGCGTGATCGACGACCGGCCGCCGGCGACGACGCCGCTTCGCGGGCGGGTGTTCGCGGTCAAGGACAACATCGACGTCGTCGGCCTCGCGACGACCGCAGCGTGTCGGAGCTTCGGTTACGAACCGGCCGCGTCGGCGAGCGCCGTCCGGCAACTCGTGCGGGCGGGAGCAGTGCCGGTCGGCAAGACCAACATGGACCAGTTCGCCACCGGGCTCGTCGGTACCCGGTCGCCGTTCGGAACGCCGGTGAATCCTCTCGATCCGTCGCTGATCCCGGGCGGCTCCAGCTCGGGTTCAGCCGTCGCGGTGGCTCTCGGCCTGGTCGACTTCGCGCTGGGGACCGACACCGCCGGGTCGGGCCGGGTCCCGGCTGCGATGTGTGGCATCGTCGGGCTCAAGCCGACTTTGGGTCGGGTGTCGTTGCGGGGAGTGGTGCCGGCGGTCCGCAGCGCCGACACGATCTCGATCTTCGCCCGCGAGTTGTGGCTGGCCGACGAGGTCATGGCTCACTGCGCCGCGTTCGATCCCGCCGATGCCTTCGCGCGGCGGGCTCCGGAGCGACGGCCCGTCGTCCCGAGTGTGCCCCGCGTCGGTGTGGTCGCCGCCCGCGTGCTCGCCGACGCCGGCTGCTCGCCGGCGGTGATCGAGGCCTATGACGAAACCGTGGCGGCCCTCGCGGCCATGGGCGCGCGGATCCAGCCGGTCGACGCCGCACCCTTCCTCGAACTCGGAGAGATGCTCTACGGCGGGCCGTGGCTGGCCGAGCGCACGGCGGCCGTGGGGGACTTCATCGCCGGTGGGGCCGACGATCTCGATCCTGTCGTCGCCCGGATCATCGCCGACGGTCGACGATTCGACGCGGTCGAGACCCATCGCGCCGCGTACGCACGGCAGGAGCTCCTGCGCCGTATCGAGGATCAGTTCGTGACCATGGACGCGATGATCGTGCCGACCGTCCCCTCGGCACCGACGCCTGCCGAAGTCGCCGCCGCGCCGGTCGAGGTGAACGCCGCGCTCGGCCGGTTCACCACCTTCGCGAACCTCGCCGACCTCTGTGCGGTGGCGATCCCGGCACCGGCCGAGGGGCCGCTCCAGGCCGGCGTGGGCGTGACCGTGCTGGCGCCGGCCTGGCACGAGCCGGTCGCCATCACCGTGGCCGAGATCGTGCTGGGTGAGTCCCGCCCGGTCCGCGAGGTCGACGACGGGCTCGTGCCGCTCGTCGTCGCCGGCGCCCACCTGCGGGGTGAGGCGCTGGAAGGGCAGCTCCTCGATCTCTACGCGGTGTGGCAGGAGACGCCGACCACGGCCGAGACCTACCGGCTCTGGGCGATGCACGACTCCGAGCCGCCGAAGCCGGCCCTGGTGTTCGACGGTGACGGTGTTGCCGTGGAGGTCGATGTGTGGCGGCTCACCCCCGCGGCGCTGGGCCGGTTCCTGACGATGGTCCCTGCGCCTCTCGCCCTCGGCAAGGTCGAGTTGGCCGACGGGCGAGTGGAGACGGGCTTCGTGGCCGAACCGCGAGCGATTGACGGCGCCACGGAGATCTCCCACCTCGGCGGGTGGCGGGCCTACGAGGGCCGGTTGCCCTCAGCCGTGCGCTGAGTGGACCCACCGAGCGCATTGCTCGGCGGCGTCAGATCACCTCGAGGAGGTTGTCCTCGAAGGTCCAGTCATGCGGTTGGTCGACGAGACCGGCGTCGTGCCACCAGCGGTAGGTGTCGTCGACCATCGACGCGAACGTGTGCTCGGGCTCCCACCCGATGTCGACCCGGAGCCGGTCGATCGAGAAGACGGTCGATCGGTTCCAGTGGTGGATGTTCGGGGCGAGGTGTTGCACCAGCTGGCTGAGTTGGAACCGCTGACGCCCGGCCGACCGGTTGACGGTCGGGTTCCCGCCGCCGCGGGAGCGCACGGCGAGACTCATGCCCCCCTGGTTGCCGAGATCCACGAGGATGTCGCCCATCCAGAGCTCGTCCATCCGATCGCCGGCGATGTGGCGGATGTCGGGTGACTCGGCGCCGACCGCGGCGGCGATGGTCTCGACATACCCGTTGCGACTGACGTACTGCTTGCCGGTGAGGTTGTAGCGGCGGCCGAAGGTGACCTCCTTGCCCATCATCTGCTCGAGGGCGCGGGACTGGTCGTCGACATGCCCGAGCTGCAGCAGGGTGGTGCCGTCGCCCGGGATCATGATCGGGCGTCCCTCGACGAGGCGGCGGAACATGGCCTGCTCGCGTGCCGCGATCATGTTGTGGGGGCCGAACACCATCGAGAAGGGCACGCTCGTGGCCGGGAACCCGTGGTCGGCATGTGCGGCCCACAGGAGGTCTTCGCAGAGCAGCTTGTGGAGCCCGTACTCGTTCTGCGCTTCGGTGCGATCGTCGGGGTGGTCCTCGGTGATCGGCAGGATGTCGGTCGCCGCGTAGGTGACGGTCGAACTGGCGAAGATGTAGTGGCCGACACGATCCCGGAAGAGCTCGATCATGAGCTCGACGTCTTCGGGGTGGACCCAGTCGTCGCCGTTCTCAGGCCACCAGGGATAGTAGCCGTATTTGGGGTCGGTTTTCAGCTCGATACTCATGGGGAATATAACGATTCTGGGGAAAAACGGA
>JAUIML010000054.1 GCA_030432715.1 Acidimicrobiia bacterium | reverse complement strand
CGACCCGCCCGCGCCGCCGGCTCCGGCTGAGACCGATCCGGTGGTGGGTGACGCGGCCACCGGCGACGCGGCGCCCGACGGTGACTCCTCGGGGGGACTGCCGGCCTGGCTGTGGGGGGTCATCGGCGTGACTGTGCTCGCAGCAGTGGGCGCCGCAGTGAAGATCGGGCCCTTCTCGAAGAAGGACAACGGTGCGGGAGAACCAGCGTCGCAGCCGACGCTCGACGGAAGTCTCCGCGGATCCGGGATCGCCGAGCCGATGGGGGACCCGGCCGACCTGTTGCTGGTGGATGCGCAGCGTCGTGGGCTACCGGTGGTCGACGGGAAACAGAAGGTCGACAGCGGACGGGTCGCCGACTTCGAACTGACCGAGGAGGGAAGGCTCTACAAGGCCGAGGGGATCTTCGAGGCGGGCAGCGTAGGCGTCTCCACCACCCTGACCATGGGACCGCCACCGAAAGAGTGGGTCGACGCCTCGCCGGCAGAACGGGTCGAGCGATTCGCCTACTGGGTCGACCCCGAGACGATGACGATCACGATAGGCGGCGTGGACCACCCCGATCTTCCGAGGGCCAGCGAGCCACCGCCGGCGCATTCACCCGAGACGGACGGGCCCGACCCCATCGACATGGACACCGACATGGGCCCGAACTGAATCGTCGGGTCAGACGTCGCGCTCGACGACATAGTCGGCGAGGGCCCGCAGCGCGGCACGACTCCCGTGGTGATCGGGCAGCGCCTCGATCGCGCTCAGCGCCTCGGCCAGGAGTCGCTCGGTCTCGGCCTCCGACGCGGCCACCGCGCCGGTGTCGACCATGACCTGCTGGATCGCGGCGATGTCGTCGGCCCCCATCGGCGAACCGGCCTTGTCGAGCACGGCGGACTGGGCCGGGTCGGCGGCGTCGCGGGCGAGGGCCATCAACACGGTCGGCTTGCCCTCGGTCAGGTCGTCGCCCACCGGCTTGCCCGTCCGCTCGCTGTCGCCGAAGGCACCGAGCATGTCGTCGCGGAGCTGGAACGCGATGCCGAGCGGCATCCCATGGGCGGCCAGGTCATCGGCCAGGTCGGCCCGCCCGGCGAGGGCGGCTCCCAGCTGGAGCGGCCGGACGATCGTGTATCCGGCGGTCTTGTTGCGCATGATCGTGCGGGCGCTCTCGGCGCTGACGTCGCCGGTCACCGTGCCGAGCACGTCGAGGTACTGGCCCATGTTGAGCTCGGTCCGCAGCGCATCCCAGACCGCGCGCACCTCGGGCGGGGCGTTGCCGATGCACCGGTCGGCCATGACCATCGCGATGTCGCCGACGAGGATCGCTGCGGCTTCGCCGAAGCGGCGACCCTCGCCCTGCCAGTGGCCCGCCTCGTGGCGGCGGATGTAGCGGGCCCAGGTGGTGGGCGACCCGCGACGGGTGGGCGACCCGTCCATCACGTCGTCGTGGACGAGCGCGAAGGCGTGGAGCAACTCGAGTGCGCAGGCGCCGGGCAGCATCCCGTCGCCGTCGGGGTCGCCGCCCGCGGTCACCCAGCCCCAGTGGCAGTAGGCGGGCCGGATGCGCTTGCCGCCACCGGCGACGAAGTCCTCGAGGTCGCCGAGTGGGGTGTCGAGTGCGGGATCGAGCGCCCGCCACGTCGCCCGCTCGTCGGCGAAGATCTCGGCCAGGGCCTGGTCGACCCGGTTCGCGACCTCGAGCAGTTGCGCCGGGATGTCGGTCACTCGCCGTCCAGGTCGAGCGTGATGTCGTCGTCCCCGGCGTCGGGGACGGGGGCCGCGTCGTCGAGCGAGGCGACCACCCGCTCGACCTGCACCCGGGCCGCGCCGATGCGGTCGCGACAGAGGGTGATGAGGGTGGAGGCCCGCTCGACCCGTGACGCGAGGACGTCGACGTCGAGGTCGTCGTCCTCGAGGTCGTCGAGGATCGACTCGAGTTCGGCCATTGCGTCGGCGTAGCCGATCTCTGCGTCGCTCATCGTTCGTGCTCCACGTCCTGGTCGAGGGAAGAGGGTTCGACCCCGGTGATCGTACTTGTGGCCGTGCCGTCGGCGACCCGGGTCGTGAGGCGTGCGCCGGACGCGAGATCGGCGACCGACCGCACGACCCGACCGTCCGCGGTCCTCGTGATCGACCACCCGCGGGCGAGCGCCACGGCGGGATCGAGGGACCGCACCCGGGCCTCGAGCACGTCGAGGCGGTCCTCGGCCCTTCGGAGGGCATGGCGCCGGGCGACGTCGATGCGGGCGACGGCGAGGTCGAGCTGTGCCCGCGCCCGCTCGTCGGCCCGGCGAGCGGCTTTCCCGAGGCGTCGGGAGTTGTCGGTCAGGCGCTCGTCGGCGCGCTCGACGGCGCCGAGGCCGGCCGCGACCACACCCCGGCGCGAGAGTTCGACCCGGTGCTCGGCTCGTTCGACGGCGCGGCGACCCCCGCTCGCCACTTCGCGCTCACACTCGGCGAGTCGACCGAGCCACTCTGCCACCCGGGCGACGACCAGCTGGGCGGCCGCCGTGGGGGTGGTGGTGGCGGTGTGGGCGACCTCGTCGGCCACGCTGCGGTCGATGTCGTGGCCGACGCCGGTGATGACCGGCACGCCGGCCGCGGCGATCGCGCGGGCGACCGTCTCGTGGTCGAAGGTCGCGAGATCGGTCTTCGACCCGCCGCCGCGGGCGACGATGATCAGGTCGACGCTCGCCGTGCCGGCGGCGGCGATCGCGGCTGCGACACCGTGTGCGGCGCCCTGCCCCTGAACGGGCGTGTCGACCTCGACGAGGGTGAACGCCAACTCGCTGCGCTCGAACACGGTGGTGACGTCGGCGTGGGCGGCACTGCCGATCGAGGTGACCACTCCCACGCGCAGCGGGACGGCCGGCACCGGATGGCGTCCGTTGGCCCGCAGGATGCCCTCGGCCGAGAGGGTGGCCATGAGCGCGTCGCGTTCGGCCGCGAGTCGACCCAGCGTGTAGGTCGGATCGATCGCCGACATGCGGAACTGGATGCGGCCCTGCGGCGGGTAGTAGTCGACCACGCCCTGGATCCGGATGCGCACGCCGTCGCTCATGCGGATCGGATCGCCGTGCCGTTTGAGCAGACGGTTCACCCGATCGCGATTGTCACGGAAGAGCACGACCGGCACCGTCGCGACCGGGGCGGCGCCGGGTGTCTCGGACGGTTCGGTGAGGTCGAAGTAGACATGGCCGTTGCGGGAGCGGTTGATGCCGCTGATCTCGCCCTCGACCCACACGCCGTAGGGCATGGCGGCTTCGAGTGCGGCCCGCACGACCGTGCCGAGCTCGCTGACGGTCAGGGTCTGGTCGTCCACGGCGGCGTCAGTCGATGCCGTCGAGTTCGTCGGCTTCCTCGATGTCTTCGCGACGGATGCCGAGCACGAAGAGGATCGCGTCGAGGTAGGGAACCGTCAGCGCGGTGTCGGCCGCCTCCTCGACAACGGGCTTCGCGTTGAAGGCGATGCCGAGACCGGCCGTCGACAACATGTCGAGGTCGTTGGCGCCATCACCGACGGCCACCGTCTGCGACAACGGCACCTGGCTGCCGGCGGCGATCTCGCGCAGCAGCGTCGCCTTGCGTTCGCGGTCGACGATGGGACCGGTCAACTCGCCCGTGATCGAGCCGTCGAGGATCTCGAGCACGTTGGCGTGGGCGTGGTGCACCCCCAGCTCATCGGCGATGCGGTCGGTGAAGACCGTGAATCCGCCGCTGACGATCGCCACGATGTAGCCGAGGCGTCGCAGCGTCCGGACGAAGGTGCGGGCTCCGGGGGTGAAGCGGAGGTTCGACCAGGCACGATCGATCGCCCCTTCGTCGAGTCCGCCGAGCAGCCGCACCCGCATCCGCAACGACGACTCGAAGTCGATACCGCCCTCCATGGCGTCGCGGGTGATCCGCTGGACCTCGGGGAGGCAGCCGGCCTCCGCGGCGAGCAGCTCGATCACTTCGTCCTGGATCAACGTGGAGTCGACGTCGAGCACGACGAGGCGTTTGGCCCGCCGGCCCAGGCCCTCGCGCTGTATGGCGACATCGATCCCGGGATTGGCGGCGGCGGTCTGGAGCAGGTTGCTCCGCAGCTTCTCGTCGTCGCCGTCTCTCACGAGCAGTTCGTAGGACATCACCGGATAGCGCGACAGGCGGATGATCCGGTCGATGTTGGCGCCGGCGTCGGCGATGGCGGCGGTGGCCGCGCCGATCTCGGAGGGGTTCAACTCGGAACCGAGAATGGTCACGACGTGACCACGGACCTTCGGGGTGGGGGTGGACGAGACGACGTCGAAGTCGACCTCCATGCCCTGGTCCCAACCGAACAGGAGCACGTCGCGGAGGAGATCGCGACCCTCCGGCACGGCGACGGCCACACCGAGGGTGAGTTGACCACGGATCACGATCTGCTCGATGTCCTGCACCTGGGCGCCGGCATCGGCCAGCACGCTCATGAGGCCCGCGGTGACGCCGGCGTGATCGGGGCCGGTGACGCGGATGAGGACGGTCTGATGGTCGGGCGGTGGCTCCGTGGTCACAGGCCCAAGGGTAGGAGGTCGTCGACCCGACGTCGCGACAGCTCCGCACGCGGCGTGGGCGTGCGGAGCTCGTGCGAGGAATACCTGGTGACAGAGTTGTAGGGCGAACATACGTTCGCTAGGATGCCTCGCATGTTCGAGTTGGCCCATGCGCAACTGGCGGAGGTGACGACCGACCTCCTGACGCGCGATGCGCTCGAGACACTTGTGGTCGAGCTGTCCCGGGTCGAGGCGCATGCGGCCGAGCGCCGGCTGGCGGCGACAGCGGCGATCGATTCGCTCGATGACGGTGGGCTCGGGGGCGCCGAGGTGAATCGCGTGAAGGGCAGGAAGTCGTCGAAGCGGGCGAAGAAGGCGGCCAAGACGGCCGCGGCGTTGGCACGGATGCCGAGGACCCGCGAGAAGCTGGCCCAGGGGAAGATCACCGAGGAGCACGCCGACGCCTCGGCCGATGCGGCCGCCCGGGTGTCGCCGGAGGAGGCCGACGGATTGGCGGATGTGGCGGCGTCCCGACCCGCCGATCTGTTCGCGAAGGAGAGCCGTTCGTGGGCCAACGCCCGCGAACGCGATGCGGAGAAGGCCGAGCGTCAGGCGCGACTGCGGGCGGCCCGAGAGGTCACCACGTGGACCGACGCCGATGGCATGTGGTGTCTGCTGGCGAAGTTCGATCCCGACACGGCCCAGGAGCTCCGAGCCGCGCTCACCCGCGAAGTCGACCGGCTGTGGCGCGCCGATGGCGGTCGAGACGGTCGTCCCGACGAGGTACGAACCCCCGAACAGCGCCGGGCCGATGCGCTCGCCGCGTTGATGCTCGCGGCGCCGGGTGCGCGCGCCGCGAAGCGGCCGCATCCGAAGCACATGGTGGCTGTCCGGGTCGACGCGAGTCGGTGTCGCACCGACCCCACAGGGGTCGCCGAGTACGTCGATGGCAGCCCGCTCAGCCAGGCGACGCTCGAACGGATCGCGTGCGGGGCCGAGTTCGTCGCCACGGTCTTCGGGGCGCAGGGCGAGACCCTCTGGCAGGGGCGCCGGCACCGGCTGGCGACCGACGCCCAATGGGTCAACCTGATCGCTCGCGACGGTGGGTGTTTCTGTTGTGGTGCCGAGCCCGCCCACTGCCAGGCCCATCACATCGTGCCGTGGGAGCCGCCGGGCCGGGGCCCGAGCGACATCGACAATCTCGTGCTGGTTTGTACGCAGACACACCACCTGATCCACGAACAGGGGTACCGGGTGGTGTGGGTCGACGGAAAGTGGACCCTCGCCCCGCCGGCCGGCACCTCCCGGGCGGCGGCCTGAGAAATCGCGGATCCCGTGTAGCGCGCCGCCGGGGTTCGCCGGTCTGCAAGGTTGAGAGGCAGATGCACGGTGGATTCGACGAGTTCGTGAAGGAGGTCGAGCCGATGTTGCGACGCGCACTGGCGGGCTGCATGCCCCGCGATCAGGTCCACGATGGCCTGTCCGAGGCCTTCGCCTACGCGTGGGAGCACTGGGACGAAATGGCCGAGGTCGAGCGGCCGGTCGGCTTCCTGTACCGGGTCGCCCAGTCGAAGACCCGCCGGCGCAAGCAGGGATTCCTTCCGTGGGCCGGTGACTCGGCGATTCCGGAGGTCGAGCCCGAGCTGGTCCCCGCCCTCGATGCGCTGCCCGCGAACCAGAAGACGGCCGTGTGGTTGGTCACGGCCTGTGGCTGGTCGCAGGTCGATGCCGCCGAGGCGATGGGGGTCACGCCGTCGACCGTCAGCACCCATGTCGCTCGAGGGCTCGAACGCCTCCGCCAACACCTGGGAGCGAGCGCGTGATCGATCCCGAGGAGCAACTCCGCCGGTTGGCCGAGGGTCGCGCCGAGTCGGTCGACCCGTTCAGGGCCGAGGAGGTCTCGGGCGAGATCGCCGCCGTCGTCGAGCTGGCCATTCGCCGCTGGCCGGCCGCAGTGGCTGCCGGGGTCCTCGCGATCGGCGCGGTCGGGGCGATGGTGTTCGCCGTCCTCGTCGGTCCCGACGGCCGCGGCGCCGAGTTCGCCGACGACGCGGTGGCCATCGCGGTCACGTCCTCGGCGGCCTCGAGCGGCGACTCGACGGAGTCGGGACCCGGGGTCCACACGGCCTCCACCTCGACCACCGTCGTGCCGCCCGACGTCTCGATTCCCGACGTGGTCGGTGACGACGCCGACGCCGCCCTCGCCGCGCTCGACGAAGCCGGACTGGAGGCCCTGTTGCGATCGGTATTCGTCGACGGTGCCGACGAACGACTCGGCGAAGTGATCGAGGTCACCGCCGAGGGCGAGGTCGTGGAGGTCGTCGTCGCCCGGCTGGCGCCGAGTTCGCGGTCGACCGACCCGTGTCTGCGCCCCGCGCACCTGCTCGGCATGTTCGACGACGATGCGCTCGTCGATCGGGTCCACCCGCGATTCGTGGATGGCCGGATCACCGAGATCGAAATCTGCACGGGCGCCGGTGAGCGGGTGATCGGGGTGGGGCTCGATCTGCATCGCATCGAGCTGGTGACCGACATCGACGGCGACGGTCTCGACGACCTGGTGGCGTCCACGGAAGCCGACGGACTCGCCGATCGGGCGTGGTCGCTGGTCGACGGAGCCCTGGTCGAGAATCCGGCCCTCGGCGACACCGGGATCCAGGTTGCCCCCATCGACCCGGCGCCCGAGTGCCTGATCAACGAGCTCGACGTCGCGATGGCGGGCGACGTCGACGGTGATGGCGACGACGACTTCGTGTCGGTGCGCGACGGTGTGGTCTGCCTCGTGCCCGCCGGACCGGTGGTGTCGCTGGGCGCGGCCGGCGACGACGCCGGGATCTGGTTTCTCGACGACATCGACGGCGACGGCGCGGTCGAGGTGTTCATCGGGGCGACGACGGTCGACGACATACGGGTCCGGCCCTATTCGATCTCGGCCGACGGCCGGGTGGAGCCGGCCGCCGTCGAGGACTGTTGTGTGCAGACCACGCTCGACGCGGCGGTCCGCTACGCGGCCGCGGCGGCATCGACGGACCAACCGACGACGGCTCGATGGTTCTCGTGCGTGGCCGGAGAGGCCGACGGTTCGGTCGAGCTCGTCTCCGGGCGGTTCTGGGTCGATCTCGAGGATGGACGGGTCGACTGGACGGTCGATGTCGGGACCGAGGCGAGTATCGACGTCACCTACTCGATGACCTTCGACGATCCACTTTCCACCGACGCGTGGATCCCCGGCAACGGATGTCGCAACAACGCCGCCCGGTGGATCGCGCCGGCAACGATCGAGTTCGACGACGACGGAACCGCCACGGCGGCGTCGATCGAGGCGTTCAACACCTCGATCACGGGCGACGATCCCGGGCGTCGGGTGATCCGCCTTCGCGAGGCGCTCGGCGTCGCCGACCGGCTGAGCGCCGCCTCCGGAACCGGTCACTATCGCGAGAGCATCGACGACGGGCGGTTCGAGCTCGTCGGTCTCGACGACGAGTCGATCGCCGGAGTCCGATGGCGCTACCGGTTCAGCGACGACGGCACGATGCTGGAATCGGTGGTCCGTGAATGGTCGTGCCAACCCGAGGGCGGCGCCCCTGAGTTCTCCACGGAGGCGTGCCCATGAGGCGCCTGGCGTTCGAACTCGCGGCAATGGCGCTGATCGTGGTCCTGGCCGCGGTGTCGGTCGTGGCCACGATGGGGTCGGCGCGCAGCGGCGACCTGGTGTTCTGCCGGATGGTCGACGGGGGCGTGGTCGTCGGTGCGACCACCGACTGCGACGGATCCAACTTCGACGTCACCGACCCGCTCGAGCTCGAGATCGTCTCCGGTCGGGCCCACAACCTCGCCGATGCGCGCGGCGCCGTCGGTGGCTGAGGCATGCTCGGGACCATGCGTACGCTCCGGGCGGCAACCCTCGCTGTCGTTCTCGTCCTGGCCACGGCCTTCCTCGGCGCCTGTGGCGACGACAGCGACCTCGCCGACGTCGCCGACCTCGCCGACCTCGAGGACGCGGGGAGCACCACCACGACCGCGGTCCCGGCCACGACCGCGGCGCCAAGTACGACGACGGTTCCGGCCACGACTGCGGCGCCAAGCACGACGACGGTCCCGGCACCGACGACCATCCCGACCACGACGGCGGGGGTCGAGGCGTGCTCGGCCGCGAACCTCGATGCGCCGCCCACTCCGGCGGTTCTGGGCGAGGCGGCTGCGGCGACCTATCGCGCCATCGTCGATGCCGCGGTGGCGTGCGACTTCGATGCGCTCGCGGTTGCCGCCGGCGATGCCATCACGCTGTCGTTCGGCGGACACGACGACGTGGCCGAGTTCCTCGCCACCGCCGAGTACGAGTACGGCGACGAGCTCCTCCGCATCCTCGTGCAACTGCTGACGATGGAGCCCGGCTACCAGGCCGACTTCGCCACCTGGGTGTGGCCGACGTTCTGGGGCGACGATTCGGCGACGCCCACGGCCGAACAGAAGGCCGCGATCGAAGCGATCTACGGCGTTCCCTTCGACGAGATCCTCGTGGAGGGCTGGTACCTCGACCACCGCGTCGGCATCGACGCCGACGGCGAGTGGCTCTACTTCGTCGCCGGTGACTGACTCCGCAGGCCGGATTTCGGGTCCGGCTCAGCCGGGTTCGGCCCGCACCAGGGTCTCGTAGAGGTCTT
The DNA here is from genome assembly GCA_030432715.1 of Acidimicrobiia bacterium. Lineage (GTDB taxonomy): Bacteria > Actinomycetota > Acidimicrobiia > Acidimicrobiales > Aldehydirespiratoraceae > JAJRXC01. The sequence goes on along the minus strand of JAUIML010000054.1, from coordinate 8,249 downwards.
CGTACAGTCCCCCGGAGTGACGCAGTTCGTCGTGGGTGCCGGTCTCGACCACCCGGCCGTCGTCGAGCACCACGATCATGTCGGCGTCGGTGATGGTCGACAGTCGGTGGGCGATCACGAGCGAGGTCCGTCCGTCGAGCGCGTGGGCGAGGGCCTCCTGGACCTGGGCTTCGTTGTCGGTGTCGAGATGCGACGTCGCCTCGTCGAGCACGACGATGGCCGGGTCCTTCAGCAACATGCGGGCGATCGCGAGACGCTGCTTCTCCCCGCCCGACAGGCGGTAGCCCCGCTCACCGACCAGCGTGTCGTAGGACTCGGGCAGGGCGTCGATCACGTGATGGATCCGGGCCGCCCGGCAGGCCTCGCGGACCTCGTCGTCGGTGGCGTCGGGCCGGGCGTAGCGGAGGTTGGCGATCACCGTGTCGTGGAAGAGGTGCGGGTCCTGGCTGACCACGCCGATGGCCTGACGCAGCGACCGCTGGGTGACGCTGCGCACGTCGTGACCGTCGATGCGGATGGCTCCCTCGGTGACGTCGTAGAGCCGAGGCACGAGCGAGGTGAGTGTGGTCTTGCCCGCCCCCGACGGCCCGACCACCGCGATCATCTGCCCCGGTTCGATGTGGAGGTCGACGTCGCGGAGCACGTCGTCGACCGACGCGGTCGACTCGTTGCCGCCCAACGACTCCGGCGTGCCCTCCGCCGGATCGGGGTAGCGGAAGCGCACGTGCTCGAAGCTGACGGCACCCTTCGGGTCGACGAGTTCGATGGCATCTTCGGCGTCGGTGATCGCGTTCGGCGCGTCGAGCACCTCGAAGACCCGCTCGAACGAGACGAAGGCCGTCATGATGTCGACCCGGGCGTTGGAGAGGCTCGTCAACGGCATGTAGATCCGGACGGTGTAGAGACCCAGGGCGACGAGCGTGCCGGGGGTGATGTTGTTGTCGATGACGAGGTGCCCGCCGAGCCAGTACACGAGTGCGGTACCGATCGCGCCGACCAGGGTGAGCGCGACGACGAACACCCGGCTGTACATGGCGCTACGCACGCCGATGTCGCGAACCCGGCCGGCGCGTTCGCCGAAGTCGGCCGCCTCGGCCTCGTGCCGGCCGAAGAGCTTCACGAGCAGAGCGCCGGCGACGTTGAACCGCTCGGTCATCGTGTTGTTCATCGACGCGTTGACGTTCATGCCCTCGCGGGTGATGTCCTGGAGTCCGGCCCCGACGCGACGGGCCGGCAACACGAAGACGGGCAGGATCACGATGGCGAGCAGGGTGAGGCGCCACTCGAGCAGGAGCATTGCGATCAGCGTGCCGCCGAGGGTGATGACGTTGCCGACCACGGTGCCGAGCGTGCCGGTGACGGCGCGCTGGGCGCCGATCACGTCGTTGTTGAGCCGGCTGATGAGGGTGCCGGTCTGGGTGCGGGTGAAGAACGCGAGCGGCATGCGCTGGACGTGGTCGAAGAGACGCACCCGCAGGTCGAAGATGAGACCCTCGCCGATGCGGGAGGACAGCCAGCGTTCGACGAGGGACAGCGCCGCCTCGCCGATCGCCGCGATCACCATGATGATGAAGAGCGTGTTGAGGTAGCTCCCGTTGCCGTCGACGATCGCGACGTCGAAGACGGCGCGGATCAGGAGGGGTGGGAGCAGCCCGAGAAACGTCGAGACGACGATCGTTGCGACGAACAGGATGATGTGGGCGCGGTAGGGCTGCGCGAAGCCGTAGACCCGACGCCGGGTCGCCCGATTGATCGACTTGCCGTCGAGGCCCGACCGGTCGGCCGACATCGAGTGCATGATCTGGAACGGGCTCGGCGCAGTCATCCGGCGAGCCTACGGCTCGGTCTCGACGGCACCCCTCCGCCACTGATAGTGGTTAGCGGATGCGTGAACGGTGGCGTTTCGGGGGGTTCTTCATCGCGGCGGTGTTGGCTGCGGTGCTCGTGGTGGCCGGTGCGGCCGACGGTGCGGAAGCCGAGGGCGGTGCATCCAACCCGTGGTTGGCGGAGCCGAACTTCGACGCGCGCGGTGGTCTCGGGCAGATCATGGTCACCGACGCGGAGCCGGGAGGCTCCGTCGCCCTGATCCGGTGGACGACCGACGGCGGGAGTCTCGGCATCGAGTTCGTGGGCACCGCGCCGGTCGACGATCTCGGTAGTGCGATGTTCCGATCGCTGGAGCCGGGCTTCTACATCGCCGGCAGCGGGGGCACGATCAACTGGTCGATCGAGGTCGGCGACCCCTCGTCCTCGACCCCGGACCAGTCCTTCTACGACGGGCAGGAGATCAACGAGGGGTTCACCTACATCGAGACGCGCGACGGCACGACCCTTTCGGCCTATGTCGTGCTCCCCGGCCCGATCGAGGACGGGCCCTACCCCACGGTGGTCGAGTACAGCGGCTACAACCCATCCGATCCCTACAGCGGGCTCGGGAGCCTCGGCGGTGGGATCGATCCGACCGCCCTGTGCGGCAACCTGCCGACCCTGTGCAAGGCTCCAGCCCAACCCGGGTCGCTGCTGGCCGGCCTGTTCGGCTACGCGACGGTCGGGGTCAACGTGCGTGGCACCGGGTGCTCCGGCGGGGCCTACGACTTCTTCGAGACCATGCAGATCCTCGATGGCTACGACGTGATCGAAGCGGTCGCCGCCCAGCCGTGGGTGAAGGACAACGAGGTCGGCATGGTGGGTCTGTCGTACCCCGGCATCTCCCAGCTGTTCGTCGCCGGCGCCAATCCTCCCAGCCTGCGGGCCATCACCCCCTTGAGTGTGTACGGCGACACCGCGACCGGAGTCCTCGCCCCCGGCGGGTTGCTCAACACCGGGTTCGCGACCTCATGGGCGGACCAGGTGCTGGGCAATGCCGAGCCCTACGGCACCGGCTGGGTGCGTCGGGCGATCGACGAGGGCGACACCCGTTGTGACGAGAACCAGCAGCTCCGGTTGCAGAACGTCGACGCCACCGAGAAGGCGCGGTCGCACCCGTTCTACACCGACGAGGTGGCAGGTCCGCTCGACCTGCGTGAGGTGGTCGGCGACATCGAGGCCGCGGTCTTCATGACGTCGGCCTTCCAGGACGAGCAGACCGGTCCGAGCTTCGGTGACCTCCTCGACGAGTTCGACTCAGCAGAGTCGGTCCGCCAGATCGTCTTCAACGGTCTCCATGCCGACGGCTTCGCCCCCCAGATCCTGTCCGAATGGGCCGCGTTCCTCGACCTCTACCTCACGAAGGAAGTGCCGGCCAACAATCCGTTCCTCGGCGTCCTGACCCCGGTGCTCACCAACGGCATCTTCGGGGGCACCGTGCCATTGCCGCCGAGTCGTTGGACCGATGTGTCGACCCACGCCGAAGCGCTGGCCCGCTGGGAGTCGGAGAAGCCCATCCGCATCCTGATGGAGAACGGCGCGGGCGATGCGCCCTATCTGCCGGTCGCCGCCTGGGAGCACTCGACCACCCAATGGCCCCCGACCGGCACCGACGCCCGGAACTGGAACTTCCTCGCCGACGGTCGGCTCGTCGACAGCGGGGCCGACCCGGCCGGTACCGGCGTCGCCATCCACCCGAACCCGGCGATCAGCCAGACCAGCTGGTGGGTCGGCGGTGACATCTGGTCGAATCCGACCGTCGAATGGGTGCCCCAACCCGAGGGGGAGAACGCCCGTTTCCAGACCGCGCCCCTTCCGTCCGACCTCGTGATGGCCGGGACCGGCAGCGTCGATCTCTGGATCCGGACCGACTCGACCAACGCCGAGTTCGAGGTGTTGCTGAGCGAGATCCGCCCGGACGGCCAGGAAGTGCGCGTCCAGGTCGGTCAGCTCGAGTGGGCGTATCGCAAGCTCGACTCGTCGTCGACGCTCCTCCAGCCCGTGCAGTACGGCCGGGAGTCGGACTACGACCTCCTCGAACCGGGCGAATGGTCCTACGGACGCATCCAGATTCCGGCGTTCGCGCACGCGTTCCGCGCCGGTTCGGCCATCCGCCTCACCGTCAACACGCCGGGCGGCGACACCGCCCGCTGGGAGTTCGAACTCGACGGCCCGGGGGCCGAGGCCACCCACGTGATCGGTACCGGGGTCGGCCGCCAATCGTCGGTGGTGCTGCCGGTGGTCAAGGGGCTGCCGGTGCCGACGCCGCTACCGGAATGCAACTCGCTCCGAGGGCAGCCGTGTCGCACGGCGCCACCGATCGAGAACCGCATCGTCGACGACGACTTCTGTTCGGTGCTCGAGTGTCCGCTGCCCGAGTCGCTGTCGGAGGTGCGTCCGGCGCAGTACGTCGTGCCTGCGGACTATGACGCGTCGAAGGAGTATCCGCTGGTCGTGGTGCTCCACGGCTTCGGGGCCAACGGGCCGGTCCAGTCGTTCTACATGGGTGTCACCCAGAAGGTCGACGAACGCCAATTCATCCTGGTCCACCCGGACGGCACCGAGGACTCGACCGGGGATCGGTTCTGGTGGTCGGGTGCCTCGTGCTGCGGCACCCCCCAGGACGATGTCGGCTATCTCACCGATCTGATCGAGGAGGCCGAGACGACCTTCAGCATCGACCCCGAGCAGGTCTATCTGTGGGGCCACTCCAACGGTGGCTTCATGAGCTACACGATGGCGTGCGAGGTCAGCGAACACGTCACGGCGATCGTCTCGCTGGCCGGCTCGAGCTTCGTCGACGGCGACGACTGCGCCCCGCGGGACGAACCCGTCAGCGTGCTGCAGATCCACGGCGATGCCGACGCCACCATCAGCTACGAGGACAGTCGGTTCGCGCCGGGGGCGCAGACGATGTTCGACCGCCACGCCGACTTCCTCGGCTGTGACCGGTCGATTCTGGGCACTCGGGATCCCCTCGACATCGAGCGGCTCCTCCCCGGGGCCGAGACCACCGTGCAGTTCCACGAGCAGGGGTGTGCGCCCGGCACCTCGGTCGAGCTGTGGACGATCACCGACGGCCCCCACATCCCGATCTTCAACGCCGACTACGCCGACCACGTCCTCGACTGGCTGTTTGCGAAACGGGGCTGACTCGGGCCCGCCGGTACCGTGGTCGGCGATGGACCGGCCGACGAGCGCCCTTCTGACCGACCACTACGAGCTCACGATGGTCGCTTCTGCGCTGCAGTCGGGCATCGCCGATCGTCGTTCGGTGTTCGAGGTCTTCGCTCGTCGACTTCCCGAGGGCCGTGCCTACGGCGTCGTGGCCGGCATCGATCGAGTGCTGGATGCGGTCGAACGGTTCCGGTTCGACGACGCCACCGTCGCCCACCTGGTCGACCGCGGTGTCGTCGAGGTCGGCCCGATGACCGATTGGCTTCTCGCCTACCGCTTCACGGGTGGCATCACCGGCTACGCCGAAGGCGAGTTGTTCTTCCCGTACAGCCCGGTGCTCACCGTGGAGGGTTCGTTCGCCGAGTGCGTCGTGCTCGAGACCGTGGTCCTGTCGGTGCTCAATCACGACTGTGCCGTGGCTTCCGCCGCAGCCCGCACGGTCGATGCTGCCGGAGGCCGGCTGCTGATCGAGGGCGGCTCGCGACGAACCGATCCCGACTCCGCCGTTGCCGCGGCTCGCGCTGCCCATGTGGGTGGGTTCGACACGACGTCGAATCTCGAAGCGGGCCGGCGTCACGGCATCCCGACCGGCGGGACGACGGCGCACGCCTTCGTCCTCGCCCACGCGACGGAGCACGAGGCGTTCGCCGCCCAGCGCGACGCGCTCGGCGTGGCCAGCACCTATCTCGTCGACACCTTCGACGTGTTCGAGGGAACCCGTCGGGCGGTCGCGGTGGTCGGGCCCGAGATCGGCGGGATCCGTATCGATTCCGGTGAACTCCTTTCCGACAGCCGAACGGCTCGCGACCTGCTCGACAGACTCGGGGCGACCGACTGCCGCATCGTCGTGTCGAGCGATCTCGACGAGTTCCGGGTGGCCGAGCTCGAAGCCGCCGGGGCCCCGATCGACGGCTACCTGGTCGGAACGAGCCTCGTCACCGGTTCCGGGCACCCCACGGCCGAGATGGTCTACAAGCTCGTCTCGATCGCCCCCGACGACGATCCCGGATCGCCGCTGCGGGCGGTGGGCAAGTTGTCGCCGGGCAAGCGCACCGTCGGCGGTCGCAAGCACGTGCAGCGCACCCTCGACCCCGACGGCCGATACGCGAGCGAGGTGCTCTCGGTGCTGCCGATGGCACCGTCAGGCGACTCGATGTCGCCCCAGGTGCCGCTCGTGCAGGACGGTGAGATCGTGGCGGCCGTGACCGACCCGGGCGAGGCCAGAGCGCGCTGTTCCGAGCGCCGCAGCCATCTGCGCCCTGAGGATCGCACCCCCTGGCCCGCGACCACGCCGGCCATCCCGACCGTCTGGCAAGGGGTCGAGGAACCGCTGTCGGCGGTGGTGGTCAACACCGCCGGCAACCCGGATACCGGAAACCGAGACACCGGTGACCGAGATCGAGGAGGAACCGCGTGACCCGAGCCCTGATCGTCGTCGACGTCCAGAACGACTTCTGCGAAGGAGGTTCGCTCGCGGTCGACGGTGGCGGTGGCGTGGCCCGTTCCATCACCGCCCTCGTGGGCACCGACCGGTGTCGGGGTGCCTACGACACCGTCGTCGCCACCAAGGACTGGCATGTCGACCCCGGTGAGCACTTCGCCGACCCCGCGGTGGGCCCCGACTTCGTCGGGACCTGGCCCCGCCATTGTGTGGCCGACACGGCCGGAGCCGAGTTCCATCCCGACCTCGAGATCGTGGTCGACGAGGTGTTCCTCAAGGGTCGCCACACGGCGAGCTACACCGGTTTCGACGGCGGCGCCTCCGACGAAGCGGTCGCGCTCGGTCCGTGGCTCGCTGCCCGCGGGGTGACCGAGGTCGATGTCGTCGGTCTCGCCACCGACCATTGTGTGCGGGCGACGGCGCTGGATGCGGCCGCCGCGGGCTTCGCCACGAGGGTGCTCGTCGACCATTGCGCCGGTGTCGCCCCGGAATCCACCACAGCCGCCCTCGCAGAGATGGCCGACGCAGGGATCACCGTCGTATGAGCCGAGCCGTCGACCCCGGGTGGGGCGCGGCCGCCCGACGGGCGCCGCTGATCCTCGTCCCCACGCGCGGGATGCGGACGGCGCTGACCGACGACAACGGTCTGGTCGTGATGCGCATGGTCTGGATCACCTTCGTCGCGGTGATGGTGGTGATCGGTGCCGTGGTCGTCGCGATCGACCGCAGCCTTCCCGGTGGGGGCGCCGACGGACGGGTCGTGGCGGCGGCGGTGGCCGGCATCGGGATCTTCCTCCAGGTCGTCTCGACGAAGTTCGTCCCCGTGATCGCCGGGAAGAAGCCGGCAACCGTCCGGGCCGCCGCGCAGCGGGCCTTCTTCATCCGCGTCGCGTTCGCCGAGCCGGCGGCGCTCCTCGGATTCATGGGGTTCGTGTTGAGCGGCAATGTCGCGGTGTATGCCGCGGGTTTCGCGGTGGGGCTCGCGGGAATGACCGACGCGGCACCGACCGGCCGGTGGATCGCGGCCGGTCAGGAGGAGTTGGCTGCCTCGGGCTCCGACGTCGATCTGCTCGAGGCACTCGTCACGGGTGGTCTCACCCGCTGACCGGGATCGGGAGACGTGGGCCGGGTCAGCACCATGTCAGCACCATGTCAGCACCAATGGAAGTCGTGGATCCCGATCCACTGGAACGCGGTCCAGTTCGAGTTGTCCTGATGGCGGATCTCGAGGCGGGTGATCGGCTGGTCGAACTCGATGCCGACGTTGCCCGTGGCCGAGCTGGTCGACGAGGTCCCTCGGACCGTGTTGGGGTTGATCTGCACCTGGGCGCCGCCCACGGTCATGGCCGACGGGTTGATGGTCCCACCGCCGTTGGAGCCGATGACTCGAACGGTGTCCTCCCAGTTGAACGTCGACCGGTCCACGTCGACCAACGAGAACGAGGGACAGACGGGCGTCGAGAACTGGAAGATCAGATCCACGTAGCGGCCGCTTCGGGCGTTCTGCATGGCGGTGATGACCGGGTTGTCGAGGCCGTTGAGCACGCTGTTCCATGCGACGCCGGTGTATCCAACCTGTGACACGCCCCAGGGGTCGACCACCGAGAAGTTGATGGAGACGGATCCGTCGTCGGACAAGAAGTTGGCCGGTAGGGCCCCGCCGGCGAAGCGCGAGAAGTCGACCTGGCGGGGGGCGACGAGGCAGCTCCCGGTGGCGGCCGCGACGGAATCGAGCGAGATGATCGATGGCGCGGCCCAGATCACC
>JAUIML010000053.1 GCA_030432715.1 Acidimicrobiia bacterium | reverse complement strand
CCTGCGGCGAACGCCGCACGAGCACACGATCGGCCAGGAAGTTGCCCTTGTCGTCGATCGGCGCGTTGGCCTGGGCGACGACATAGTCCTCTTCCTCGTCGGCGGTCAGATAGACGATCTCGTCGGTGACCTTGCCCTTCTTGACGACGCGGTAGGGCGTTTCGATGAAGCCGAACGGGTTGACCCGGGCGAAGGAGGCGAGGCCGCCGATGAGGCCGATGTTGGGGCCCTCGGGCGTCTCGATCGGACACATGCGGCCGTAGTGCGAGAAGTGCACGTCTCGCACTTCGAAGCCGGCCCGCTCACGGGACAGACCACCGGGGCCGAGCGCCGAGAGGCGACGACGATGGGTGAGGCCCGACAGCGGGTTGACCTGATCCATGAACTGCGACAGCTGCGACGTGCCGAAGAACTCCTTGATCGCAGCCACGACGGGACGGATGTTGATGAGCGTCTGCGGCGTGATCGCCTCGACGTCCTGGGTGGTCATGCGCTCGCGCACGACCCGCTCCATGCGGCTGAGACCGATGCGGACCTGATTCTGGATCAGCTCGCCGACGCTGCGGATGCGGCGGTTGGCGAAGTGGTCCTGGTCGTCGAGTCGGTAGCCCGGCTCGCCCTTGGCCAGGTTGAGCAGGTAGGTGGTCGCGGCCAGCATCTCGGCCTGGGCCAGCACCGACTGGTCCTCGTCGGGACGCTCGAGGTCGAGACCGAACTGCCTCTGGAGGAAGTCGAGTTCGGGGCCGAGCTTGCGGTTGAGCTTGTAGCGGCCGACCCGGCTGAGGTCGTAGCGGCGGGGCTCGAAGAAGGCGTTGCGGAAATAGGCACGGGCCGACTCGACCGTGGGCGGTTCGCCCGGACGAGCCCGCTTGTAGATCTCGAGGAGGGACTCTTCCTGGGTCGGCGAGATCTCCTTGTCCTTCTCCCACTGGCCCTCGAGGAAGTCGAAGTAGTCGACGAACTTGTCGAGGAATCCCGGCTCGTTCTCCTCGTCGTAGCCGAGGGCCCGCAACAGGGTGAACAGCGAGATGCGACGCTTGCGGGCGACGCGGGTGCCGGCGGTGACGTCCTTGCCCGGCTTCTGCTCGACGTCGAACTCGATCCACTCGCCGCGGTAGGGGTGGACGGTGCCCGTCACGAGCTGGTGCTTGCTCAGGTTGCGCAGTCGGAACCGCTCACCCGGCTGGAAGATGACGCCCGGCGAACGCACGAGCTGCGACACCACGACACGCTCGGTGCCGTTGATGATGAAGGTTCCCTTGTCGGTCATCATGGGGAAGTCACCCATGAAGACCGTCTGCTCCTTGATCTCGCCGGTGTTGGCGTTCATGAAGCGGGCGCGCACGAAGATCGGCGCGCTGTAGGTCATGTCCTTCTCTTTGCACTCCTCCACCGTGAACTTCGGCGGCGGGCGCAGGTCCTCGTCGTCCGGGTCGAACTCGAGCTCGAGCTGCAGCGTCTCGGTGAAGTCCTTGATCGGGCTGATGTCGCGGAAGGTCTGTGCGAGACCTTCGTCGAGCAGCCATTTGAAGGACTCACGCTGTACGGCGATGAGATCGGGGAGTTCGAGAACCTCGGGGAGATTTCCGAACGAATAGCGTTCGCGATGTGCGGCGCGTGTGGTCACCTTGGCTCCAGAGTTGGCCGTGGATGAGGACGACAACGCAGTCGTCGGGGCGCGGAGAACCGAAGACATTGATTCGGAACAGGCGCGAGGACGACCACGTTGCTCTGCACGCTAGTGGCTCCGCGTCAGTGCAGCAACTCTCGGGCAACCAGAACCGGCACCGGCCGTAGCGGGCGGTGCACGATCCGGGCCGATCGAGTCGGGCGGATTGACCGCGAACGGTAAATGCTCGGGGCCGCGAGGTCAAGGACGCTCGGCCACATGCAACCGGATTGTGATCTCGAAACGGGCGGTGATCAGACCGGGTCCGTGTAGCGCAACTGGGTCCGGGCGCGGCCCGCGGCGTCGTCATCCACCCCGATGCTGCGGACGTACTCGTCATGGTCGCCCCATCGGGCGCGCAGACCGTCGAGCGTCTTGCGCATCGCCGGCCGGGGCGAACCCCACATCGCGTGGAAGTCGTCGGGGTCGTAGCCCGCCTCGCGGATCCGGTCGGCGAACCATGTCGACCCCTCGGCCGAGTGCGCCCGGTAGCGGGCCGAGACCTCGTAGTCGTCGAGGATGTAGGAGTCGGCCACGCCGGCCAGGCCGAGCATGGTCATCGCGGTGATCCCGGTGCGGTCCTTTCCCGCCGTGCAGTGGAAGAGGACCTTCTCGCCGTTGGCGACGGCGTGCAACATCTCGGACAGGAACTCGGGGAACCCATCCAGCATCCGGAGATACCCGTCGGCCATGTCGTCCTCGTCGAACTTCGGCAGGTCGCCGTCGACGATCCGCTCGAGCATCGAACGACCCTGGGCCACGTCACTCGACATCGGGAGGTGCACGTGACGGACACCGTCCGGCAGCCGATCGGGCGCCTGCTCGACCTCGCCGTGAGAGCGGAGATCGAACACGGTGGTGATCTCCAACTCGTCCAGCAACGCGTGGTCCCGGTCGGACAGCTCGTGCAGCCCGTCACTACGAAACACCTGACCCCAACGCGTCCACGCGCCGTCGAGGGTCGGGTAGCCACCCAGGTCGCGGAAGTTCGACGGTCCGTCCATCGCGAGACGACGCTCCGCCGCCACCACGAACCCCTGGGACGGCTCGAACAGATGGACATAGGGCCGGCGGGTGGTGAGCGGGAGCCGGGCCTGTCCGGGCGCGTCGGGGGCCCGCACGTCGGTGCCGGCGTCGACCGGATCGCCGGAGAGGAACACCGACATCTCGTCGGACCCACCACGCCACGTGACGATCAACTCGTCACCGGTGGACAGAACGTTCACGTGGGAAATCGGATCGGTCACCATGGCACCCTAGGCCCGACGATCCCTCGCCGACGAGCGACGCGCCACCCGGGCCAAAACGGCGTACCGCGCCGACCCGGAGGCCGACGCGGTACGCGACTACTGGTTGCCCCGGAGGGCGGGTGTCACTGGAGTTCGACCGTGCCGCCGGCAGCCTCGAGGGCTTCCTTGGCCTTCTCGGCGTCGTCCTTCGACGCGCCTTCGAGGATCGGCTTCGGGGCGTTGTCGACGAGCTCCTTGGCTTCCTTGAGACCCAGGGACGTGAGACCGCGGACCTCCTTGATGACCTGGATCTTCTTGTCGCCGGCGCTGGTGAGCACCACGTCGAACGAATCCTTCTCCTCGGCCGCACCGGCATCGCCGCCACCCGCAGGGGCAGCAACGGCAACCGCGGCAGGAGCAGCAGCGGTCACGCCGAACTTCTCCTCGAAGTCCGACAGGAGCTCGCTCAGCTCGAGGACGCTCATGGCGCCGATCGCGTCGAGAATCTCTTCCTTGGTAGCCATGATCAGGCCTCCTCTTCCTCACCGGCATCGCCGGAATCGTCGCCGGCGTCGGCTGACGCCTCGGTTTCTGTGGTTTCTGTGGTTTCTTCGGTGGCGTCGGCCTCGGCGGCCTCACCAGGTTCTTCGGCTGCGTCTTCGGCCGCCGTTTCGGCTGCGTCCTCGGCCGGGGCCTCTTCGATGACGGGCGCGTCGGCCGCCGCATCGGGGCCGCCGCCCTTCTCGATGAGGGCCTGCAGGCCGTAGGCGAAGTCGCGGGGCACTGCGGCGAGCAAGCCGGCGAACTTGGCCATGGGCGCCTGGAGCGCTCCGGCCAGCATCGACAGCAACACGTCGCGAGACGGCAGGTCGGCCAGGGCCTTCAGATCGTCTGCGCTCAGCAGCTGATCGTCGACCACGCCTCCCTTGATCACCAGCGCATCGTTGGTCTTGGCGAACTCCTTCAGGGCCTTCGCCACGGCCGCGACGTCACCGGCAGATCCATCGGCCTTGTCGCCCACGAAGGCGATGGCCGTCGGACCGGTCAGAAGGTCGTCGATCTCCAGTCCTGCATCACGCGCCGCGAGGCGCACGAGCGTGTTCTTGTAGATCTTGTACTCACCGCCGGCATCGCGAAGCGCACGACGGAGGTCGGCCAGCGCCGCCACGTCGAGGCCGCGGTACTCGGTCAGCATCGCGCCGTCGGCATCGGCGAGCATCTGCTTCACCTCGTCGACGACCGCAACCTTCTCGGGTCTCGGGTCTCCCATGTCTGTCACCTCCTTCTCATTCCGGCACATGTGGCCGGACTCGCGGAACCCCGCCGAAGCGTGGTCCCTGGTTCACGTTCCCATCCGAAAATGCGAACTGGGCGCCCACCGGTTTCGGCGAACGCCCAGGCGAACCACAGGAGCTGTGGCAGTCGGGAAGCTCTCCTCGTCCGGCGGGCCTGCCGGCCCATTGGTGCTCCCCGCGGAGCGCACCGGATGTCTTCGGTGAACAAAGATCTCAGTTGTGGCGATCAGCGTAGAGCGCCGATCGGTGACTTCCTCCGCTCAGGCGGTGACGATCCGCTTCGGGTCGACGCGCACGCCGGGACCCATCGTCGTGCTGAGCACGACCTTGCGCATGTAGTCGCCCTTGGCCGACGCAGGACGCACCCGCTCGAGCTCGGTGACCAGGGCACGAAGATTGGTCAGCAAGGCCGACTCGTCGAAGGACGCCTTGCCGATCGGCACGTGGACGTTGGCGAACCGATCGGTGCGGTACTCGACCATGCCACCCTTGAACTCCCCGATCGCCTTGGCCACGTCGGGGGTGACCGTGCCGGTCTTCGGGTTGGGCATCAGGCCGCGGGGACCGAGGACACGACCCAGCTTGCCGACCGTCGGCATCATGTCGGGAGTGGCGATGGCGAGATCGAAGTCGGTCATGCCCTTCTCGACCTCGGCCGCGAGGTCGTCGCCACCGACATGGTCGGCGCCGGCGTCGCGGGCCGCCTGGGCGGCCTCGCCCTGCGCGAAGACAGCGATGCGCACGTCCTTGCCGGTGCCCGCAGGCAGCGCCACGGTGGCCCGGATCATCTGGTCGGCCTTGCGAGGATCGACGCCGAGGCGGATCACCGCGTCGACCGTCTCGTCGAACTTCTTCGTGCCCAACGACTTGATGATCGCCACGGCCTCCTCATCGGAGTGCAGGCGATCTCGGTCGTACTTCTGGGCGTTGTCTCGGTACTGCTTGCTCTGCGCCATGTGTGGCTCCCTCTGTGTACTGCCGCCCGGCGAGGTGCTCCGAGTCGTGCAGGTGGGTGACGTTCACCCGTTCGAATGTGGAAGTTCGGCGGAGCCGAACTTCGCGCAGCGCCGAAGGCGTTGCCGCCGTCAGGCGTTGCCCTCGTCTACAGAACTTCGATGCCCATCGAGCGGGCGGTGCCGGCGACCTGGAGCTTGGCGCCCGCCATGTCGATGGCGTTGAGGTCGGGCATCTTGATGGCCGCGATCTCCTCGACCTGCGCATCGGTGATCGACCCGGCGGTCTCGCGACCGGGATGGTTGGCGGCCAGGTCGAGCCCGGCGGCCTTCTTGATCAGGAAGGCGGTGGGAGGCGTCTTGAGGATGAACGAGAAGGAACGGTCTTCGTAGATCGTGATCTCGGCCGGAACGATCTGGCCTCGCTGATCCTCGGTCTTCGCGTTGTAGTCCTTGCAGAAGTCCATGATCGCGACACCGTGCGGACCGAGGGCGGTGCCCACCGGCGGCGCCGGGGAGGCCTGACCGGCCGGGATCTGGATTCTGACGGTTGCAGCGACCTGCTTCTTGGCCATGAGGATTTCCTAAAGAGAGGGTCCCGCGAAAGAAGGGACCTGTAAGTCTGGACTGAGGGGACCCGCGCGACAACCCGCGCGGGAGGGGAATCAGAGACGGGCCACCTGGGCGAACTCGAGCTCGACCGGGGTCTCGCGCCCGAAGATGTTGACGAGCACCTTGACCTTGAGCTGATCCTCGTTGATCTCGATGATCTCACCGGAGAAGTCGGCGAAGGGGCCTTCCTTGACCCGTACCGTCTCGCCCATGTCGTATTCGAACATGGGCTTGGACTTCTTGGTGGCTTCCTGGGTGCGGTCGGCCTCGACGCCGAGGAAGTTCTCGACGTCCTTGCGGCGCATGGGCGAGGGCTTCCCACCCTGGTTCACGAAGCCGGTCACCCCCGGGGTGTTGCGGATCACGTACCAGGCGTCGTCGTCGAGCGAGGTGCGACAGAGGAGGTAGCCCGGGAAGAGCTTCTTCTCCGTCATGACCTTCTTGCCGTTCTTGAACTCGGGGATCTCACGGGTGGGGATGACCACCTCGTAGATGCGCTCCTCCATGTTCATCGACGCGATCCGGGCCTCGAGGTTCTGCTTGACCTTCTTCTCGTAGCCCGACTGGGTGTGGAGCACGAACCATCGACCCGGTCGGTCGTAGGGGGAGACATAGGCCTCGACATGGTCCTCTTCGAGGAGCTCGTCCTCGTCGACGACCACGTCGGCCGCCGGCACATCGGCCACCCCACCGGTCCACTGGTTGGTCAGACCGGCGCCGACGGGCGCGGCATCGTCGGTGGGCTCGACCTGGTCAGTGGCGTCGGCCTGGTCGGCGGCTTCGGCCACGATCTCCTCTGCCTCGGCGATCACAGCCTCCACGGCGTCGCCGTCGATCTCGTCGTTCATGCTCTCGTCGCTCGTGTCTGCATCGTCGGTCATGGGAATCAGGCCTCGAAGAGCTCGAGGATGAAGGTGGAGAACAGCCAGTCGAGGCCGTAGATGATCGCGCCCAGCACCACGATGGTGAAGAGGACGACGATCGAGTAGTTGATCGTCTCGGAGCGCGATGGCCATGCGACCTTGCGCAGTTCGCCACGCACCTCGCGCAGGAACTGCACCGGACTCGTGCGCTCCTGGGGCGCCCCGCCGCCGGGCGGCTGCCGTCGGGCGCGAACCGGCTGGCCGTCGGCATCGACTTCGCCTTGCTTCTGCAGCATTCGCTTCTGCTGCCGGTTCATCGACATGAGAGAAATCCTTGGATCAGATCAACGGGCGGCGCCACCGTGTGACGGCACCGGCATGCAGGGGCGACAGGACTTGAACCTGCAACCTTCGGTTTTGGAGACCGATGCTCTACCAATTGAGCCACGCCCCTGAGAACGGTGGACAACGATATCACTGGCCTTTCGAATAATTACCCCCGCGGGCTGGGGTCAGCCGACCAACCGTGCGCCTCGCCGCTGGCGCGTGGCCAACGCGATCACCCCGGCCGCTGCCGCCAGACCGCCGAGCGTTGCCGCCGCGTACCCGGGCACCCGACGGCTCTGCCGGCCGTCGAACTCGTCGAGGGTGAGGAGTATCTCGTGCTCGAGTGTGGGGTCGACCGGCACCGGGGAATCGGCCAGGGAACGCAGGACACGACGGAGCCGTCGATGGTTGGCGACCTCGGCCTGACAACGCAGGCACTGACCCACGTGGGTGCGGGAGGCCTCGTCCATGACCTCGCCGCCGACCCTCTCGTCGTCGGTACCGGACAGCGCGTGGAGGACGTCGTCGCAGGAAAGGTCAGATCGCATGCCGTGCCTCCCCGGGAAGCGGAAAGACCCGTTCGCGCAGGCGGCGGCGGGCCCGGTGCAGCCGAACCTTGGCCGCGCTCACGGAGATGCCGAGCTCCTCGGCAATCGCGTCGTGGGGGAGGTCGTAGACGTCGCGCAGCACGACGACCGAACGAAGACGCGGAGGGAGTTCACGGATGGCGTCGTCGACCTGCTGACGCAGGTCGCCCACCGCGGCCTGCGCCGCCGGATCGTTCTCGGGGCGGGCGTCGACCATCAGCGCCTCGTCGGGCAGTTCGTCGTGACGATGCCGACGCCGCTTGCCCGTGGTCGTGGCCGCACAATTGGCCACGATGCGATAGAGCCAGGTCGAGAACCGGGCGTCACCCCGGAACCGATCGAGACTGCGGTAGGCACGGAGGTAGGCGTCTTGCACCACGTCTCTCGCATCCTCCTCGTCACTCGTCAGGCGCAACGCCAGTCCGTAGGCGTCGCGATGGGTCCGACGGACGATCTCGTCGAACGCGTCACGCTCGCCGGCCACGGCCCACTGCACGAGATCGTCCATGGACGCAGCCGAGTGATTCGACCCGTTCGCCGCACCGAGGTTACGTGTCGGATCGGTGACGATCCGCAGCCCCCGCCGAGCGGGGGCGGACGTGGGAGGACGCTCGACCATGCGTAGCGACGGACAGATTCGAACTGTCGACCTCTCGATTATGAGTCGAGCGCTCTCACCAACTGAGCTACGTCGCCGCCCTCGGAGCGGCGAGCCGTTCCGTGGAGCTCCCTGTCAGAATTGAACTGACGACCTTCTCCTTACCATGGAGACGCTCTGCCGACTGAGCTAAGGGAGCCTGCGACCGCGGGTGGAAATCGTCCCGAGGAAGCGTCGGCAATGATGCCACGGGACTGCCCCGCCTCCAACCCGCTTGCCCGTCAAAACCGCCGCATGGTCGGAACGGACCAGCCGATTGGGTCGAAAGGCTCAAGTCCGGCCTCCGGCGCGCCGTAGGGACAGCATGCGATTCGACCGGCTTGTCATTGAGGCCGACGAGAACACCTTCTCGTTGGAATTCCATCCCCGACTCACCGTCATCGGCGGCGTGGGTCGGCTCGAGCGAGAGGGGCTCATCACCGAGCTCGTCGGCTCGTTGAGTTCGAGTCGGGCGGGAGTACACGCCGAGATCGTCGCCGACAACGGCAACCGTTTCGCCGTCTTCCGGCCGTTCGGGGCCCGCGCCCGCGTCATCGACGTGGAGGCCTCGGCCGACGTGAGCACCCGGTTCGCCGACGCCGACGGCGAGATCGACCTCCTGCGGGTTGCCGGTCTCGACGCCCGCTCGGCGAAGCGCCGCCTGCGGCTCACCTCGACCGACCTCACGACCAGTACCCACCACGACCAGATCATCCGCCGGCTCGCGGCCGTCGATCCGGCACGCCTGTGGGGGCTGGCCGATCGGGTGACCGCCGCGCAACAGATCCTCAACGAAGAGGCCGACGCCTCCGGATCCGCCCCCGAGGACGCATCCGTGGTGGCCCGGATCGAGGAACGTCACGCCAACTTCGAGGAAGCCCAGGCCCGGGCCGAACAGGTCCGCAAGATCTCGTTCTTCGTCGGCGCCGCCGCGGCCATCCTCGCCGTGCCGTCGGTGATGTGGATCAGTCGGACACTGGCGATGGGCCTCCTGATCCTCGCCGCCATGGTGACGGCCCTCTCGTTCCTGCAGAACCAGCGCATGGAGCGGGCCCGCAAGGAGGAGGAGGAGGCGCTGGCCGAGGCGGGCGCCCAGTCCTACCTCGGTTTCCATCTCCAGCGGGTCAACGGCCTCCTCGACAGCCAGGCCACCCGTCAACGCCTGATCCAGGCCGGCGCCGACCACGAAGCGGCACTGGCTGAGTGGTTCGAGCATGCCGGTGACATCGTCGTCGAGTGGGCCTACGAACACCGCGAGGAGATCGAGGAGGCGTCGCAGCGCAACAAGGACGTCGATGCGCTCAAGACCGCTGCACTGCCGATCGACACCGAGAACGATCAGGTCGCCGCCCTGGCCCACGCCCTCATGCTCAAGCTGGAAGAGGTCCGGGGCATCGGTCCCGGCGGAGAGAACCTCCCCCTCGTCCTCGACGACTCGCTCAACGGGCTCGACGCCGAGCTCAAGGCACCGCTGCTGGAGATGCTCGTGCGTTCGAGCGAGAAGCAGCAGATCGTCTTCCTCACCGAGGATGCCGACGTGACCGACTGGGCTCGCGTCGAAGCGATCACCGGCGACCTGTCGATCCTCGAGCCGACGGCGGCCGGTGACGCGGTCGACGCCGATGCCGGGGCCGAGGAGACCCTGCGGATCGCCTGAGATCCCGGACCCTGTCCTGACCCTTCCAGCCGGGAGGGTCGAGGTGGCGAGCCGCGACTCGCCAGTCGCATGCGTCGGTGCCACGCTCCTTCCCGGAGCGTGGCATCGTCGCGTATGGACCACACACCCGACTTCGAGACGCTCACGGTCACCGCCACCGACCGGGTCGGCCGTCTCACGCTGAACCGACCCGAGAAGCTGAACCCGTTGTCGACCGGATGCCTGGACGAGCTCGCCGAGGCAGCGTCGTGGTTCGACTCCCGTCCAGAGGTGCGGGTCGTCGTCGTGTCGGGCGCGGGTCGAGCATTCTGCGCCGGCGCCGATCTCGCCGGCTTCGCGGGAGCCGGCGACCGCCCGGCTCGTGACGGAGCCGACGCCGGGCGCGTGATGGTGGAGGCGATCGAACGCATGCGGGCGGTGACGATCGCCGCGGTGCACGGCCACTGCATCGGGGGCGGCGTCCTTCTGGCCATGGCGTGCGACCTTCGGTTGGCAGCGACGTCGACCCGGTTCGTGATTCCCGAGGTCGACCTGGGCATCCCGCTCACCTGGGGCGGCATCCCTCGGCTGGTCCGCGAGATCGGCGCGGCAGCGACCCGCGACCTCGTGCTGTCGTGTCGGCCGTTCACCGCCGACGAGGCCCATTCGCGAGGCATCGTCACCCGGGTCGTGGCCGACGGCGACCTCGGCGACGAGGCCACCGCGCTGGCCGACGACCTCGCCGGGAAGTCGGCCTACACGCTGCGGGCCACCCTCGACGCCGTCGACGCGGCGGCCGAAGCGCTCGTGTCGACCGCCGGTGCGTGGTCCGACGCAGACCAGTTCGTCGCGGCGATGCACGATGACGAAAGCCGCGCCGTCGCCGCCCGGTACCTCGCCGAGCGAGGCCGCTGAGCAGCCGCTCGCCATGTCGCAGGCATCCCACGCGATCCGTCGGTCGGTCCTCGCCGCCTTCGTGCTCTATGTGGTCTTCGGGGTACCGGACGGGGTCTTCGGCACGGTGTGGCCGAACCTGCGCGACGATTTCGGCCGGGGCGACGCCAGCCTCGGCTGGTTGGTTCTCGCGACGGCAATCGGCTACGCATCCGGCGGAGCCGCGTCGGGGCATCTCGTCGAACGGTTCCCGATGGGCGTCCTCCTCACCGCGGCGATGACCGGCGCGATGGCGGCACTCGCCCTCGTCGCCGCCGCTCCCGGCTGGTGGATCGTGGCCCTCGGCTACCTGGGTCTGGGCACGGGATGGGGACTCGCCGATGCCGGCGTGAACGGCTGGATGGCGCTGACCCAGGGACCGCGGACGATGGGCATGCTCCACGCCTCGTACGGGGTGGGGGCCTTCGCCGGACCGATCCTGGCCACCGCGCTCATCGCCGATGGCACGGGTTGGCGGGCGCCGTACGTGGCCTGCGTCGGCGCCACCGCCGTGGCCGTGCTCGTGGTGGCCCGCAACCGCGACGGCTTCGCAGCGGCGACAACCACGCCCGAGATCGGTCATCGGGACGCCGACCTCACGGGCTCCACCCGACTCCAGGGTCTGTTGATCGCGTGGTTCGCCGTCTACGTCGGTGCCGAGGTCGCCGTCGGCAGCTGGAGCTACACGTTGCTCACCGAGACCCGCGGCTACTCCGACCGGGCGGCCGGCGTGCTGACGGCGGCGTACTGGGGCGGGCTCATGGGCGGCCGATTCGTGCTCGCGATCGTCGGACACCGCCTCCATCCGGAACAGACGCTCCGGGCTTCGACCGTCGCCGCGGCTCTGGCCGTGACCCTCCTGTGGGTCGACCCGGCCGGTGCAGGTGGACTGGCGCTCCCGGTCGCGGGCTTCGCCTTCTCTGCCATGTTCCCCGTGGTGATGGGCCGGACCGCGGTGTATCTCGGCGAGGCCCGCACCTCGAAGGCCGTCGGCTACCAGATCGGCGCGACGGCAGTGGGGTTCACGACGTTGCCCGCCGCCATCGGCGTGCTCGCCGAACACACCGACGCAGGGATCGCCGCGCCGGTCGTGCTGCTCACCGTCGTCGCGATGGGCGCGCTGTGGCTCGCGATCGAGCGGGAGACCCGCATCGGTCCCCCGGACCGGGCCCCGGGGCGGTGAGCCTAGATCGGTGTGGTGAGGGCTCCGGCCGCCGACGACACGCCGGCCCCGCGGCGAGCGGTGACGAGATCATCGCGGTCGAGACCGTGCGTCATGAATCCGAGCGAGATGCCGGTGTCGGGGTCGGCCCACGCCCGCTGGCCCTTCGCGCCGCCGTGTCCGAACGTCGCCGGCCCGGTCGTGTGGCCGTAGCCCCGCATCACGATCTGACCGTCGTCGCCTCCGAGGGTGAAGGCATGGGTGCGGTTGGCAGCCACTCCGAGCCAATCGACGTGGTTCTGGCGCACCACCTCGAGCGCGTCGCGTTTCACCTCCGGGTGCAGGAATCCCCCGTCGTCGTGGAGCACGGCCTGATACCACCGAGCGAGCTCGGCAGCCGAGGCGATGCCGCCTCCGCCCGGGTGCCCCGCGGCCCGCACGCCCGGATCGTTGAACGCGAGCAGGGCGTCGTCGGTGACCTCGGTGGTCGGCATCTCCTCGATACCGAACTGTTGTGCCATCGCCTCGAGATCGGGGGCCTCGCCGACCGACACCACGTCGGCGACGTCGTGCTGATCCTCGGGCGCGATGCCCAGCCAACGGCCGCAACCGGCGGGTTCCATCACCCGTTCGGTCACCACGTCGGCATGGTGACGGCCGGTCACCTCGGTGATGCAGTCGGCCAGCACCCAGTGGGCCGCGGAGGCGTGGTACTCGAACGCCGTCCCCGGTTCCCAGGTGGTTCGCCAGGACTCGTAGCGGGCCAGTCGTCGGGTCCGATCGCCGAAGTCGTCGACACCGAGGGGGGCGTGGGGGAAGCCGCCGGCGTGCAGGAGCACCTGCGAGAGCGTGATCGACTGCTTGCCGTTGGCCGCGAAGCCGGGGAGCACGGACGCCACCGGTGCGTCGAGGTCGAGCAGACCGTCGGCCGCGAGTTCGAGGACCGTGAGCGACACCGTCGGCTTGATGGCCGAGTAGGTGTGGAGCCGGTGGTCGGTCGTCAGGTCGCCGAACGCCTCGAAGACCACGACGTCGCCTTCGAAGCCGACCGCGACCTGACAGCCGGGTATCCGACCCTCGTCGACCTCCCGGGCGCATCGGTCGAGCAGCTTGGACACACGTTCGGGGATCAGTGAGCTCATCGCGTTCCGACCGTATCGGGCTCGACCGGTCCACGCCCGCCCGGCCACTCGGTCAGTTCCGGCAGAAGGGCACGGGCGTCTCGGCGGGCGACGACACCCCGCCAGACACCGATCCCGTAGGCCATGTCGTCGGCGATCCGCAGCGCGACGGAGCGAACGGGTCCGGCGGGCCTGTGGCCGCGGATCCACCCCACCGCCGCCGGGAGGACCATCGCGCCGATCACCCCTCGCCGCACGGGACGGAACGAGGCGAGCGGCAACGCGACCGGCCACCACACCCGCGACACCGCTCGCGCCAGGCCGCTTCCGGCGTGGAGATTCCCCCACCCGGCGATGCGCATCGCCTCACGACGGCCATCGGGAAGACCCGCCAGTCGACGGGCCAGCGCCGCCGTGGAGCCGGCGGCCACGGCCAGGCCCGACACCGGTCGGCCGAGGGCGACGAGGCCCCAGGCGCCCAGACTCCAGCGAGAACACCGGGCCGGGGCGACCGCCGCGCCGTGCCGCTCGGCGAGGGCGGCCGCCGACGCCCCGTAGGCGATGCGCTGTCGAGCCATCGCCACCCACGATCCGCGGGGCCGGTGCTGCGCCCGGACTTCCGGCGCGTAGCGAACCGTTCCCCCCCGATCGGCCAGCCGCCAGACCAGGTCGACGTCCTCTCCCGTTCTCAGCTCCGCGTCGAACCCCCCCGCTGCTCGGACGGCATCGACTCGCGCCGTCAACACGGCACTCGGCACGTAGGCCATCCGCCGGCGGGGCGCCACCGACGCGGGAGCCGGGCCGAGGTCGAGCGGCGAGTGGACCGTCTCGTAGCGCTCGCGCAGGGAAGGTCCGGGGGCGCTGATCACACGCGGGGCGACGGCGACCACCGCCGGGTCGTCGAAGTGGGGCGAGAGCGCGCTCCACCAGCCCCGAGGTAACTCGACGTCGGCATCGACGAAGGCGACGAAGTCGGTCTCGACCCGATCGAGACCGGTCATGCGGGCCACTCCCGGGCCACCGCTCGTCTCACGACGCTCCAGCGTCGCGCCATGGGACCGGGCGACGTGGGCGATCGCGTCGGCATCGCCCGAACCGTCGTCGACCACCAGGGTCGTGATCGCCGTCTGGCTGTCGATCGTGCGCAAGAGTCGGGCAAGGCCGTCGGCATCGTCCTTCACCGGCACGACGACCGTGACCGGAGCAGGGGTGTCGACCGGGGTGACGATCGGATGGAGCATGCCGGCGTCGAGCAGCCGACGAGCCAGGACTCTCGCCGATCTCACCGCGGCGAGCGGACGGCCGCCGAGCCAGGCTTCGACCACGGCCGCGCCGGCGTCGGACAGGGTGACGATGCGCAGAGGGGAACCGCCCACGAGCACTCGCCCCTCGTCGAGTCGACGCAACCCGTCGTCGGCCACGAGGCGGATGCCCGACGGCGGCAGCAGGTCGGCCATGCACAGGACGGTACCCCCGGTCACCGCCTACGCTCGGACCATGCACGATCTCGTCATTCGCAATGGTCGGATCATCGACGGGTCCGGCACTCCCGCAACCCCCGGCGACATCGCCATCGACGGCGAGACGATCGTGGCGGTCGGCACCGACATCGGTGCCGCCCATCGCGAGATCGACGCCGACGGCCGCGTGGTCACGCCGGGATTCGTCGACACCCACACGCACTACGACGCGCAGGCCACCTGGGACCCCGAGCTGACCCCGTCCGGCTGGCACGGCGTCACTTCCGTGGTCATGGGCAACTGTGGCGTCGGCTTCGCGCCGGTCGAACCCGAGCGGCGCGACTGGCTCATCGAGCTCATGGAGGGGGTCGAGGACATCCCCGGCGCGGCCCTCACCGACGGTATCCAGTGGGGCTGGGAGACCTTCCCCGAGTACCTCGATGATCTCCAGCAACGCTCCTGGGTACTCGACCTCGGCGCCCAGATCCCCCACGGGGCCCTTCGCGCCTACGTGATGGGCGAGCGGGCGCTCGGCGATGCACGCGACGACGACATCGCCCGGATGGCGAGTCTGGTGCAGGAGGCGCTCGAGGTCGGCGCCCTCGGGTTCTCGACCTCGCGGACCCCGCTGCACAAGTCGGTCGACGGCGAACTGGTCCCCGGCACGTTCGCGACCGACGCCGAACTCCTGGCGATCGCCGACGCGATCAAGCGGGTCGGCCACGGCGTCTTCCAGACCGCGTCACACCACGCCGACGTGCCGGAGTCGTTCGGATGGATGCGAGCGGTCGCCGCGGTCACCGGTCAGCCGGTGATCTTCAACCTGAACCAACCCGACTACGCGCCCGACCTCTGGCGGGAGGACCTCCGTCTGCTTGACGAGGCCCAGGCCGACGGGCTCAACGTCCTGGCACAGGTCTCGGGCCGTCCGGTCGGCATCCTCGAGTCGTGGTCGGCGACGGTCAACCCCTTCATGCTGTGCCCCACGTGGGGCCTGATCGGTCAACTGCCGGAGGAGGAGCGTCTCGCCCATCTGCGTCGCGACGACGTGCGCTCGGCGCTCACCACCGAGACCCCAGCCGTCTGGAGCGACTTCATCACGTCGGTCACCCGCACCTGGGACAAGCTCTACCCCTTCGCCGGCGAAGCCGACTACGAGCCCGATCCGGCGGCCGCCTGCGGGCCCATGGCCGCCCACGACTCACGCACACCGGCGGAGATCGCCTACGACCACCTGATGACCGAGGACGGCCGCGGGCTCCTCTACTTCCCCTTGTTCAACTACACCAACCACAACCTCGACCATCTCTGGGAGCTCCATCAGCATCCCCACACCCGCATGGGTCTCGCCGACGCCGGCGCCCACTGCGGCACCATCGCCGACGGCGGCATGCCCACCTTCATGCTGCAGTTCTGGGCCCGCGATCGGGAGCGGGGCGACCACATGCCCCTCGAGTGGGTGGTCCACCGCCAGACCCGCCAGACCGCGGAACTCTACGGACTCCGTGACCGCGGCCTGCTCGCGCCGGGCTACCGCGGCGACGTCAACGTGATCGACATCGACGGCCTCGGGGTCGAACTCCCCCACCTCGTCGGCGACCTGCCGACCGGCGCCAACCGCTACGTCCAGCGAGCCCACGGCTATGGGGCAACCGTGTGTCGGGGCACCGTCACCGTCGTCGACGACGAGTTCACCGGCGAACACCCCGGCCGACTGGTCCGCGGACCCCAGGCCGACCCCCGCTAGAGGAGGATCGGGATCTGCTCGAGCGGGTAGGTCGACGGCGCGAAGAACCACATCTCGATCGCGTAGCGGGTCTTCGTCATCGACGGATCGACACCCGTTCGGTGCAGTGTCATCTGGTCGAACAGCACCGCATCACCGGTGTCGAACACGGGCCGGACCAACCGTTCGAGCCCGTACGTCGACGCCGTCTCGTCGCTGACCGACCAGTCGTAGATCTCGGGCCCCCCGGTGGGCACGAGTTCGTCGAAGCGCTGCGGGAACAGGTCGAGGCCCGCGGCGTCCACGCCGCACGGGGACAGCGCGGTCCAGATGTTGAGGGCTCGCGTCGTGGTGCCGAGGAAGGCCCCGTCCTGGTGCCACCCGGCGAGGGAATCGGGTTCGGTTCGTCGCAGCGTGGTCTTCTTGACGGAGAACGCCGGGCGTTCGCCGAAGTACTCCTCCATGATCCGCCGCATCCCCACGGCGTCGAACGCCTCGAGGAGTTCGTACATCGCCGTTGGACAGTCGACACCGAGCACGCCGCTGCCGAAGGTCGCGAACGCCCGCTCGTAGATGCCGAAGGGATACTGCTCGTCGGGTTCGAACGGGATGAACGCGGGCGAAGCGTCGACCTCCGGGTCGTCTCGCCACTTGGCCGCACCTTCGAACGCATCGTCGATGACCGCCCGCAGACTCGCCGCTCGCTCGGGGTCGACCATCCCTCGCACCACGAGCGAACCGTGGTGGAGCAACGCAGCCGAGATCACGGATGCGGTCAGGTCTTCGACCGGCACCTCGGGCAACGCGCCGGCCGGCTCGAGCGGCTCGGCCGGCACCGGCCAGGGCGACGACGGCCCCTCGGATCGGTCCAGCAACGCGAACCCGTGGTGACGCACCCGCAGCAGGGCAGTTTCGAGCTCCACGGAGCGGTTAGTCGCCAGCGCGGTCCGCAGTTGTTCTTCATAGTCGTCGCTGCCGATGCCGACGGACCCGTTGCAGGTGGTGCCGTGATCGGCCAGGCAGACCTTGAACTTGCCGCCGCTGAACTCGGTCGGCATGGCCCAACCGTAGTCATTCTGGTATACGTCCCAGTAGTCGTCGACGTAGTCGCGTACGTCTTCGGCCTGGGCCAGCGTGGTGCCGCCGCCGTAGTAGACGCAAAAGGGGAACCCGTCGGCGCTCTCGACGCTGTTGGGCAAACCGCATCCCGCCGGGCACGCCGAGGGCGCCATGGGCGCCGCGGCCGTCGAATCC
>JAUIML010000296.1 GCA_030432715.1 Acidimicrobiia bacterium | reverse complement strand
GGGGCGGCGAGCCGTAGTTGTTCATGAGCGGACTGTGGTCGCCCGTGGCGCCCCACGCCGCAGCCTGGTCGGCGGTCACGACGCCGCCCCCGACGTGACCATCGTGCCGATGCCGGCGTCGGTGAAGAGCTCGAGCAGCAGAACATGGGGAATGCGGCCGTCGAGCATGTGGGCCGACTTGGCGCCGGCCTCGACCGCCTCGATGCAGGCCCGCACCTTGGGGAGCATCCCGCCGCTGATCGTGCCGTCGGCGATGAGGGCTTCGAGGTCGGTCACGTCGGCCCGGGCGACGATCGAGGAGAGGTCCTCGACGTCGGTCAGCAGCCCGGGCACGTCGGTCAGGTACACGACCTTCTCGGCATCGAGAGCACCGGCCAGGGCGCCGGCGACGGTGTCGGCGTTGATGTTGTAGGCCTGCCCGGCGGCGTCGGACCCGATGGTCGAGACGACCGGGATCATCTCCTCGGCCAGGAGCCGCTCGATGATGCCGGGTTGGACCGAGACGACATCGCCGACGAACCCGAGCGCCTCGTCGCGGGGTGCGGCGGTGATCAGGCCGCCGTCCTCGCCCGAGAGGCCCACGGCGTAGGCACCGTGCACGTTGATCGCACCGACGATGTCGCGCCCGACCTTGCCGACGAGCACCATCCGGGCCACGTCGAGGGTCTCCTCGTCGGTGACCCGCAAGCCGTCGACGAATTCGGTCTCCTTGCCCAACCGGGCCAGGAGCTCGCCGATCTGCGGGCCGCCGCCGTGCACCACGACGGGCTTCAGCCCGACCGAGCGGAGCAGCACGATGTCTTCGGCGAAGGTCGTGGCCAGCGCCGGATCGGTCATCGCGTTGCCGCCGTACTTCACGACCACGACCGCGCCGCGGAAGCGTTGGATGTAGGGCAGGGCCTCCACGAGTGCCGCGGCCCGACGGTCGGGCGAGAAGCCCCGATCGGGGAGGAGTTCGGTGTCGGTCATGAGCGGTACCCCGCGTTGATGTCGATGTAGCCGTGGGTGAGATCACAGGTCCAGATCGACGCCGCGCCGTCGCCGACCCCGACGTCGACGGTGATCGTCACCTCGTCGCCCTGCAGATGCTCGGTGGCCCGCTCCTCGGAGTAGCCCTCGACCTGCACGCCCTCGGCGGCGACCTGCTCGGGACCGATCCAGATGGCGAGTGCGTCGCGATCGGCGGCCTGGCCGGCCTTGCCGACGGCCATCACGATCCGACCCCAGTTGGCGTCCTCCGCGGCGAGCGCCGTCTTCACCAGGGGCGAGTTGCCGATGGCGAAGGCGATGATCTCGGCGGCCGCATCCGACTCGGCCCCGCTGACGCGGACCTCCACGAACTTCGAGGCCCCCTCGCCATCGCGAACGATCTGGTGGGCGAGATCGAGCAGGACCGTGTCGAGCGCGGCCTGGAACGCACCGAAGCGCTCGTCGTCGACCCCGGTGAGCTCGTCGTCGATCTGCTCGCCGGTCGCGAAGAGGAGCACGGTGTCGCTGGTGGAGGTGTCGCTGTCGACGGTGATGCGGTTGAACGACGACGCGACCGACGCCGACAACGCCGTCTGCAGCACCGCAGGGGCCACCGCGAGATCGGTGAACACGAAGGCCAGCATCGTCGCCATGTCGGGGGCGATCATGCCGCTTCCCTTGGCGATCCCGACGATGTGGGCCGCCGTGCCCTCGACCCGGGCCGCCGCCCCTTTCGAGAACGTGTCGGTGGTGCGGATCGCCCCTGCCGCGTCGGTCCACGCCTCGGCGGAGCTGACGGCGAGCTTTTCGGCCAGCGCCGGGAGCCCGTCGCGCAGCGCCGGCTCGGGGAGCGTCTCGCCGATGACGCCGGTGGAGGCCAGGTAGATCCGGTGGGGTTCGATCCCGAGCGACTCGCCGATCAGTTCGGCGGTGAGCGCGGCAGCCGTGTCGCCGGCCCGGCCGGTGAACGCATTGGCGTTGCCGCTGTTGCAGACGATGGCGCGGGCGGTCCCATCCCCCTCGGCCAGGATCCGACGACACCAGTCGACGGGTGCACTCGGGCAGAGGCTCCTGGTGAACGTGCCGGCGACGGTCGTGCCCTCGGCCATCTCGGCCAGGAAGAGGTCGGCCCGCTTCGCATACCGGATGCCGGCGGCATGGGTCGCGAGACGGAGGCCGGCGACCGGCGGCAGCTCGGGGAACGAGGAAGGGGCGAGAGGCGAGAGATCGGACATGCGCTCAGGGGTGGAGGCCGGCGCGGGCCAGGCCGGTGTCCTCGGGCAGACCGAGCACTGCGTTGGCGCATTGCACGCCCTGTCCCGATGCGCCCTTCACCAGATTGTCGAGCGCACCGATGGCGAGCACCGTGCCCGTACGTTCGTCGACCCGGGCGGTGAGGTGCACGCTGTTCGATCCGAGGGTCGCCTTGGTCGAGGGTGAGCGGTCGGCGACGACGACGAACGGCTCGTCGTCGTAGGCATCGTGGAGGCAGGCCATCACGTCGGCGGTCGTCGCGGTGCCGGTGGGCCGGGCGTAGCAGGTGGCCAGGATGCCGCGGTTCATCGGGGCGAGGTGCGGCGTGAACAGCACCTGGGCGTCGGTGCCGGCGGCGTGGGCCAGGTTCTGCTCGATCTCGGGGGTGTGGCGGTGGCTGAGGACGCCGTAGGCGGTGAAGTCCTCGTCCACCGTGCAGAACGTCGTGTTCGGCTTGGGCGGCCGGCCGGCGCCCGAGACCCCGCTGGCGGCGTCGACCACGATGCCGGTCGGCTCGATGGCCCCGACCTCGAGGAACGGCGCCAGCGCGAGGGTGGCGGTGGTGACGTAGCAGCCGGGCGTGGCGATCAGGGTGGCGTCGCGCAGCTCGGCCCGGAACAGCTCGGGCAGGCCGTAGACGGCCTCCGCCAGCAGGTCCGGCGCGGTGTGGGTCAGGCCATACCACTGCGGGTACTGCGAGGCGTCCTTCAGTCGGAAGTCGGGCCCGAGGTCGACGATGACCCGCCCCTCGGCCTGCAGCGACGGCACCAGCTCGAGCGCCGCGCCGTGGGGCAGACCGAGGAAGACCAGGTCCAGGTCGTGCTCGTCGGCCAGCGTGGCCGTGGCCTCGGCGAACACCAGATCCGGGTAGGCCGCGGCCAAGCTCGGGTACAGGTCGGCCACGGCGGTGCCGGCCTGGCTGTCGCCCGTGGCCACCACCACCTCGAGCTCGGGGTGCCC
>JAUIML010000295.1 GCA_030432715.1 Acidimicrobiia bacterium | reverse complement strand
TTCCCGGCCCTGGCGGCCCGGGGCTTCGGGCCCCACGAGGTGGAGACGGTGCTCGCCCGCATGGCCCGGCCCGCCGAGCCGCTGGTGTCCGGCCTGGACTTCGAGCCCGTGGACCCCGCCGGCGAGAAGCAGCCCCGAGAGGAACTGACTGGAGACGTCCGCCGCGAGGGCGATGCCGGCGTTGCGCAGTGGCCCGGTGAGCCGAAGCGGCAGGCGGCCGGGCTCGCCGATCTCCTCCACCGTCACACCCATCGCCCGCAGGGCCCTGATCTGGTCCGCCATCGGGCGGTCACGGAGCTGCGCGTCGCCGTCGACCACCACCGGCGCGCCGCCCAGGGCGGCCACGGGCGTCAGGAAACGACCCGTGGTTCCCGACTGGCGAGCGTCGACCGTCGCCTCGAGGCCCGGGAGCTCGCCTCCACAGCCTTCGACCCGCACGGTGCCGGACTCGGCATCGGCCTCGATCCCGATACCCAGCGCGGCCAGACCCTCGATCATCGCTTCGGTGTCGTCGGCGAACAGCGCGCCCTCGAGCACGGTGTCACCTTCGGCCAGCGCGGCGGCCACCAGAGCCCGGTTGGTGATGCTCTTGGATCCGGGCAACACGACCGTCGCGTCGGGCGGCGTCACCAGCGGTTCGATGGGAAACGGATCCGGCAGCTGCCGCGGGTCGACGCGGGGCATGGCTCAGTCGAGCGCCCGGATCGACGGCCGGTAGCCCTGCACCATCAGCCCGCCCTGGAAGCGCTCGGCGAGCGCCGACTCGACGAGCACGACCACCACACCGCGGGGCCCTTCGGCGGAGTGGGCGATCTCGAGATCGTAGATGTTGACGTCGAGATCGGCCGCGAGGGTCGCGATCGCAGCGATCTCTCCCTGGCGATCGAGCACCGGGATGCGCATCTCCGACATCTCCTGGGCCATCGGGGCCGTGGTCGGCAGGTTGCGCCGCGCGTGGCGGGCCGACTCCAGATGGGCGAGGAGCTCGTCGCTCCCACCGGCGGCCACGACGTCGCGCAGACCGGACAGCTCGCGGATGAGCTCGTCGAGCACATCGGTGATGGCGGCTTGGTTCTGTGCGCAGATGGCGGGCCAGATCGCCGGATGGCCGGCCGCGATCCGGGTCATGTCGCGGAACCCGCCGGCGGCGAGACGCAGGAGCGAGCGGTGCTCCTCGGCCCTCCCGTCGGCCAGGCGCATCAGCGTCGCCGCGGTCAGGTGCGGCACGTGGGAGACCACGGCGACGAGGGTGTCGTGACGGTCGGGCGGCATCACGATCACCTGCGCGCCCAGCGACGCCACAACCCCTCTGACCTCGGCAAACGCCGCGTCATCGGTGCGGTCGGTCGGACACAGCACCCACATCGCGCCGCTGAACATGTCGGCGAACGCCCCCGCCAGCCCGTCCTGCTCGCTCCCCGCCATCGGATGCCCGGGAACGAACCGAGGATCGTCGACCTCCGAGGCGATCGGCCCCTTCACGCTGCCGACGTCGGTGACCACCGCAGCGCCGGCCTCGAGCGCGGCGCTCACGAGACCAGCGACCGCGTTGACCGGCGTCGCAACGAACGCGAGGTCGCACTCGCCCAGGTCCCCCGACTCGTCGATGGCGCCCGCCTCCATAGCGGCCGCGAGACGATCCTCGTCCCGATCGACCCCGATGACGTGCCAACCGGCCTGACGCAGCGCCATCCCGACGGACCCACCGATCAGGCCGACCCCAACGACCATCGCGGTCCGCATTTCGCTCACGGGTGGCGATCGTAGCGCTGGTCGCTTTGGCCACCGACGGCGATTTCCAGCGAACGGACCTCATCGCGGCTCAGTGCTCGCCACTCCCCCGGCTTCAGCCGACGGTCGACGATGGGCCCGATCCGGGTGCGCACGAGTCTGGTGACGGGGTGCCCGACCGCCTCGCACATGCGTCGAACCTGGCGGTTCCGTCCCTCGTGGATGGTGATGCGCAACAGCGAGTCGTCGACCGCGGTGACCCGGGCCTTCGCCGTCGGCCCGTCGTCGAGTTCCACCCCTTCGCGGAGTTGCCGGATCGCCGCACGGCTCGGCGTGCCCTCGACGCTGGCGAGGTACTCCTTCTCGACCCCGAACGACGGATGGGTCAGGCGGTGGGTCATGTCGCCGTCGTTGGTCAGCAGCAGCAGGCCCTCGGTGTCGGCGTCGAGCCGACCGACCGGGAAGACCCTCGGCTCCGAGGGCACGATCTCGACCACGGTCGGGCGACCCTGCGGGTCGTCGGCCGTGGTGATGACGCCGGTCGGCTTGTTGAGCAGATAGTGGACGAGGTCCGGCCGGATGCCGACCGGCGCACCGTCGACGGCGACGTCGTCACCGTCGACGTCGACCCGGCGACCCAACACGGCGACGTCGCCGTTCACCGTCACCCGTCCCTCGGCGATGAGTTCCTCACAGACCCGTCGACTCCCGAACCCCAGTCGAGCGAGCACCTTCTGCAGCCGCTCGCCGTCGGCGTTCACGACGACTCGGGCTCGGTGCCCTCGATGTCCACACCCTCGTTCGCCTCGGCTCCCGCCTCGGCCTCACCCTCGTTCGCCTCGGCTCCCGCCTCGGCCTCACCCTCGTTCGCCTCGGCTCCCGCCTCGGCGATGACCTCGTCGTCGGGGACGACGCGCAGACCGCGCTCGAGCGCCTCGACCACGTCGGACCCGGGGAAGAACTCGCCCAACGGAGGAAGATCGCTCACCGAGTCGAGTCCGAGCCGTTCGAGGAACGTCGGCGTCGTACCGTAGAGCACCGCCTGCCCCGGCCCGGGATCGCGTGCCACCTCGTCGACATAGCCCCGCTGCTGCAACGTGCGCATCACCCCGTCGACATTGACACCCCGGATCGACGCGATCTGGTTGCGCGACACCGGCTGCTTGTAGGCGACCACCGCAAGGGTCTCGAGCGCCGCGGCCGACAGCCGCGACGACTGCCCGTCGAGCACGAAGCGCTCGACATAGGGGGCCTGCTCGGTGGCGGTCTGGTAGCGGTATCCGCCCGCCACCCGCGCCAACACGAACCCACGACCCTCGACCTCGTACTGGTGGGCCAGTGATTCGCAGGTCTCCTCGACCTCGGCGACCGACGTCAGCGGCACCAGACCGGCATCCAACTGGTCCGTCTTGAGCGCGGAGACCACCGCGGTGTCGGACTGCATGTACTTCACGACGAG
>JAUIML010000052.1 GCA_030432715.1 Acidimicrobiia bacterium | reverse complement strand
CGAGACGGCAGCGACCTCGGGCCGTGCGGAGAACACCTCGAGCACCTTCGCGGCGACGTCGGGGGCCGCACAGCGGGCGTCGTCGTCGAGGAAGAAGAGGATGTCGCCCGCGGCCGCGGCGGCGCCCTCGTTGCGGCCTCCGGTGACCCCGAGATTCTCGGGCAGGTGCAGCGTGCGCACGCCGTCGACCCTCCCGGGATCCGCGCCGTTGCCGACCAGCAGGATCTCCTCGGCCGGCACCGACTGGGCCGCGATGGAGTCGATCGCCGTTGCCACCTCGGTGGGTCGATCGCCCATGGTCAGCACGATCCAGCTGCACGTGTCCGGCACGCCGTGACCATAGCGGTCCGCGTCTCGGGGTCGGCCATGGCGGCCCCGCCGCGGCGGATAGGTTGCACACGTGGTCTGGTGGGGTCGGTACAGCGAACAGATTCTCGCCGCGACCTTCGGCCTCGCGACCACGGTGCTCCTCTCCGGCGAGATCAGCCGCAGTTTCGACTACGACGAGGGCGTGTCGATCGCCTCGACGATCAGCAGGGGGTCCGCCGTCGTCCCGTTCACCGACACGACGGTGTTCAACAACCACCCGATCTTCGCTTCGTGGCAGTCGGTGTGGTGGGCCATGGGCGGCGAGGGCGAGGCCCGCCAGCGTCTCTTCCCCGTGCTCTACGGTGCCCTCGCCGTCGCGTTGCTCGCCGGCTGGGCCGCCCGCCGGTTCGGCCTCGTGGCCGGGGCCGCGGCCGGGGCGGTGCTGATGCTCAACCCCATGTTCGTCACCCAGGCTCGCGCCGTGCGCGGGTACTCGTTGGCGACGTTGTGCGTCGTCGTCGGTGTGGTCACGCTCGTCGAATACGTCCGCAAGGAGCAGGCCGTGGCTCGATCCGGATCGACGGGCCTCCTCTTCGTTCATGCGCTCGCCGTCGTGGGCGCGGTCGGGACACACCTGTTCTCGGGCATCGCCCTCGGCGCCGTCGGCATCGGCGCGCTCCTCGTCCTGCGTCGCTTCGACCTGCGCCTGTGGTCGGCGTGGGTCCTGGCGGGCATCGGCGTCGCCGCGGTCTATCTGCCGACCTTCGCCGAGCTCCGCGACACCGCCGAACAGCGGGGGACCGACTTCAAACCGTGGTTCGGTCGTGTCGCGACATGGGAGGTGCTCGGGCGGGACCGGGTCACCGGCACGATCATCGCCGGGCTCGCACTCGCGGGGTTGGCGTTCCTCGTGGCGCGTCGGGTGTCGACCCGACCCGGCGTGGGTGCGGCCGCCATCACCGTGGCCGTGCTGGTGACGGCACAGGCGTGGCTCGTGTGGCAGGTCGCCCAGCCCCGCGACCTGTACCCCCGCTTCTTCCTCACCCTTGTGCCCCTGCTCGCGATCGCGGTGGCGGTCGCGGTCGGTCGGGTGCCGGGGTTGGCGGTGGTCCTGGTGGTGGGACTCGTGTTCACCTGGGGCAACGTGGCCGACGTCCGGCGGTCGTCGTCGCCGATCCGGGAGGCGGCCGCGGTGGTCACCATCGCCGACGGTCTCGGCCTCCAATCCTGTGTGGTGGGCGGATGGCCGATGCGGGTCTATGGCGGCTTCGCCCGCGAACTCGACGCCGAGGCGTCGGATGGCCGTGAGGAGCTCCGCGCCTGCGACGTGTTCGTGCGCATCGGCAGCTGGGGACGCCCACTGCTCGAACCGGCCCGTGACGTGTTCCCCTACGAGACCCGAGTCGGCGGATTCGAGATCTTCTCGGTCGTGCCGTCGGGCGAGCTGGGCCTGTGACCATGATCATTCATGGCCCGGACACATCCCGTGTCCGGCTCGGGATGCGCCGCCGTTAGTCTCACCGGAGTCTCCTGCCGAGGTACCGCTGACATGAAGACCCCCCTTCGCCCTGCGTCCGCCCTGATCGCGGTCATGGCCGCCGCTGCCGTTCTCGTCGTTGCCCTGGCGGCACCTGCGTCGGCTCACCGAAACGACGAGTCCTACGTCTATCTCGACGTGGGCGACGACAGTCTGAGCGGGCGGGTCGAGCTGCCCTACCCGGATCTGCGTAGCGTGTTCGACTTCCGACTCCAGGGCAGCGAGGACGATCTCCGGGCCGAGATCGAGGCCAACCTGGCGATGCTCCAGGCGTACGCCCTGGCCGAGACCGAGATCGGCGCCGACGGGACCAGCTGGGAGCTCACCTTCGAGGGCTACGAACTGCTCGAGGAGGGCGGGTCCGACGAGGACGGTCTCGGCTACGTGATCCTGCCGTTCACGGTCGATCTTCCGCTCGATTCCGTCCCGCAGCTGATCGACATCACGTTCACCCCGTTCCTCGACGAGATCGACGATCGCAACAACATCGCCCTCGTGGCCAACGACTGGAAGCGAGGAGTGGTCGAGGAGGAAACCAACGAACTGCTGATCATCGATGCCTCGTCGCGCTCGGGCACGATCGATCTGGGCAACCCCGACCAGTGGCGGAACTTTACGCGGAGCATCGACCTCGGTGTGGACCACATTCGCACCGGACCCGACCACATCTTCTTCATCCTCGTACTCCTGCTCACGTCGGTGCTGGTGCTGCGCTCCGGCAGCTGGGCGCCGTCACCGAGCTTCGGCTATTCCCTGGGCCGACTCGTGATCGTCGCAACGATGTTCACCATCGCCCACTCCATCACCTTCACCCTCGCCGGCCTCGACCTCATCCCGTTGCCGTCGTCGAAGTTCGTCGAGTCGTTGATCGCCCTGTCGATCGGCGCGGCGGCGCTCCACAACCTGCGCCCGATCTTCGGACACCGGGAGTGGACGCTCGCGTTCGCGTTCGGCCTCTTCCACGGCATGGGCTTCGCCGGGCTGATCGAAGACCTCGACATCAACCGGAGCACCCAGTTGGTGTCGCTCCTCGGCCGCAACGTCGGCATCGAGATCGGTCAACTGGTCATCATCGCCATCACGTTCCCGGGCCTCTACCTGCTCCGTCGCACCCGGGCCTACCGGCCCCTCCTCTACACCGCGTCGATCGGACTCGCCCTCATCAGCGGGATCTGGGTGATCGAGCGGGTGTTCGAGGTCGACGCCGGGATCAACGGCGCCATCGACAAGGCGGTCCTGTGGCCGCGTTCGCTGGTCGTGGCGATCCTGTTCACCATTGCGGCAGCGGCCTTCCGCGAGTGGGAGAAGCGCAACGGCACCCTGCTCCCCATCGGCGGCACCGCACCGGCCGACGACGCGGAGCCCGAGCCGGAGCCGGAGCCCGCCCTGGTCTGAGTCGGGGCTCCGGCCCGCTCAGGTCACGCCGAGCACACGCGCGACGATGTTGCGCAGCACGTCGGTCGACCCCGAATAGACCAGGCCGCCGACGGCGTCTCGTAGTTGACGTTCGACGCCGAACTCGCTGACGTAGCCCTTGGCTCCGTGGACCGTCGCGGCATCGATCGACGACGCGATCCCGGCGTCGCATGCAGCCACCTTGGCCAGTGATGCGGCGAGGGTGATCCCGCGCCCGGTCGCATCGGCCATCGCCGCTCGGTAGAGGAGAAGCCGGCTCTGTTCGTGACGTTCCTTCATGGCCACGATGCGGTGCGAGACGGCCTGGTAGTGGCCGATCGGGTGACCACCCTGCTCGCGGTCCTTGGCGTAGCCGATCGTGTCGTCGAGCTGGCGCTCCATGGCTCCGATCTGGGGAGCGAACACGTAGGCCCGCTCGATGTCGAGGATGGCCCCGAAGATGCTCGCGCCGGCGCCCTCGCGCCCGAGAAGCGAATCGGCCGGTACGACCACGTCGGTGAACGTGAGGTCGCCGAACGGGGTGGTGCGCATCCCCATCTTCTCGCGGAGGGGGCCGACGTCGACGCCCGGGAGATCGGTGGGGACGAGGAAGGCGGAGACCCCCCAGCTCCCGGCCTCGGGATTCGTCGAGGCGAAGACGATGCACAGGTCGCACACCGGCCCGAAGGTCAGGTACGACTTGTGGCCGTTGACGCGGTAAGAGCCGTCGTCGAGGCGTTCGGCCGTCGCCTCCAGTGCGAACGCATCGGACCCGGAGTTCGGTTCCGTCATCCCGAGCGCCGCGAACCTCGATCCGTCGAGCAAGCCCGGGAGCCAGCGCGCCCGCTGCTCGTCGGTGGCGAAGCGGACGAGGGCGACCTGGGTGCTCATGATCTGGCTGGCCAGGGCGAAGGTCAGGCCGTTGTCGGCACAGCCGTAGCCCAGCCCTTCGAGGGTGAGCAGGGTGGTCGCGAGGTCGGCGCCCTGGCCGCCGTGTTGGGTCGGGACGAGCAGGCCCTGGATGCCGCGTTCCGCGCAGCGACGCCAGTCGTCGACGGCGAAGCGCGACTGGTGATCGGCCTCGACCAGGTCGTGCTGGCCGAGGTTCGCGGCGGCCCACGCGGCGGCGTCTCGCTTGACCGGGTGGTCGAGGTCGATCATCGCCCGGGCGAGGGCGAGCAGTTGGTCGTCGGTCGTGTCGCTCATGGCTGCTCCTCGCCGTGGTCGGTGTCGACGTCGGTTCGCAGGATCATGCGCCCATGTTCGTCGATGTCCTTCCATTCGTCCTGGAAGTCCTCGTTGTTCCAGCGCCCGAGCCCCGGGTAGAAGACACGGCGGCCGCCGTGGCCTTCGAAGTCGGCCCCGTTCCAGCGCGGATCGGCCGGTTCATCGGCCCGTTGGTAGCGGCTGTCGGACGACAGGCGGCAACGACCGACGGCCGAGTGGTTGTCCAGCGCGCCGTGGAGGGTGTGCATGCCGAAAACCAACACGTCACCGGCCTCGAAGTCGGTGGTCAACCAGCGTCCGCCGTATTCGGCCTGCACGACGCTCGGGTCGTCGTCGAGCCACTGCAGACCATCGCGGTCGGCGTCGGCGCGGAGGTACCCGGCGTGGAGCCGTTCGGAGGCGTGGCTGCGCTCGAGCAGCATCAGCGCACCGTCGCTCCGGCGCACGTCGCCGAGGGGGACCCAGGCCGAGAAGATCCGACTCGTTCCGCGGTTCATGTAGGGGCCGTCGCAGTGGAAGCCGCAGCCTTCGCCGGGCCGGACGAAGCGGGGCCACCGCATGTCGAAGATGCGCACGTCGCCCTCGAGCAGTGCTGCCTGCACGCCGAGGATCTCGGGGCCGTCGGTGATCCGGCGATAGCACCGGCCGTTGCGTACGCTCTCGGAGAACGCGCGGACGTTGGCGGTCGCCACGGCGTGCCTGTCACCGGCGATCGCATCGGTGATCGGGAAGCGGTCGTCGACCTCGCCGAGGATCGCGTACTTGGTGAGCACCTCGATCCGGGCGTCGGTCACGATCTCCGGGTCGATGAGCCGCCGGAAGAACAGGTGGCCGTCGGCCGCCATCCGTTCCCGCAGGGCTTCGGGGTCGGCCAGCAGGTCGTTGGCCGGCGAGAACTCGCCGAACCGGTCCGGTGCCGTGTCGACCGGGTATCCGTTGGCCGTGAGCGGTGGTTCGGCGGAGTCGTTCATCGTGTGGGTCCTGTCGTGGACGACGGAGTCGGCTGGCTACCCTGCAGCGTGTTGACCACGCGGCGCTCACCAGCCTGATCAGAGACCGACCGATCGATGACCACCACAGACTCCGTCACCTTCACCGATGCGCTGATCGCGTTCATCGTGGCCGATGTCGCCCTGAGCGACGACCCGCTCGAGGCCGACACCGACCTGGCGGCCACCGGGCTGGTCGACTCGCTGGGTGTGGTGCTCATCGTCGAGTGGATCGAGGATCGGCTCGGCATCGAGATCGACCCCGGCGACGTGGTCATCGAGCACTTCATCTCGGTCGCCGCCATGGTCGACTATCTCCGCGGTCGCGGCGACTGCACGGTCGACTGAGCATCACGACGACCCCCCGCTCGCGCCGCCGAGTCGCTCCACGAGGTCGTCGGCGATCCGCCCGACCTTGTCGGCATGCATGATCGAGTCGAAGCCGCGGTGGCGGCCCTCGATCACGACGTCGGTGATCTCCGTAGCGAGTTCCTCCCACCGTCGGATCGTGCGTTCGGGGTTGGTGGTCGAGGCCCGGTAGAACACGACGGGCACCCCGGGGGGAGTGGGTCTGTGGCCGAACGCCTCGGCCGGGAAGCTACCCAGCATGCGGGTGGTGCCGGTGGTGCCGGCCGGCTGAGGATCGCTTCCCGACCACCGGAGAAGCCGTCGACCGACGGGGCCGGCGATGCGGCGGCGGACGAACGAACCCAGCTCCTTGCGCAGTTCCGGCACCGCCTCGAGGCGAGCCATCGACTTGTACTTCCACCAGCGGTTCGACCACAGGTGACGTTCCTCGCCCGGGAAGAACGTGTCGACGAGTGCGACCCGATCGACGCGGGTACCCGTCTCGCGTAGACGCCCTGCCAGCTCCACCGCCGACACGCCCCCGATCGACCAGCCCAGGACGGCAACGGGTCGTGCCTCGGGCCTCAGCGGTGCGACGAGGGGCAGCATCTCCTCGACCAGGTCGGGCACCCGGTTGACCTCGCGCTGCCCCGGTCGCGGCTCATAGGCGAGGGCCACGACCTCTACCTCGTCGACGAATGCTTCGGCCAGCGCCTGGTAGCCGAAGAGGTCGTCCCACGACGGCACCATGATCACCAGCGGACCGTCGGGCCGGCCGGGCCGGAGCCGTACCGGGCGGACCACGTCGTCGCTGGGCGCCACTCCGCGGCTCGGCGCGTGCCCGTCGCTCAGCAGGCTCACCATGGCTGCCGGTGTCGGCCCCGCGAGGAGGTCGGCGATCGGAACCCGCCGCCCGAGTCGATCGCCCACCTCCGTGACCAACTCGACGGCGGTGAGTGAATCGCCCCCGGCCGCGAAGAAGTCGGTGTCGGCATCCACCGGCGTAGGGGCGAGGACCCGGCGCCACGCCCCGAGCACCGTCTCGGCGAGCGAGTTGTCGTCCGTCGCGCTCGCCGGCGGCAGGACCTGGGTCGGCAGGGGCAGGATCGCGGCCGCGGCCCTGTCGATCTTGCCGTTCGCCGTCCGGGGCAGCGCGGGTTGGGCGCTGAACCGGCGGGGAACTGCGGTGGTCGGCAGCCGTTCGGACAGCGCTCGACGCAGCGCGGCCTCGTCGATCGACGCGGTCTCGGACTCGAGATGGGCGACCAGTGACGGCGGATCTCCGGCGGCGACCACGACCGACTCGATCACGCCGGGGAGCGCATCGAGCTCACGCTCGATCTCGGCCGGTTCCAGGCGGACTCCGCCGATGTTGAGCTGGTCGTCGACGCGGCCGAGGAAGTGGAGATCGTCGCCCACACGACGCACGAGATCGCCGGTTCGGTACCAACGCCGGTCGTCGACCTCGACGAACCGGGCGCGGGTGGCGTCGACGTCGTCGAGATAGCCGTCGGTCACGCCCGGACCACTGACCAGC
This sequence comes from Acidimicrobiia bacterium, assembly GCA_030432715.1. GTDB lineage: Bacteria > Actinomycetota > Acidimicrobiia > Acidimicrobiales > Aldehydirespiratoraceae > JAJRXC01. The sequence continues at coordinate 10,550 of JAUIML010000052.1, read as the reverse complement.
AATTCGCCGGCGGCGCCGACCGGAACCGGGCGCAGCGACGAGTCCGCCACCCGGACCCGGACGCCGGGGACGGGTCGACCGATCGGCACCGGGTCGTCGTCGGCGGTGACGCGATGGGCGGTGGACCACACCGTCGCCTCGGTGGGCCCGTACTCGTTGACGAGCGCGACCCCGGGGAGCAGCTCATGATGGCGGCGGGCGAGCGCCGGAGGACAGGCTTCGCCGGCCACGATCGAGACCTCGAGGTGGGTGAGCTTCTCGGGCGCTCGGTCCAGCAGGGCCCGCATCAGGCTCGGGACCATCAGCGTGTGGGTGGCCTCGGTGTCGGCGATCGCGTCGGCCAGGCGATCGATGTCGCGGACCTCGTCGTCCGCCGGGACCACGACCGTTCCGCCCGTCGCCAGGGGCCAGAAGAGACCCACGATCGAACTGTCGAAGCCCGGGCTCGACGTCACCAGGAAGCGGGTGGGCGGCTGGTCGAACCAGTCATCGCGGGCCCCGGTGCTGGCGGCCAGGTTGCGGTGGGTGACGCCCACGCCGCGGGGCCGTCCGGTCGAACCCGAGGTGAAGATGACGTAGGCTTCGTCGTTGTCGTCGAGACGGGTCAGTCGGGTGCGCAGACGGGGAAGGGCGTCGCCGAGGTCGCCGGAGCCGGAATCGGTCGCGAGGTCGACGATGAGGGGGGCAAGGCCCTCAGCACGGGTCGGGTCGTCGGTGACGATCATGTCGAGACCGGCAGCGCCCGCGATCAGCTCGAGCCGGGCCCGCGGAAGGGTCGGGTCCAGGGCCACGTATCCCGCCCGGGCGAACTGCACGGCGAGCAGGCCGACGACGAGGTCGGCCGAGCGAGCGATGCACACACCGATCCGAGCGGGTGGTGGCGTGGTCCCCGACGCGAGACGGTCGGCGAGGTTGGCCACCCGCCCCGCCAGATCGGCGTAGTCGAGGGTGGTGCCGGTCGTGTCGGCGACGGCCACGGCCCGAGGCGTCCGCTCGACGTGCTCGAGGAAGCGTTCGAGCACGGGGACGTCGTCGCGGCTCCGGGGGGCGCCCTGGAGGTCGGCGTCGCGCAGCGACGCCGTGAGCGAATCGACGGTTCGGGTCTCGTCGCGGACGCCCTGCTCGAGCACGAGCGCGAAGGCCTCGAGGAGGCGCTCGGCATCGGCGCCGGTGATGACCGACCCGCGGTACTCGAGGCCGAGCCGGATGTCGTCGTCTCGTTCCTGGACGAAGAACGTGATGTCGCTGACGGAGGTCCCCGACGCGAGAATCCGCTGCCTCGCGACGGCACCGGGATAGACGGGTGCCTCCAATCGCTCGTAGGCGAGCATGACCGACACATCGGGCACGGCGAGTCCGGCAGCCCGGGCATCGCGGACGACGGAGGCGAAGGGGTAGGTGCGATGCGGGAGGGTGGCGGCGATCTCCTCCGAAGCGGCGTCGACCAGCTCACTGAAGGGCGCTTCGTGATCGACGGCCAGACCGAGTGCCATCGTGTTGAGGTAGTAGCCGACCACGTCGGCGGTGTCGGCTCGGTCGTTGGTGGAAACCGTGACACCGAGCTCGACGCGATCGTGACCGGCGAAGGTGGAGACGACGGCGCCGGTGGCGGCCAGGGCCGCGGCGAAGGGAGTGTGACGGACGGCTTTCAGGTCGGCCACGGAGATCCCGGGGCGATGCTCGACATACCCGTCGGGTTCCGGCACCGGCACTGCCATCGAGATCGTGGCGTGCCCGTCACGGGTGGCAGCCCGGTCGATCCAGAAGCGCCGGCTGGCGTCGTCGCGCTCGTGGCGGAGCCGTTGACCGGCGGCGTGGGCTGCGTAGGAGAGGGGGAGCCTCGGGAGATCGTGGCCGGCGACCCGACGCGAGACCTGGGCCCACAGCGTGTCGAAGGTGCCCGCGTCGACGACGATGTGGTGCATGGCGATCAGCACGGCGCGCCGGGTCTCGCCGATCTCGGCGGTGTGCACCCGCACCAGCGGGCCCCGATCGAGATCGAAAGGCACGCGGCGCTGGCGGTCGGCGAAGGCGTCGAAGTCGGCCGGGCTCATCGGCTCGAACTCGATCCACTCGACGGCATCGTCTCGTGAGCGGGTCGTGCGCGCTGCGTCGAACTGGGTGTGGAGCGGCGCATGGTGCATCACCACGTCGCGCAGCGCCGACTCGAGGGCCTTGGGGTCGACCGGCCCGTCGAGGGTGTAGATCCGGGTGACGTTGTAGCGGGTGTCGTCCGGGTCGAGGCGGTACTCGAACAGCATCGCCTCCTCGCCCGGCGAGAGCGGGAGCGGACCGTCGTGGTCGCCCGCGTCGGCGTAGGCCGCGACCGACGATTCCGTCGTCTCGGCGGCGTCGACGAGCTCGGCGAGCTCTCGGATGGTGCGGGCCCGGAAGACGGTTGCGTCCGGGAGGTCGGTGCCGAAGCGCTGGTCGATGTGGCTGACGACCTCCAGCGCATCGAGCGACGCTCCGCCCAGGTCGAAGAAGTCGTCGGTCACCCCGATCGGTTCGAGGGCGAGGATCTCACTACAGATCCCGACCAGGATGCGCTCGGTCTCGGTCGTGGCCGCGACCTGGGCGCGCCCACGGCGATGGAACCGGGTCGGGGCCGGCAGCAGACTCGGATCGGCTTTCGCGCTCGCGGCCAGCGGCACCTCGTCGACTCGCACGAACGCGGCGGGCACGGCGTGGTCCGGCAACGACTCCCGCAGGGCGACCCGGAGTTCGTCGGGGTCGATGTCGGTGCCGTCGGCCGTCTGGTACCAGGCGGTCAGGACCCCCTGGGACTTCGGTTCGTATCCGATCTCGGCGAGCAGGCGGGCGACCTCGTCCTCGTCGATCTCGTCGTCGAGCTCTTCCAACGCCTCCTCGCGGGTCTTGTGGCCGAGCCGGACGTCCCAGCTGTAGGGCTCGGCGTAGTTGTGGAAGCCGCGCTCGCCGAGGTGGACCCGGATTCCGGCCACGTTGATCAGGCAGTTGGTGGACCGACCGGTGTCGGCGGGTCGGACCCAGGGGGCCCGGTGCTCCAGGAAGTCGTACATCTCCGCGAGTTCGACGTCGACGTAGCGGTAGAAGTCGACGAACTCGACCCGGTCGAAGATCTCGTCGTCGTCGAAGACCCGTTGCTCCGGCAGGAGAGCGGTGACGGCATCGTCGGTGTGGTGGTAGACCCGGCGGGCCTCGAGCACGGTCTCGTCGATCCGGTCGGCGTCGAATCGGCCCTTCTCGAACTGGTGAGGGACCAACCTCGTCTCGAAGAACTGGCCCCGGGAGAGGCCGGTGACGATCACCGGGATACCCATCTCGTCGGCTCGGGCGACCGCGAGGGTGTAGATCGTCTTGTAGCAGCCCTGACAGACGTTGGAGTGGCGATCGAGACTGTCGGCGAGGATCTCCTTCATGGCCGACGTGGTGACGAACTCGTGGGTGATGCCGAGGTCGGCGATGCTGCTGCGGATGTTGGCCTTCGCGCCGTCGGAGATGAACCCGTTGTCGAGGGTCAGCGCGTGCACCTTCCAGCCCCGTTCCACCAGCTGATAGAGGGCGTAGGTGGAGTCCTTGCCACCGGAGAGCAGGTGAAGACAGTCGTAGTCGCCGCGTCGACGTTCACGAGCGTCGGCGAGCCGCGCGGCCAGATCGGCGTCGGTGCGGAACCACTCTCGGGTCTGCGGCTCGACGGCATCGAACGCGTGACAGGTCGAGCACACCCCTTCGTCATCGATCTCGAGGTCGGGGACGTCGGTGCCGAGGCCGCATCGCACGCAACGGCGGAGATCGATCCGGCGGGAGGCCGCATCGGCCGGATGCCAGACCCGGACGAGGGCGGTGTCGATCTTCGGATGGCCGACCAGCGCCGCCTCGACCTCGGCCGGCTCGAGCCGGATTCCGTTGACCTTGAGCTGGTCGTCGTGACGACCCCCGAAGACGAGCACGCCCGGCCGTTCGATCCTGACCCGGTCGCCGGTCCGGTACCAGGTTCCCGTTCCGTCGTCGCCGTCGCCGAGGACGGCACGGTCGTCGCGCGGCAGGTCGAGCGGACCGAAGCGCGCCGCGGTGAGCTCGGGACGGTTGAGGTATCCGGTGGCCATCCCGGGCCGCCGGACCCACAGCTCGCCCCATGCGCCCGGAACGGTGAGGCCGCCCAACGGGTCGATGACGGCCAGCTGCGCCCCCGGTGACGCGTGGCCGATGGGGACGTCGGCGCCGGTGTCGGCCTCCGGGTCGTACTCGTGGATCATGCAACCGACCACCGCTTCGGTCGGGCCGTATTCGTTCCAGATCCGGACCGGGTGGCGACAAGCCGCACGGAGTCGCTCGGCGACCGGACGACGGAACGCTTCGCCACCGACCACCACGCGGCGCAGTGAGAGTGGTTGGTGGGCGAGGCGGGTGAGGATCTCGAGCTGGGAAGGCGTGGCCTTGAGGAATGTCACCCTGTCGTCGCGGGCGATCCGAGCCAGTGCCTCGACCGGCTCGGCCTCGAACACGATGGTGCGCCCTCCGGTGAGGAAGGAGAGGAACAGGCTCGTGATGGTGAGGTCGAACACGAGCGACGAGTGGAGGGCGACCCAGGGTGGGTTCGCCTCGTCGCAGTAGGACTCGACCGCGAACCGGAGGTAGTCGGTGAGACCCCGGTGGGAGATCGGGACGCCCTTGGGTTCGCCCGTTGAGCCCGAGGTGTAGAGGATGTAGGCCCCGTCGTCCGGGGTTACCAACGGCAGCTCGACGGTCGGCAGGTCGCCGGCAGGAGCCGGGAGCGCATCGACGATCGTGAAGAGGTCGGCATCGGTGTGGATCGTGGCGTGACGGGCGCTCGGATCGGCGGGATCGAGGAAGACGAACCGCCCGCCGGCCCGCAGCACCCCGTGCATCGCGACGAGGACGTCGACGCTGCGACCCATGCGCAGGCCCACGGCGCGACCTGGCTCGAGGCCATCGGCCACGAGCCGCCGGGCGAACGCATCGGCGGCCTGGTCGAACTCTCCGGCCCGCCATTCCCGGCCCTCGTGCTCGGCCACGATGTGATCCGGATCGGCGCGCAGGAGATCGCGGATCCGTTCGTGGACCGGTCGGTCGTCGGGGCGCTCGGCGGCGTCGGGGTTGAGGTCGGCCAGCTCGGCTCGTTCAGCGGCGGTGACCAGGGGTGCCCGACCGACCAATCCGTCGGGTTCGGCCACGATGGCCCGCAGCGCATTGGCGAAGTGCCGGGGGAAGCGGAGGTGCGAGCCGTCGGCGCTCAGTCCCTCGTTGAGGTCGAGCTCCCAGGCCATCCGACTGCTCGCCGCCTCGCCGTCGGAGTCGAACTGGTCGAAAACCTGGACCCGCAGTGGATGGTTGGCATCGACATGGCCCGACCGCATCCACTCGCGGGTGGCCGGCATACCCGCGAAGTCCTGGTAGCGGGCCGTGATCACGTTGAGCACGATCTCGAAGGGAGTGTCGGGGCTCTCCCCGGGGCGCGCCCGCCGCAGCAGCTGCATGATCGACCGAAGGGTCCGCGAGAACATCTCCCGGTGGGACTCCCCTTCGCGGACGGTGAGGGTGAGGGGATAGAGCTCCATCACCGGCCCGATCGCCCGCTTCCCGTGGCGCCCCGAACGATGGTGCACGGGCACACCGACCACCACGGTCGACCGGCCGTCGAGCCGATGCACGCTGATCGCCGCTCCCATCGCGGCAACGGTCAGGATGCTGAGTTCTCGGGTGATGCTCCGATAGTCGGAGGTCAGTGCGACGTCGAGCTCTTCCCGCCAGTCGTCGAGCGGTACCGGCACGCGATCGACCGCCGTCGTCCGCGGACCCCTCGCGCCGTAGAGGGCGAGTGGTGCCTGCGGTCCGGCCGACTCGCGATCGGCCTTCCACTCGGCGGCCCGCTCATCCCGGCGGTCGTCGCCCTCGGCATCGTCGAAGAACTCGTGGTCGGTCAGGTTCGAGAGATCGGCCTGGTCCGGCGGACCGTCGTGGGCGTAGGCGGCGGCGACCGCGTCGGCGAGGCGGGCGGCGCCCCAGGCATCGATGGCGACATGGTGGACGTCGATCCACCATGTCCAGTCGTCGTCATCATGGCGAAGCAGCACCGAGTCGTAGACGGCGCGGCGGGCATCGATCGGCACGCTGATCCTCGCGGCGGACCAGTCGTCGAGCTCGCGCACCGGGAGGTCGATCACCTCGGTGGTCGCGGGTGGCGACTGGAGGATCGTCGCCGTCGCGTCGTCGTCGACGACCATGCGCAGCAGTTCGGTTCGACGGACCACGGCGTCGACGGCGGCGACGAACCGGTCCGGGTCGAGTCGACCGAGGATGCGGATGCGGTCGCCCATGTTGGCCAGCGGCGCGTCGGTGTAGCGGCGCTGGCTGGCCCAGATCAGCCGCTGCGTGCGAGTGAGGGGATGCGACGCGACGCGACGCGCGCCGAGCGAGACGCTCGTCGGCTCACCTTCGCTCACGACACACTCCGAGTGGTCATCCACATTCCTACGGGTGGGAGCGTTCCGCTGGATGCACCGGGACAGGGCGACCCTGCCCTGTCTTCGGCTCGGCCCACGGCGTTCCCGGCGAGCAGGCTACCGCCGTCGCTCCCCGGCGCTCCAGACGTGGGCGACGGTGAGGGCGTCGGCGGCCGCCACCACGGCCGACCGATCGGGCGACGGCCGGAGGGTGCCAGGCAGCCGGTTCTGTTCGTGGGCGAGCAGGCGAGCGCCGGGCCGCATCCGCCCGAGCAGCGTGGGAAGAAGGTCGGCGAAGACGTCGGTGGGCAGGAAGGCGAAGACGACGTCGGCCCGGTCGAGGGGGGTGTCCCTCGCGTCGCCGATGATGATCTCGACCCGGTCGCCGACCCCGGCGGCAGCAGCCCGATCCCGGGCTCGTGCGGCCAGTTCCGGCGACCGTTCGACGCCGATGGCCCGGCTACCGGCCTGGGCCGCGGTGACCGGGAGTCGGCCGTCTCCACACCCGAGGTCGAGGACCACATCAGCGGCGGTGGTCTCGACCGTGTCGAGGAGCGGCTGCAACAGCGAGACGGGGGTGGCGAGGAACGGACCCAGCGTCGCCTCGTGTCGGCGGCGCAACCCGAGGCGTTCGGCGGCGAGGCGAACGACCCGGACGAGTGGGTACGCCCACCACGCCGCGCCGGGAAGCGTCACCATCTGCCAGTCGCCCTCGGTCGGTCCGAGGATCCGCTCGAGGCGGGACCGTGGGGCACGGTGCTGCCAGGCGACGCGGATCACGGTCGTGACGTCGGCCGTCCTGGCGACGGTCAGGTGATCGGCGTGGCGGGCGAACGATCGGGCGGCACCGCGGGTCCAGGCATCCCAGCGCTCGTACCCGTCGTCGGCCAACGCCGCCGCCACCCGCTCGGCCGTTTCGTGGTCGGCGACGTCGAGACGGAACGTGTGGCGCTGGGGCAACGCGGTCGGAGCGGGCGACGTGGCCTCGATTCCCTCGGCCAGGAGGCGGGCGAGCACCCGCTCGCGCTCGACGCCGACCGCCGTGTGGATCGCGGAGCAGGCGGTGACGATGCGGGCCCGTAGCGCGGGGTCGTCGCCGGCGACATCGGAGGGTGGTCCGCTCGCGAACGATCCCGCTCGGCCTCCGTGGACGGCCTCGATCAACTCGGTGCGGAACACGGCGGGAGGTTACTGCGCCGCCACCAGGGCCAGGGCGTCGTCGGCGCCGAGGGCGGCGATGACCTCCTCGACGATCGCCGGCCAGACGAGTTGTCGCACCTCGTCGGATCCCCTGAAGTGCACCGGGTCACGAAGGAGTGGCCCGGCCGGGGTGCAGTCGCCGTCGGGACAGAGCCAGTCGCCGAAGTCGAATCGTGGCGCATCGACGAGGGAGATCGCACGGTTGATGCAGCCGGGACGGTCGGCCTGGTCGGGGCTCCGGAACTCGGTGGGCGGGGCAACGGTTGCGATCACCACCGCCGAGTTCTCGCCGAGGCGGTCGACGAGGGCCTGGTACTCGGCCCGGTACTGTTCGTCGAACAACGCATCGCAGGGCGCGGTCGTGCGCCCGTCGTCGAGTTGTCGGCCGGCGAGGCCTCCGGACCAGCCGAAGAGCAGGAAGACGAGATCGGGTTCGGTCTCGGTCATCTCGGGCGTGAATCGGTCGGGGCCATCGCAGGCCGGTGGGTCACCGATCAGCCGGCCGTCGTCGAAGTCCCAGTCGCCCTCCCATGTGATCGGGCAGGCGATCACGCTCCGGTTGGTGACCTCGACGTCGAGCTCGCCGACCCGGAAGGTCGTCTCGGTGGGCGATCCGAGTGACTCGGCAATCGAGTCGCCCAGGATCAGCATCCGCAGCGGACGGGCCGGGGTCGGTCGGGTCGTCGTCGGTGCGGCGGTGCTGGTTGCGGTGGGGATCGACGACGTCGCGGCAGGGGGCTCCACGGCTGTGGTCGTGACCGGTGTCGGGAGGGCGAGCACGCCGGGGCCGTCGTCGGTCCGGGCCTGGACCACCGCGGCCGAGGCGACGACGAGGGTCGCGGCCACCGCGTAGGCCACTGCCCGACGAGGGAGCGCGAGGCGGGGGACGGGCGCCCGGGTCTCGACGAGGACCCAGGAGAGGGCGGTGAGCGCAGCCGTGGTTGCAACCCAGAGGGCGCCGATCGCCGGACCCGAGAGCGCGGTGCGTTCGTGGTCGAGGACGACGATGACCGGCCAGTGCCACAGATACACGCCATACGACACCCGCCCGACGAGGGCCAGCGGCCGCGCCGACAGCGCGCCGGCGACCGGCCCACGCCCGCTGGCCGCGACCACGACGGCCAGCGATGCGGCGGCGGCTAGCGGGAACCCCCATTGGTACAGCCATCGTTCCCGTCCGTCGACCGTGACCATCAGTACCGCGAGGATGCCCACGCCGGCGACCGCCGCCAGGACCTCGAAGCGCCCGGTTCGCCGGTCGCCGGTGGCCGGCCCACGGGCCAACACGCAGCCGGCGACGCACCCGATGGCGAGTCCGACCGCTCGCGTGTCGGTGCCGAAGTACAGCCGGTTGAGGGCTTCGCCGCCGTGGGCGAGGCGCCAGCTCCACGCGACCGACGTCACCGCGGCGACGGTTGCGGTGGCGGCGAGCGTGATCCGCGCCGGCCAGCCGACGCGCCGACCGATCGCGACCGCCACCACGATGAGCAACGGCCACACCACGTAGAACTGCTCTTCGATCGCCAGCGACCACGTGTGTTCGAGGAGACTCGGTTCCTCGTAGGCCGCGAAGTACTCGTAGCCCTCGCGCAGGCGGTCCCAGTTGGCGACGTAGAGCACCGTGGCCGTGATCTCCCGCCCGAGCGACTCGACCGGTTCGTCGGCGAAGGCGGCCCAGACGACCACCGCGGCGCAGAGGGCGAAGAGCGCGGGGAGCAGCCGACGCGCCCGCCGTCCCCAGAAGGCGCCGAGCCCGAGGCGACCGGTGCGCTCGATTTCGCCGACCGCCAGCGCGGTGATCAGAAAGCCCGAGATGACGAAGAAGATGTCGACACCCAGGAACCCGCCATCGAGGACCTCGGCGTGGTGCAGGAAGACGGCGCCGACCGCGAGCCCCCGCAGGCCGTCGAGTCCGGGCAGGTAGCCGAGTCGGCCGGATCGCGACGACGAACCCGGGATGCGCTGCACCGGTTCGTTCACGAAGGGGCGCGACCCGCGGCCAGGTACTTCTTGTGGAACACCTCGACCGCCGGCCGCAGGAAGCCCGGGTTCAGATGGTCGACGGGGCGGGTCGCGAAGCGGAACGGAATGCTGACGTTGGGTTCGAGCGCCTCGACCTCGTGCGACCAGTACGGCGGGATGAACAGGGTCTCGCCGGCCTCGAGCCGTCCCTCGTACCGCGTCGCTCGGGTCAACCGGGGGAAGGTCGCCAGGTCGGCTTCGGAGGAACGGGCGGGCAGGCCGGTCCATCGACTGGTGGGCCGGAATGGCGACGAGAAGTAGATGTTCCGGCGGTCGATCGGTGCGTACATCGCCACCCGCTTCGAGCCCACGGGCTGGAACAACAGGCCGGTCCACGCGTCGTGGTGCAACGGGGTGGTGACGCCGCGGGAGCCGATCCAGATGCCGCTCGCCGCCGGGTCGGCCCGCCGCCGCCCCAGCGTCTCGAGCTGTTCGGCCATCTCGCCGATGATGTCGCCGATGCGGCCGTCGAGCTCGTCGATGGCGAACAGCTTGTAGGTGCAGACCTCGCCGTCGTCGGCCGCCTCGGCGAAGAGGTCGTCGAGGAACGGGCCGATCGTCATCTCGTCGGTGCGGAGCTTTTTCGCGCCATAGTCGCCCACGTACAGGAAATAGGGCGCATCGGCACGATGACGGTTGACGCGAAACGTCCCGGCTGCGGAGAGCGAACGCAGGCCGGCGAGGTCGGGGGCCGTGGTCAGGTCGAGCCGTTCGAAGAGATCGGTGATGATGACCGGGCGCCCCGCGTCCATCACCTCCGCGAGGCTGCGACCGTCGGCCAGGGCGACCCGCTCGAGCGGCACGGTCGATCCCCGCCGACCTCGGGTGCGGATCCATGAGCGGACCAGGTCGACGAGCCAGATGGGGACGAGCACCACGATG
>JAUIML010000051.1 GCA_030432715.1 Acidimicrobiia bacterium | reverse complement strand
CCGCCGATATCCCCGCCGTCGGCGCCAACTGGCCCGTGACAAGAAAGTCGGTCAGCCATTCACGCGTCTTCGGCACCGCGGGTAGCGTCTTTTCGTACTGTGTCGGGTTCCAGTTCAGGTCGAACGCGGTGGGAATGGGCCCACCCGCCGTGATGTCGGGGATCCACCCGACGCGGGCGAGCGTGAGGATCTGACCGACGCCGATGGTCGCGATGAGCAGCACCAGTCTCGGCGAGGTGAAGAGTCTTCGGACGACGATGAGCTCGATCGCCATGCCGATGAAGGCCGTTCCCAGCACCGCCACGACGAAGGCCAGCCACCAGTTGACGCCATAGTTGACGATCATCATCACGAAGAGGGCGAGCCCGAAGAACCCGATCTCGCCGTGCGCGAAGTTGAGCACTCCGGTGGAGCGGTACACGAGGACGAAACCGGCGGCCAACGCCGCATAGCTGAGGCCCGTGATCAGCCCGATGACCAGATCCTGCTGGCCGAACTCGAACCCGAGGAATTCGATCATCCGCCCTCCCCCCCGAGGAAGACGGCCCGGGCGAGGTCGTCGCGTTCCGCCAGTTCCTGCGCCGGCCCCTCGAATCGAACGATGCCCTTCTCCATGAAGATCGCCCGGTCGGCGAAGGCGAGGGCGACGTTGAGGGACTGTTCGACGATGACCATCGTCTGGCCCTGGGCCTTCAGCCGCTCGACCACGGAGAGGAGCTCCTGGACGACGACCGGCGCCAACCCGAGGCTCAGCTCGTCGATCAGCAACACCTCCGGCTCGTGCATCAACGCCATGGCGAGTGCCAGCATCTGTTGTTGCCCGCCGGAGAGGTCGCCGGCCGGCTCGCCCAGGCGATCGCTCAGCGCCGGGAAGGTCTCTATCGCGTTTGCCACTCGTCGATCGGCCTCCGCCGCGTCGACGTTGCTGCCCAACAGTGCGGCCCGCAGGTTCTCGCCGATCGACAGCGAGGGGAAGATCCCGGCGCCGCCGCGAAGCTGGACGATGCCGACCCGGAAGCGGGTCTCCGCCTCGGCGTAGGTGATGGTGCGTCCGTTGAGTCTCACCACCCCGCGATCGGGGATCCCGAGTCCGGAGACGGCCCGCAACAGCGTGGACTTGCCCGCGCCGTTCGTGCCCAGCAGGGCGACGACCTCACCCTTGCCCACCTCGATCTCGACGTCGAACAGCACCTGCACCGGGCCGTAACTGAAGTCGAGATTGCGGACCTGCAGCGCCGGGACGTCGTCTCCGGCCGCGATCTTGCGCGCCTCCTCCTGCTCCTCGAGGAGTTCTTCCACGGCGAGGGAGATGTCTCGGCGGATGTGGAACGCCCCCCGCCGGATGAGCCAGCCGCCGAGCATCGCCGTCCAGGGAGCCAGCAGGATCATGGCGGTGCGGTTGTTGTAGGCGTCGGAGATCTGACCGGCCACGATGCCGCCGATGAACCCACCCATGAGGAAGATGAACACCGGGAGCAGGGCGAACGCCTGGGCCCTGATCCGGTACGGCGCGACCGCCGCGATGATCGTCGGCGCCGCGACGAACGCCGATGAGATGCAGGCCTGGGCCAGGCCGATCGACAAGACCAGGAGCCAGAGTGTCTTGATCGGGAGGGCGACCATGTAGATCAACCCGGCGGTGACGATGAGCCCGCCAGTGAGCTTGACCATCGACTCGGGATCCTCGCGGAACTTCCGGTCGAAGATCTTGCCCGCGAACGGGATGGCCACCAGCGACGGAATCCACAGCAACGACTCGACGATGCCGCGGTCGAGGGCGTCGAGCCCGTACTTGTCGTCGAGCAGGAGGTTGAACTGCCCGGGCACCGCGATGAGGGCGAAGCCGAGCACACCGATGCCGGTCGCGAAGAAGTAGAACGTGCGGATCTTGCGGAGCCGAGCCAGCGCCGTGCTCATCGAGGGCTCGAGTTCGTCGACATCCAGCGCGTCGTCGGTCAGCAACGCCGACTGCTCGTTCTGACCCCGCTTCGGTTCCCGCATCGCGAAGGACGCGATGCCGACGAGCACCGGCGGGATGGCCAGGAGGTAGAAGGCCCATCGCCAGCCCTCGTCGCCGCCCGCCGTGGTCGCGATGAAACCGATCGTCAGGGGCCCGAGGAGCTGTCCGAGCGGCCGCCCGAGCCCTTCGAAGGCGAAGATCCGCGACCGGGACGTGATGGGATAAGCATCCGTGAGCAACGAGTTCGACACCGGGATGCGGTACGCCTGACCGAAACCGGTCGCCGCGTTGGTCCAGAAGAGCTGGAAGGCGTTGACGATGAACCCCGACAGGGCCAGCGTGGCCGCCCAGAAGAACGAGGCGATCGGGATGATGCGCACTCGCGTGATGCGATCGGCGAGGGCCGCCATGGGAACCGCGCCGAGGACGAGGGCCACGCCACCGAAGCCGAGCACACCGGCGAGCACCGTGTCGGAGATCTTCAGCGAGTCCTGGATGTCGGGGCCGATCACCCGAATGGCACGCGGCAGATCGTCGATGAAGTTGAGGAAGAAGAGCAGGACGACCGTGGTCTTGCCCCCGATGCGCATCGCCTCGCGCAGGGTCATCGGGTCGTCGCCGACTCCTGGGAGCAGGTCGTCGGGGAGGACGACGGCGGCGTCTCGTTCGGCCTGGGCCTGCTGCCGCTTGGCCTCTTCCTCGAGCACGGCCGCGGCAAGCGATGCCGCGCCCGTTGTCTCGTCGTCGTATGACTCGCCCGACATCGTCCCCTCGATCTGGTGCGTCGAAGGCGACAGTCTGGCCGGTGTGACCGGCGAGCGCCAAGTAGCCGGCGGGGAGGAGGAACCCGACGCGGTCTCGTGACTTGTGTCACCGCGAGCTGGGGGCAAGACTCAACCGAACGCCGTTCGTCTGAACGGCAGAACCCTGGAGGATTCCATGACCCACCGCACTCTCCGCTGGCTGAGCGTGCTGTTGGCGTTCACCTTCCTCGCTGCCTCGTGCGGCGGGGAATCGAGCTCCGACGACGCCGACACCACCGACGATTCGACGCCCGACGATTCCACACCGGACGACTCGGCGCCGGACGACTCCGCACCGGACGACTCGACCCCGGACGATTCCACGCCGGACGACGGTGAGCCGAACATCTACGAGGACCCGCGCGGCGGCATCTTCGCCGAGTTCCAGCAGACCTACGACCGCGGTTCGCACCCGTTCACCCAGGTCGACGCGGTGTGTCTGCCGCATGATCCCGCCCCCGACCGGGTCGACACCGACCCGGGCATCACCGCAGACCAGATCAACGTCGGCCACATCCGCAGCCGCCTCGAGGATGCGGTCGCCATCGGCTTCGGCATCCCCGTCGGTGACCCGGAGGAGATGTTCGACGTGTTCATCGACTACATCAACGAGGAGTGCGGCGGCATCCGTGGTCGTCAGATCAACCTCGGCTACGCGGAGGCCGATCTCCTCGGCGCCGAAGTCGAGGCGAGCCGCAACCGGGCCTGCATCGAGATGACCGAGGACCACAACTCCGTCATCGTGATGAACAGCAGCGGGTTCCAGGGGTCGGCCAACCTCTGCCTCGTCGAGGAGGACCCGAAGACCTCGTTCATCTCGACCCAGGGCCAGACCGAGGAGTTCATGATCCGGGGCGAAGACCGCCTGATCTCGATGTCGCCCACGCTGGAAGAGAGCCTCCGGTTCCTGGTCGAGGACCTGCTGGCCAGCGGCGCCCTCGACGGCAAGTCGGTCGGCGTCGCCGCCCCCAACACGCCCGGGCAGCAGGAGGCGGTCGAAGCGGCACTCGTCGAACCGCTCCGCGAGGCCGACATCCCGATCGTCTTCGACGTGCTCGACTGCGGCGGCGGCACCACCTGCTCCGGCGGCGTACCCGAGTCGGTCCAGAACATGATCGACGCCGAGATCGACGTGTTCTTCAACGTGCTCAACATCCTGTCGGCCCCGGGCTACATCAACGAGATGGTCACCCGCGGCTTCGAACCCGGCGACGTCCAGTTCTACGCCTCCGACTTCAACAGCCAGGCGAGCGAACTGGTCTCCGGCCAGATCGCCAACAACCCCGACGCCGGCGCGCTCTACAACGGCGCCATCATCGTCGATTTCCGCAACACCGGCGAGACCCGAAACCCGGACTACGAACCCAACCCGTGGGTCGTCGAGTGCAACCGGGTCTACACCGAGAACAGCCCGAGCGGGACATCCCACAACTGGGACGACGCCGGTGATTCGGCCTACGGCATGGTCGGCAGCGTGTGCAGCATCGTGCGGGTCATGGCCCGCGCCATCTACGACGCCGGCGACAACCCGACCGTGGCCGACATCCAGGCCACGCTGGCGAGCCTCGGGCCCATCGACAACAACGCGCTGACGCCGGCCAGCCTCGAGCCGGGCAAGACCCAGTCGGCCGATTCGATCCAGACGATGGACTGGACGTTCCCGTGCGACCAGGTGCGGCCCTTCGTTCGATCCTCGGGCGAGCCGGTCTGCCTCACCGGCCGCGGCGACTACCGCCCGGCCCCGCGCTAGATCAGCCTGATCCGCCGCTGAGCGGATCGACACCTGACGGAGAATCCCGGCCATTGGCCGGGATTCTCCGCGTTCGGGCGCGAGAATCGACGTCGTGGCCGCCGTCTTCATGCTCTTCTTCGGACTGCTTGCCGCTGCCCTCACCCGCACTGCCACCGCCTCGGCCGATGCGGCGTGGAAGGCCGCAGGTGAACACCTGGGCCTGGCCCACACCCCGGCCCGCATGTTCTCCCCGCCCCAACTCAATGGGTCGGTGCGCGGCGTGGCGGTGCGCGTCGAAGTCATCACCCGAAACCGCTCGACCCTGACCGTCTACTCGGCCGTGCACCCGACGCCCGCTCCGCCGGTGGAGTTCAAGCGGCAACACGCCGCTTCGTTCTTCCGCCAGTTCGTCGGCGGGCGCGACGTCGTCGTGGGCGACCCTCGCTTCGACGACTCGATCGTGGTCGACGCCGGCAACGAGATGGCGATCACGGCCTACCTCACCCCCGCGCGGCGCGCCGCGATCCTCTCGATCTTCTCCACATGGCGCACCGTCGAGCTGACCGACAGCTGGCTCTCGGTCAGCACGCCCGGTCGGGCGAAGCAGGCCACCGAGATCGTTTCGACCGTCAACAAGATGGTCGACCTGTGCCGGGTGCTGGCCGATCACGAACCGGTCGATGCCGCTCTGTCGCTCCTCGACGAGGGCGAACTCCACGACGCGGCGACGGCGCTGCACACGGTCAACGCCGAGAGCGACGACGACAATGTCGTCGTGCAGCTGCTCGAGGCGGAGACCCTCGTGGCCGCCGGCGAGACGGTGCGAGCCGTCGAGATCGTCGATGACGTGGCCGAGGAGCTCCCGGACGATCCGGAGGTCACCGATCTACGCGACTTCGTCAACGCCGACGCGGAAACCGTCTCAGCCCCGGCCTCGCTCGATTCCTCGGGGGTGATCGACGACCTCTTCTCCTCCACCCGCTATGGCCTCGACATCGACCGTCGGTTCTCGGAGGCCTACGCCGATCGGGTGGTCACCTGGACAGGCACCGTCGAACAGTCCCGCGGCTACCGCAGCGACGCCGACTTCGGAACCGAGCCGGGCACCAAGACGACGGTGGCGATCGGCGCGGTCGGTGGCTCCCGGCTGATGTCGAACCGCGTGAAGGCGATCGTCGACCTTCCGGACGGCACCGACCTCGAGCGGGGCGACGAGATCACCTTTCGGGGCACCCTCCTCCACGTCGACCGGTTCACCCGTCGGCTCTACGTCCGCGATGCCGTCCTGATCTGACGGAGACTCCCGCCTCGGCCGTCGACGGCCACGCCCGAATGGACACGCTCCTCCCGCGGCCGAACCGGCGCCGGAACGACGAAACCCCAGGCCGGGACGAACCCTGGACCTGAGGCTTCACGGGGTGGAGGTGAGGGGAGTTGAACCCCTGGCCTCCTCGATGCGACCGAGGCGCTCTACCAACTGAGCTACACCCCCGTTGGAGCCGTCATGGTAGCGGCTCGTCGGGCGATCCGACTCAGCTGTTGACGACCTGGGGGGTGGGCACCGACGGCTCGGGGGCGCCTTCCGGGTAGAGCATGTGGACCTTGATCTCGCGCTCGGCCTCGTCGTTGCGACGCTGCACCAGGGCGTAGCCGTAGGACAGGAGCGCGAGGTCGACCATGACGTGCAACATCACGGCGACTCCTCCGATGGCCACCGCCGCGAAGAACGTGACGACGGCGGCGACGACCAGCGTGACGGCGACATCGCGGCGGCGACGAGCCGCTTCGGTGGCGCTGCGAGGGGCCAGCGCGGGCACCGACGGGCTGAATGCCTGGGCCCGGCTGGCCGAGCCACCCAGGGAGCCGAGCCCGCTCGAGAACGCTCGGATACCGTCGGAACGACGTCGGGACGTCTTCTGGTTCTCGCGCCAGTACCAACCGAGATAGCCGGCCCAACAGGCTCCGAGAAACAGGAGAACGATTGACTCCTTCATCGGATGAGGTCTCCTCCAGGGTGCGGTGCGGCGGTGCACCGAAAACGAGGACTCCCGGCATCGGGGGCCCGTACTCCAAGTTACGGTTCTACTACGAACGCAACGAGAAGACAATCACCGGGCGACAAACGTCACATCGCCGTGACCGCGGCCGATGTGGCCGGACTCAACCCGGATCGCGGCGATAGTGACCACTGCGCCCGCCGGTTTTCTCCCACAGGGCGATCTCGCCGATCACCATGCTGCGGTCCTTCGACTTGCACATGTCGTAGACCGTGAGCGCCGCGATGCTGCACGCCGTGAGCGCTTCCATCTCGACACCGGTGCGATCGACGGTCTCGACCGACGCCTCGATCTCGATGCTGTCGTCGAGGATCTCGAAGTTCACCGTGACCGAGCCGACCAGCAGCGGGTGGCACAGCGGCAACAGGTCTGCCGTCCGCTTGGCCGCCTGGATCCCGGCGACCCGGGCGACCGCGAGCACGTCGCCCTTCTTGATGGCTCCCTGGGCGACGGCCGACGCGGTGTCGGGCGTCATCGACACACGACCGCGGGCGATGGCCCGGCGGTGCGTCGCTTCCTTCGGGGTGACATCGACCATCCGAGCCCGCCCGAGCGGATCGAGGTGGGTGAAGCCGTGGTCGCTGCTCTCGGACATCGGGCAAGTCTAGAGCAGCCCCGGAGCTCCCCCCGTCAGCCGCCGATCTCGGACATCGACCGTCGGGGCCGGATGAAGTGGACCTGGTTGATCTGGTGACCGGCCCACTTCGACGCGACCGATCGGGCCAGGGCATCAGCGACCACGTCGTCGGAGGAGCCGTCTCTCAACAGGCTGCGCACATCGGTCTCGTCGGTTGCGAAGAGACAGTTGCGGAACTGGCCGTCGGCGGTGATCCGGACTCGATCGCAGGTGTCACAGAACGACTGGCTGACACTCGCCACGACACCGATCTCCCCCCGCCCGTCGGCATGGCGCCACCTGGTCGCGGGAGCGGTGGTCCGCGGGATCGGCTCGAGCTCGAACTCGGTGCGCAGGGTCGCCAGGATCTCGTCCTGGGTGAGCACCCTGTCGTTGTTCCACACTTCGTCGGCGTCGAGCGGCATGAACTCGATGAACCGGACCGTCACGCCCCGCTCGCGGCCGAAGTGGGCGAAGTCGACCACCTCGTCGTCGTTGATGCCCTTCATGACCACGACATTGACCTTCACGGGCTCGAAGCCGGCCGCAACGGCGGCATCGATGCCGTCGAGCACCCGGTCGAGTTCGTCTCGCCGGGTCAGCTCCTCGAACCGGTCGGCCCGCAGGGAATCGAGCGAGATGTTGACCCGACGCAGCCCGGCGGCCTTCAGGTCGGTGGCGAGCAACGGCATGCTGACGCCGTTGGTGGTCATCGCCAGATCGACACCGAGCGCGGCGAGCTTCTCGACCAGGACCGGCAGCTTCGCCCGCACGGTGGGCTCGCCCCCGGTGAGTCGGATCCCGTCGACGCCGTAGCGCTCGACCATGATGCGAGCGACCCGCTCGATCTCCTCGAACGTGAGCAGATCCTCGCGACGCTGCCACTGCATGCCTTCCTCCGGCATGCAGTAGGCGCAACGGAAGTTGCAGCGATCCGTGACGGAGATGCGCAGGTCGCGGTGGACGCGCCCGAATCCGTCAACCAGCGCCGTCGTCATGGGCCCAGAGTACCGAGCGGGATGATCTCGACCTCATCGCCGGCCCGCACCTCGACGCCGTCGGGCACGACGGCCAGGGCGGTGGCCCCGGCCATGTCCGTGAGCTGATGCGATCCCTGACCGCCCAACTTGCGGATCTGCCAGCGGCCCGTCTCGTCGGGTCCGCCGACGACCCGGAGGAAATGGGTCTTGCCGTCGTCATGGCGTCCGAGGGGGTCGTGGCTGACGGCCGACCGGGTCGGCCTCGACAGGATCGTGTGGCCGGCCATGCGCCGCAGTGCCGGCCGAGCGAACAACTCGTAGCTCACCATCGAGGAAACCGGGTTGCCCGGCAGGCCGAAAACGGGCGTGGCGCCGACGAGACCGAAGGCGAAGGGTTTGGCCGGCTTGATGGCGATCTGCATCCATCGCATGTCGCCGATGCGGTCGAGCACCACCTTCACGTAGTCGAAGGCCCCCATCGACACGCCGCCGGAGGACAACACCGCGTCACACTGCTCCGCACCCCGGCGGAACACCCGTTCGATCTCGGATTCGTCGTCGCGGACCAGCCCGAGATCGACCGCGTCGAAGCCCGACTCCTCCAGCAGCGTGAGCAGGGTGAGGCGATTCGAGTCGCGGATCTGACCGGGACGGAGCGGGCTGCCGTCGTCCACCAACTCGTCACCGGTGGAGACCACACCGACCACCGGACGCGGGATCACCGACACGGTGCCGATGCCCACACTGGCCAGTACGCCGAGGTGCCCGGCACCGAGGACCGTGCCGGCGGGGAAGAGCAGGTCGCCGGGCATGACGTCCTCTCCGGCACCGCGGACATGGTTGCCGGCGGGGACGGCGATCTCGATCTCGACGGTGGCCGTGGCCTCGTCGTGTCGGGTGCGTTCGACCATCACGACCGCATCGGCACCGGGCGGCATCGGCGCACCGGTCATGATGCGCATCGCCTGTCCGGCCGCGAGCGGTCGGTCCGCGGCGGCGCCGGCAGCGACGGTGCCCACGACGTCGAGGGTCACGGGCGCGTCTGTGGTGTCGCTCGCGATGACGGCGAACCCGTCCATCGCCGTGTTGGCGAACGGTGGCACCGTCTCGGTCGAGGTCACGTCGGAGGCGAGGACCAGACCGGCGGCCTCACCGACCGGCACGGCCACCGGCGGGGCCGGGGCCACGCGTGTGAGCACATGAGCCCGGGCTTCGTCGAGCGTGATCATGGCGTCAGCGTGCCAGACCAGCGGGCCGGATCCGACCCCGCCGCCGGATTCGAGCGGCCGGGGCTCAGGCCAGACCGCGCGACTTCATGATCCCCGCGAGCATCTCGGCCACTTCGGTCCCGGCGACCGGGTCGTCGAGTGAGAGTTCGATGTTGGCCCGCAGCCAGTCGAGCTTCTGGCCCGCGTCGTAGCCGGCGTCCTTGATCACCAGGCCTCGCAGGCCCGGATCACCGATGAGCATCGCCATCGCGTCGGTCAGCTGGATCTCGCCCGCCTGGCCCGGCTCGGTCACGGCGAGCTTGGCGAAGATCTCCGGGGTGAACACGTAGCGGCCGGTCACCTTGAGGTTCGACGGCGCCTCCTCGAAGCGGGGCTTCTCCACGATCCGGTCGATCTCCACCACGTCGCCGTCACGGCTCGAGAAGCCCGCACAGCCGTAGTTGGAGATCTCCGGCCCGTCGACCTCGAACAACGAGATCACCGAGGAGCCCGATGCTTCGCACTCGTCGATCATCCGGCGCAGCGTCGCGCCACCATCGGGCAAGAGCTCGTCGGGCAGGAGCACCGCGAACGGTTCGTCGCGCACGTGGCGCGCCGCCATCGACACGGCGTGACCGAGGCCGAGTGGCGCCCCTTGCCGGGTGAAGTGGAACGTGGCCATGTCGGTGATGCGGCGCACACTGGCCAGCATCTCCACCTTGCCCTTGGCCTCGAGCAGGGTCTCCAGCTCGGCCATCCGGTCGAAGTGGTCCTCGACACCCTTCTTGGTCGGGCTCGTGATGATCAAGACGTCGTCGATGCCGGCGGCAACGGCCTCCTCGACCACCCACTGGATCGCCGGCCGGTCGACGACCGTCAGCATCTCCTTCGGCTGCGACTTGGTGGCCGGAAGGAACCGGGTGCCCAGACCGGCGGCCGGGATGACGGCGGTGCGAACTCTCTTGCCCATGTGGAACCTGCTCATTGGTGAACGGCGTTTGGTCAACCCACCCCGGGAGACGGTACGCCGTGTTGCAGCGTGGCCGAAAGCCGGGAACCGGGCGAATCCCAATCGGCGCTCGGAGCCACGAATTGAGCGTCGTCAGGCTGCCGCGGTGCCCGACTCGTCGAGCCGGTTCTCGTCACGCCGCAGCATCCGCCGGATGTTGGACTGGTGCCGGACGACCAGGATCGACGCCACACCGGCGGAGACGGCGATCTCGTAGGCCGGTCGGCCGACCAGCGCGGCGATGACCGGGTAGGAGACCGCGATGCCGAGCGAGCCGAGGGCGGCGATGCGCGCCACCTTGACGAGCAGGAGGAACACCCCGGCGCAGGCCAGTCCGATCAGTGGATTGATGACGAGGCCTGCCCCACCCGCCGTGGCCACTCCCTTGCCACCGCGGAATCCCCGGGTGACGGGCCAGACGTGGCCGGCGACCGCCGCCACCCACACGGCGTGGGCTTCGGGCATGCCGGCGACCAGCAGCGCCACCCCGGCGGGGATCGCGCCCTTGAGCATGTCGATCACACCGACGATCACCCCGGCCCGACGACCACCCAGCCGGTAGACGTTGCTGGCACCCGGGTTGCCCGAGCCCTCCGCCGTCGGGTTCACGCCCATCCGACGGCCCACCAGATGCGCGGTCGGGAACATCCCGACCAGATACGCACCGACCACCAGGAGCACCGCGACGACCACGGGTCCATCGTAGGCGAGGTCGACGGCGCGGCCGCGAGGTGGCCCCCTCGCGGCCGGTCGCTATCCTCCACTCCCGTGCCGACCTACGACTACCGATGTGAACGCACCGGCGAGATGTTCGAGCTGTGGCAGTCGTTCTCCGACGATGCCCTCACCGAGTGTCCCCAGACACACGAGGGCGAGACCGAGCCCTGCGGTGCCCCCGTGAAGAAGGTGTTCAGCAAGGTGGGGATCTCCTTCAAGGGCGAGGGGTTCTACAAGAACGATCACGGCAGCGCGTCGAAGCCGGCGTCCGAAAGCTCGTCCACCACCTCGACGACCAGCACGTCGTCGGGCGAGAGCAGCAGCGGAACCGGCGCCGACACGTCGTCGAGCTCGTCGACGTCGACCACCCCGGCCGACTGACCCCGGCGGCTCGGCCGCACTTCCCCGATCACGACTTCCCCGTTTCCGTCTCGAACGAGGACGTGTGTCCATGGAACGACGATCGACTCCCCGCCGGCCTTCGCGGCGACCTCCGGCATCCCCGGGTGCGCTCTGGCGGCGGCTGCGCCACCACCGACGCAGCCGACCGGTCCTCGCCCTCGCCCTGATCGCCGTCGCGCTCCTCGGCGTTCGTTCCGAGCAGAACCGCGCCGACGCGGCCCGTCGCGCGTGGTCGCCCACCGCAGCGGTGTGGGTGTCCGACCGCGATCTCGGAGCGGGCCACCTCCTGTCCGAAGACGACGTCGAACTCCTGACGCTCCCCCCCGCTGCGGTTCCGTCCGACGCCATCATCGAGCCACCGTGGGGACGACGCCTCGTGGTCTCGATCGGTCGCGGCGAGATCCTGCGGGAAGCCCGCCTCGACACGACCGGATCGTCGGCTGTCGGATCCCGGGTGGGTCCTCAGCGCGGCGCGGTCAGCCTGACTGCACCTGCGCCCCACCTCGAGCCGGGCGATCGGGTCGACCTCTACCGCCTGCTCGACGGCCGAGTGGTCGCCTCGGGTGCGGAGGTGATCGCCGTCGTCGACGGAACGCCCCTGGTCGCGGTCGGACGGGCGGAGCTGGGCGCCGTCGTCGAGGCGTTCACGACGGGCGATGTCGTGCCCGTACTGGTCTCATGAGTCCGCGCCGGTGAGTCAGCGCCAGTTGGTGGCCAGTATGGCGAGGACCGCGAGACCGGCCCCCACGCGATAGATCACGAACGGGCGGAACGTGTGGGACCGCACCAGCCGCAGGGTGCCCCACACCGCAACCCAGCCCGTCACCGCGGAGGCCGCCATTCCCCAGAGGAAGGGCGGCCAGAAGTCGCCGGGGATGTCGGCGTCGGCGAGAGAGAAGACGCCGGCGCCGGCGATGATCGGCAAGCTCATCAGGAACACCAGTCGGGCGGCCGCATCGCGGCCGAACCCGACGAACCGCGACACCGTGAGGGTCGCCCCCGACCGCGAGACACCGGGCTGCAGGGCGAGCGCCTGACCGACGCCCATCAGCAGCGCATCGCGGAGGGTGAACTCGTCGAGCGTTCGCCGCTCGGGCAGGCGGTCGGCCACGAGCAGCAGCAGACCGAAGACGATGAGCATGATCGCGATCACGGCGATGCTGTCGAGATCGGCGATCTGGTCCTTCAACAACACGCCGGTGATGCCCGCCGGTACCGCCGAGGCGACGAGGAACCAGGCGATGCGGCCGTCCGTTCCGAGTGGCTGGCCCCGAAGCGGACCGAAGCCGGCGAGGAGGTACCGCACGACGTCGGCCCGCAGGTACGCGATCGCTCCGAGGAGCGTGCCCAAGTGGACCGCGACGTCGAACGACGTCTCGAGCTCCGGCGACAGATCGTCCCAACCGAACAGCCATCGGGTCAGTTCGAGATGACCGCTCGACGAGATCGGCAGGAACTCCGAGAGGCCCTGAACGATGCCGAGGACGATGGCGTGCAGGATCTCCACGACTCAGCCCCCTCCGCCCAGGGTCATCCCTTCGATCATCAGCGACGGCACCAGCGCGCCGCCCGGCTGACGTTCGAGGTCGGCGCCCACGGCCGAGATGTCGAGCAGGAGCCGCGGAATCGAACCGGCCAGCGTGCCCTCACGGATCGGCTCCGCCAGCTCGCCGTCGCGGATGCGGACACCCTCCACGCCGACCGAGAAGTCGCCGCTCACGGCATTGACCCCCGAGTGCAATCCCTGGAGCGACGCAACCAGCAAGCCGTCGTCGATGCCGGCGATGAATCCGTCGAGGTCGCCACGGTCGGGGTCGACGTGCAGGGACCGATGGCCGGGCGACGGACCCCCGCGCACACTGCGCAGCGCCGAGCCGGTCGATCTCGTCCCCAGGCCCTTGGCGCTGCGGGTGTCGTGGAGGAACCCGTCCAGCACGCCGGCGGCGATCAGCGGTACTCGACGGCAGGCCAACCCCTCGCCGTCGTAGGCCGCCGCGGAGAGCGACGCTGCATCGGTCGGATCGTCGTACATGGTGAGCACGTCGGCAGAAATCTGCTCGCCGACACGGTTGGCGAACGGAGTTCGGCCCTTGACCACCCGTTCGCCCGAGAGCATTCCGGCCACGAGGCCCAGCAGGGTCGCGGCGAAGCGGGGTTCGAAGACGACGGTCGGGCGGCCCGTGGCCGGAGCGACCGCTCCCAGCAGCTGGAGCCCTCGAGCCACTGCGAGATCGGCGACCGTGTCGACATCGAGACCGACCGGTCCCCGAGCCGCGTCGACCGCACCCCCGGTTCGAGTGCCCCCGTCGATGTCGTCGACGAGCACGCTCGTCGAGAGCGAAGCCATCGTGCCCCGGGTGTGGCTCTCGATCCCCGTGGTGCTGCGGACCACCGTCTCGCTGCGGGTGTCGCCGTAGACGGAGGCACGCACGCCTCGAATGCGGGGGTCGGCCCCGAGGACTGCGGCTTCGAGGGCGATCGCGAGCGCGACCTTGTCGTCGATCGGCGTGGCGGCGACCGAGTCGTCCCATCGTTCGACGGGCACGGCGGCGACACCGTCGGGCACCGCGAGGCCGACGCGGTCGTCCTCTTCGGCGAACGCCGCGTTGTCGCGGGCCTCGGCCACGAGCGACGAGAGCACGTCGGGATCGAAGCTGCCGGCATGGGCGTGACCCTCACGGCCTCCGACGACGACCCGCACACCCACGCCGTGGGACTCAGCAACGGTCAACGATTCGACCGCGCCGCCGTGAACCCGGACGGAGGTCTCCACGGCGCGGCCGACACACACCTCGACGTCTTCCCCGTCGACGGCCGACGCGAGAAGCCGCTGGGCCAGCTGGTCGAGCTCGGTCAAGGACTCAGGCGCCCGACATGGTGACGTCGGCGACCACCACGCTGACCCCGGCGGCGCTCATGGGTAGCCACTCGAGATCTGCGCCGATGCCCTCGATGTCGAGTAGCAGGCGCTGGATCGTGGACGCGATGGTGAGTTCTCGGACCGGCTCGGCGAGCTCGCCGTTGCGAATCCGCAACCCTTCGGCGCCGGTCGAGAAGTCTCCCGAGACGGGGTTGACGCCGGAGTGGAGACCGGCGACACCCTGCACGAGCAGACCGTCGTCGATCCCGGCGATCAGCTCGGCCTGCGATCGGGTCCCGGGTCGCAGGGTCAGTGCCTGGGCACCCACACCCGGCGCACCCTTGAAGCCGCCTCGCACGGCCGAGCCCGTGGATCGGGTGCCGCCGCGTCGGGCCGAGTAGCTGTTGTGGAGGAAGCCCTGGAGCACCCCGCCGTCGATGAGCGATGTCGACCGGGTCGCCAGACCCTCGCCGTCGACCATGGACGCGGTGAACGCTGCGGGGTCGGTCGCGTCGTCGACCAGCACCAGATCGGCCACGGCCACCTGTTCGCCCACGCGGTCGGCGAAGAGTGAGCGACCGCGTTGCACCGCGTCGCCCGTGAGGGTGTGGCCGATGATGCCCAACAGTTGGGCGGTGACCCACGGATCGAGCACGACCGTGACCCGACCGGTCTCGGGCTTGACCGCCCCGAGGAGACGGGTGGCCCGCTCGGCGGCGTCGGCCGCAGCCTTGGCCGGGTCGAGCATCCCGGGACCACGACCGATCGAGAAACCGAAGCCGGTCTGCGTCTCGCCGTCGGCCTCTGCGAGGGAATAGGCCGAGAGATAGCAACCCGTTTCGCGGGTGAGGCTGCTGATCCCGGTGGAGGTGGCCACGGCCGACTCGTAGCGCGAGTCGACGTATTCGGCGGACTCGATACCGCTGATGCGGGAATCGGCCGCCCTGGTGAGCCGCTCCAGTTCGATGGCGAGCGCGACCTTCTCGTCGGTCGGGAAGTCGGCCATCGAGGCATCGAACAGATCCAGGTCGGCCGGCTCGACGCCGTCGGGTTCGGCCAACCCGTTGAATTCGTCGGGCTCGGCGAACGTGGCGTTGTCCCGAGCCTCCCGGAGGGTCTCCTCCAGCGCCCGCTGGTCGAGCGTGCCCGCGTAGGCGTATCCCTGCCGGCCATGGGCCACCACGCGGACGCCGATGCCCTGGCTCTCGGCCGAGGTCAGGGACTCGACGTCGCCCTCATAGGCGCGGATCTCGGTTTCTCGTTGGTGGACGACGAAGGCCTCGACGGCTTCGCCCTCGAGGGCCCATCCGGCGACGCGGTTGGCGATGTCGATCAGCTCTGCCATGACGTGGGCCTCAGGCCGCGGTGCCGCCGATGGTGAGGCTGGTCACCCGCAGGGTCGGCGTGCCATCGCCCACCGGGACACCCTGTCCGTCCTTGCCGCACGTGCCCGGCGAGCCCATGGCGAAGTCGTTGCCCAACGCATCGATCCGGGTGAGCACCTCGGGACCGTTGCCGATCAGATTGCCCTCACGGATCGGCTCGGTGATCTCGCCGTTCTCGATGAGGTAGGCCTCGGTCATGCCGAAGACGAAGTCGCCCGTGGCCGTGTTGACCTGCCCGCCACCCAGTTCGGCGACATAGACGCCGGACTCCGTGCCGCTGATGATGTCGGCCGGTTCGTCGGAGCCGTTGGAGATGTAGGTGTTGGTCATGCGAACCATCGGCAGGTGCTGGTAGCTCTGACGACGACCGTTGCCCGAACTCGGGCGGCCCTCCTTGCGGGCCCGCAGGTGATCCCACATGTAATCGGTGAGCACACCGTCCTGGATGAGCACGTTGCGGGCGGCGGGGCGACCCTCGTCATCGATCGTGAAGTGACCCCATTCACCGGCCATGGTGCCGTCGTCGATGAGCGTGATCAGCGGGGTGGCCACTTCCTCGCCGACGCGGCCGGCGAAGACACTCGCCGACTTGGCCACGAGGTCGGCTTCGAGGCCGTGGCCACACGCTTCGTGGAACAGCACACCGCCACCACCCGGTCCGACCACGACGGGCATGGCGCCGGAGGGCGCGGGACGCGCGGAGAGCTTGGTGATCGCCCGGCCGGCAGCGGTGCGGGCCATCTCCTCGACGTCGGCCTCGTCGAAGAGTTCGAACCCGACGGTGCGGCCGGTGGACTCGCGGCCGGTCTGCAGGCCGGTGTCGCCGGTCGCCACACACGAAACGGAGAACAACGTGCGAACCTGGTCGTCCTCGGCCAGCAGGCCGTCGCTGTTGGCCACGAGGATCCTGCGCCGGCTGTCGCCGTAGCGGGCCGACACCTGGGTGATCGCCGAACCCTGGGCGCGAGCGGCCGCGTCGGCCAGCGACAGAAGCTCGACCTTGGTGGCCTTGGCGACGTCTTCGGGGGGAATTCGTGCGGGCGTCGGCCGGGGGCCGTCGACACGCGTGACGGACACTTCGCGAACGCCTCCGCCCCCTCCACGGGCGGCGGCCGCAGCCGCCTCGGCGGCGTTCGCGAGGCCGGCCTCGGTGAGGTCGGCAGTGTGGGCGAAGCCGGTGGTTTCGCCCACCACGACACGGATTCCGGCCCCTCGATCGCGGCCGCTGGTCAGCTCCTCGACCCGCCCGTCGTCGAGCATGGCCGAGGAGGACCGCTTGTCTTCGACGAACACCTCGGCGAACTCACCGCCGGTGCGCAGGGCCGTGCCGAGCGTGCGATTGATGAGCTCATGATCGAGCACGGAAACCTCCAGGGCCGGGGGTTCGCTATGGTACCGCCGATGTCCGTCGACGCCGGTTTGGCCGCCCGTATCGAGCGCAGGGTCACCGACCTCGACACTGCCACCGCCATGGGCTCTGGCGATGTCGAAGTCCTGTCGACCCCCCGTGTCCTCGCGTGGGCCGAAGCGGCTTGCGTCGAGGCGCTCGCCGGACGGCTCGAGCCGGGCCAGACCACGGTCGGGATGCGTATGCAGATCGACCATGTCCAGCCCAGCCCGGTCGGCGCGGCGATCACGATCACCGCCGAGGTCGAGCGGGTCGAGGGGCGGCGGCTGACCTTCGCCGTCGAGGCCACCGATGGGCGCAGCACCATCGCCGCCGGACGGGTCGTGCGGGTGCTCGTCGACCGCGACCGGTTCCTCGAACGAGCGACGGGCTAGCCCGGTGGCGGCCCCCACCGACACCATGACGGTCGATCCCCCTCCGCCCCCTGCGCAGGAGACTCCTGCCGATGCCGGGATCCGCTGGTGGGTGGAAGGCCTGATCACCCTCGTCTTCTACGTGATCTACTCGACGATCCGGAACCAGTTCGGGTCCGCACTCGGCGGCGACATCATCGACCGCTCCTTCGACAACGCCATGCGCGTCATCGACTTCGAGGCCGCACTCGGGCTCTATCACGAGGAGTGGATCCAGGCCCGGTTCATCGACTTCGACCCGTTCATCGTCTTCTGGAACGTGTTCTACGGAACCTTCCACTTCGCCGTGACCATCTTCGCCATGGTCTTCCTCTTCCTCCGCTTCCCCCAGCGCTATCTGTTCATGCGCTCGACCCTGGCGGCGACCACGATGACCGCACTGGTGGGATTCGCCTTCTTCCCCCTGATGCCCCCCCGGCTGCTGACCGCGTGCGAACCCCAGTCGTCGTACGGTGCCTGCAACCTCGACTTCGACTTCGTCGACACCCTGGTCGATCCCGGCGGCCTGTGGTCGTTCGAGACCGGGACCATGGAGTCGATC